>CAZAWN010000016.1:0-28499 GCA_964488825.1 uncultured Methyloversatilis sp. | reverse complement strand
TCATGACTCAACGCGTAGCACTCGTCACCGGCGCCATGGGCGGCCTGGGTACCGCCATTTGCCAGGCCTTCGCCAAGGATGGCCACAAGGTCGTCGCTGCCTACCATCCGCAATTCGACAACAAGGACGAATGGCTGAAGGAAATGGCTGCCGCCGGCTTCAATGATTTCGTTTGCGTCGCCGGCGATGTCTCATCGCTGGAAGACTGCAAGAAGATGGTCGCGGAAGCCGAAGCCGCTGCCGGTCCGGTGGACATTCTTGTCAATAACGCCGGCATCACGCGCGACCGCATGTTCGCGAAGATGGAAGTCGACCAGTGGGATGCCGTCATCTCCACCAACCTGACTTCGCTGTACAACATGACCAAGCAGTGCTCCGCCAAGATGGCCGAGCGTGGCTGGGGCCGCATCATCAACATCTCTTCGGTCAATGGCGTCAAGGGCCAGGCCGGTCAGACCAACTACTCGGCTGCCAAGGCCGGCGTGATCGGCTTCACCAAGGCGCTGTCGCAGGAACTGGCGACCAAGGGCGTGACCGTCAACGCCATCGCCCCCGGCTACGTCGCCACCAAAATGGTGATGGCGATCCGCGAGGACGTCCTGAAGTCGATTATTGATGGAATCCCGATGAAGCGTCTCGCCAAGCCCGAAGAAATGGGCGCCTGCTGCTCCTATCTGGCTTCCGAACTGGCGGGTTATGTTACCGGCGCCACCTTGAACATCAACGGCGGCCTGCACTTCCAGTAAGGGTATAAACTGCATTACCGGCGCCGCAACGGCGGCGCCCGGCAATGCAAGGGGAGGAAACATCATGGTCGAACAGACGCGTCTCATCAAAAAGTACCCGAACCGTCGTCTTTACGACACGCGCACCAGTACCTACATCACGCTTACCGACGTGAAGGAGTTGGTTCTGAAGCACGAGGAGTTTCGCGTCGTAGACGCCAAGACCGGAGAGGATTTGACGCGCAGCATCTTGCTGCAGATCATTCTCGAAGAGGAAGCCGGCGGTGCGCCGATGTTCTCCTCCGATATCCTGGCGCAGATGATCCGCTTCTACGGCAACGCCATGCAGGGCATGATGGGTCAGTATCTCGAGAACAATGTCAAGGCGTTTTCCGACATGCAGAAGAAGTTGCAGGAACAGGCTGAGCATGTCTATGGCGACAACGCGGCAATGACCAAGGATATGTGGGCTCAGTTCCTGAATTTTCAGGGGCCGGCGATGCAGAGCATGATGGGCGCCTACGTTGAGCAGAGTCAGAAAATGTTCCATCAGATGCAGGAAAACATCCAGGAACAGACCAAGAAGATGTTTACCGGCTTCCAGTTTCCCGTTGCGGCGGAACCCGAAAAGTCAGAGAAGAAAAAATAGTGCCCGGCAGGAAGAAGACGCGCATTCCGCGCGTGGGATTTGTTTCCCTCGGCTGTCCCAAGGCGGCCAGCGATGCCGAGCAGATTCTGACCCGGCTGCGCGTCGAAGGTTACGAAATCTCAGGCAGCTATGATGGGGCCGACCTCGTCGTGGTCAATACCTGCGGCTTTATCGATGCCGCGGTCGAAGAATCCCTCGACGCCATCGGCGAAGCGCTGGATGAAAACGGCAAGGTGATCGTCACTGGCTGCCTGGGCGCAAAAGGGAGCATCGTCAGGGACACGCATCCTAGCGTCCTGGCCGTTACCGGTCCGCATGCCTTGCAGGAGGTGATGGACGCGGTGCATGCCCACTTGCCTCCGCAACACGATCCTTTCGTCGATCTGGTGCCGGCACAGGGCATCCGCCTCACGCCCGATCACTACGCCTATCTGAAGATTTCCGAGGGCTGCAATCACCGTTGCAGCTTCTGCATTATTCCCAGCCTGCGCGGCGACCTTGTCTCGCGTCCGGTCGGCGAGGTACTCAAGGAAGCCGAGACGCTCGCTGATGCGGGCGTGAAGGAGCTGCTGATCATTTCGCAGGACACCAGCGCCTATGGCGTCGATGTCAAGTACCGTACCGGATTTATCGGCGGACGGCCGGTCAAAACCCGGCTTTACGAGCTTTGCGACGAGTTGGGGAAACTCGGCCTCTGGGTAAGATTGCATTACGTCTATCCCTATCCCAGCGTGGACGATCTGCTGCCCCTGATGGCCGAAGGCAAGCTGCTGCCCTATCTCGATGTGCCCTTCCAGCACGCCAGTCCGCGCATCCTCAAACAGATGAAGCGGCCCGGCGATATCGACAAGGTGCTTGACCGCATTCTTGCCTGGCGGAAGCTTGTGCCCGATCTGACGATTCGCAGCACTTTCATCGCTGGCTTTCCCGGCGAAACCGAGAGCGAGTTCAACGAACTGCTCGACTTTCTCGATGCCGCGCAACTGGATCGCGTTGGCTGCTTTGCCTATTCACCCGTCGCTGGAGCGGCTGCGAATGCCTTACCCGGCGCACTTCCCGAAGCGGTGCGCGAGGAGCGCAAGGTGCGCCTGATGCGCCATCAGGAAGATATTTCCACACAACGCCTCGAAACCAAGATTGGCCGCACCCTGACGGTGCTGGTGGATGATATCGACGAAGAGGGCGCCATCGCACGCAGCATGGGGGATGCGCCGGATGTAGACGGGCTCGTTTACATTGCTGATGGCCATGATCTGGAGATCGGCGAGTTCGCCACGGTCTCTATCATAGATTGCGACGTACACGACCTGTATGGCGCACTGAGCGTAGAACCGACTGCCGTCTCATGAGCGCCGAGTTTCTTGAGCGCTTGCGCGACCTGCTGGGCGCGCAGCAGGTGCTGACCGAAACCTTCGACATTGCCCCCTACTGTACCGACTGGCGCGGTCGCTACTCCGGCCAACCCGTGTGCGTTGTAAAGCCGGGGCAGGTTGAAGAGGTTGCGGCCGTCGTGCGTGCCTGCGCGCAGACCGGCATTGCCATCGTCCCGCAAGGCGGCAATACGGGTCTGTGCGGAGGAGCTACGCCGCTGGGTGGAGCCCGCGAACCGCGGGGCGAGGTGGTCATTAGTTTGCAGCGGCTGAATCGAGTGCGTGCCATTGACGCCGATAACAACACACTCATCGTCGAAGCCGGCTGCACCCTGGCGGCGGTGCAGGCAGCGGCAGAGCAGGCCGGCCGACTGTTTCCGCTATCGCTCGCCGCCGAAGGGACCGCCACCATCGGCGGAAATTTATCGACCAATGCGGGCGGTGTTCAGGTTCTCCGCTACGGCAATGCCCGCGAACTCTGCCTCGGCCTTGAAGTTGTCCTGCCGGATGGCCGTATCTGGAACGGTCTCCGCGGTTTGCGCAAGGACAACACCGGCTACGACATGAAGCATCTGTTCATCGGCGCGGAAGGTACGCTCGGTCTCATCACCGCAGCCGTCCTCAAGCTCTTCTCGCGACCACGCCAGGTTGCTACCGCTTGGGTCTCCGTGCCCAGTCCTGCCGCTGCCGTCGCCTTGCTCACCCGGTTGCGCGAGAAAATCGGCGGTCGTGTGACGGCATTTGAACTGATCGGCCGTCCGGCGCTCGATCTCGTCCTGCGCCATATCCCGGCGAGCCGTGCTCCGCTTGCCGGCAACTCCCCCTGGCAGGTACTCATCGAACTTTCCGACACGATGGATTCTGATCTGTCTGCGCCGCTCGAAGAGCTCGTGTTCGATGCAATCTCGGACGGCATTGCCGGCGATGCCGCGCTCGCCCGCAGCATGGCGCAAGCACAGGCGTTCTGGGCTCTACGCGAGAATATCGCGGAAGCGCAAAAGATCGAGGGACTGTCGATCAAGCACGACATTTCCCTGCCTGTATCGCGTATCCCTGAATTCATCGCACGGTGCGACACGGCGCTAGAGAGCGGTTTTCCGGGCGTGCGCATCGTCTGTTTCGGCCATCTCGGCGACGGTAACCTCCATTACAACCAGTCGAAGTCCGCTGGGCAGGATAATGCCGTCTTTCTCGCCCAGTCGGCGGCGGTCAATCGTATCGTTCATGATCTCGCGCATGAACTGGGCGGATCGATTTCCGCCGAGCATGGCCTTGGCCAACTCAAGCGTGAAGAAATCCTGCGCTACAAGAGTCCGGTGGAAATGGACTTGATGCGTGCCGTGAAACGTACGATCGATCCGGCCGGTCTGATGAATCCAGGCAAAATTCTATGAAACTTATCCGCAAAAGCTTTACAAGTCTTGATCGGCCTGTATAATCCGCCGTCTCTTTTGGGGGTATAGCTCAGCTGGGAGAGCGCTTGCATGGCATGCAAGAGGTCAGCGGTTCGATCCCGCTTACCTCCACCAAAGAATTTAGAATCAACGACATAGATAGGCAGTTCGGTTCGTGTGCGGTCGGAGTCCCTCCGTTTTCGTTCAGGTATCCGAACTTGCCATGTCGCTACCTACCCAATCAACCATAAGATCGACAATGGCCACGAGGTGGTTGTTCTTCATCGCCGTTTCGATCAATTCGCTTGCGCAGGCTTCTTCACAGCTGCCGCAGCTCGCTGCTACTGGCGAGTTTTTGACGGTATCTGGCTTGTCTTCCGGCGCCTACATGGCGGTTCAGTACCAGGTAGCGCACTCCCAAAAAGTCCTTGGCGCAGGAATCGTGGCGGGCGGCCCCTATTACTGCGCCGAAGCTCAGGTAGGACGCGCCTTGGCTCAATGCATGTCGCCGACGCCTGAGGCCCCGCCACCCTCCACCGCGCAACAGGAAAGCCTGATCAATCGGTTCGCCACAGAGGGGCGGATCGATAATCCGGAGCATCTGCTCCGGCAGCGGGTCTGGATGTTCTCGGGAGGAAGCGACCAAACCGTTCGTCGTTCGGTGATGGATGCCTTGGCTGGCTTCTACCAAGCGCGCCTGCCGGAAACGGCAATTCGTTATATTCGGCACCCTGATGCCGGGCACGCCATGCCATCGGTCGAACCCGGTGCCACTGGCGCGTGCGAAAAATCGGAAGCGCCTTTCATCAATCGTTGCCAGCAACTTGATGCGGCTGGGGAAATGCTTGCCCATTTGCTTGGTCCTCTCAAGGCAAAGAGCACACAGCCAGGAGGTCAGTTGCTGAGCTTTGATCAGCGCCCGTTCCTCGCCGGAAGGCCTGTCGATGCCAGCATGGCCGACGAAGGCTACGTCTTTATCCCGAAGGAGTGCCTATCGGGCGGGTGCCGCATTCATGTTGTCTTCCATGGTTGCCGCCAAGCTAAGGAGGCGATAGGTGCTCGTTTCGTGACTGAGGCCGGTTACAACGCTTGGGCCGATTCGAACAGGATTATTGTTTTGTATCCCCAGATCCGTTCTCGCTACGGCCTTGCAATCGGTTCATGGAAGTACATGATGAATCCCAAAGGTTGCTGGGACTGGTGGGGGTATACGGGAGCCAACTATCACACGCGCGATGGATTGCAGATCAAGGCTGTCAGCGCGATGATCGACCGTCTGGCGAAACCGGTTGGAAAGTAGTCTGAGTGGCCGAACAGAATGATGAAACAAGCACTCCGAGCTTCATGAACGGGCGGCTTCGTAAAGCGGCATCACCTTCGGTAACTGACTCTGGATATCCTCTATGCGAGTTGCCCCGGAAGGGTGCGTGGAAAGAAATTCAAGCGATTGCCCCTTGCTGGTTGCGGCCATTTTCTGCCACAGCGTAATTCCGGCGCGGGGGTCATAGCCCGCCCGCGCCGCCAAATCGAGTCCGACGATATCCGCTTCCGTTTCGTCGCCGCGCGAGAACTTGAGTGTCAGCAGATCACCCCCCATGTGGAACAGGCCGGAGTACTTTCCGCCCCCGATCAATTCCCCCAGCAAGCTGGCGCCGATGTTGGTGGCAAACGACTTCGCCATGCGTTCGCGGGCATGCTCCCACAAGGCATGAGCGATCTCGTGACCCATGATCATCGCTACTTCGTCGTCGGTGAGCTTGAGCTGCTCAAGAATGCCAGTGAAAAAGACAATCTTGCCGCCCGGCATGCAGAAGGCGTTGATCTGCTTCGAAGCGATTAGATTAACCTCCCAGCGCCACTCTTTTGCGCGCAGGTTATGCTTCTCGGCAAACGGGATCAGCTTGCGGGCGATGCTGCGCAGCCGCAGCACCTGCGGATGGCTGTCCGGGGCCAGAGCTTTTTTGCTGGCTGCTTCCTTCAGCAGTTGGGCATAGTATTGCGCCGCTTGCCCCTCGACCTGTTTCGCCGGAACAAGGTTGCGCAATACGGAAGGCTTGCCGGTATCGACGCCTTGGGCCGGTGCCGTCGGGGCGAGGGTCATTACCATGGCACCAAACAAGGCCATAACAATCGTGCGGTATGAAAGGATTCGTTGCTTCGACGTGGTCACGATTTCATTGGGTCAGGTGGGATGGGAGGCCATTCAGCTAACTTCTTTCTTGAAGTGATTTTTCAAGACGGTGGCGGCAAGGACTTCCACTTCCGCCAAAACTTCGGAATGTCGAACCCAGTCAAGGCTCCTGATTGCGCATCCGGGCAAGGGTGTCCTGTAAACGGGCTTTGACGCGTTTGAGATAGGGAATCTGCTTGGCTGGTGTGCGTGAGTGATAGCGCGCAACACCTTCCCAGATATTGCCATTCGCTTCGGCAATTCGTTGGCCAAGAATCCAGGCGCCGGCAGCCACATTGGCGCATCCGTCGCTCGCCAGCTTCCGTTTGACGGCATCTTCGCTCAGGCCGAACTTGTGGGCGAAATCCCGTAGCCAGACGGTGTTGATACTCATCACGCCAAGATCCTGAGTGCCGTTGGTGTTTAGTGCCACTTCACCGGGGCGACCGTTTTCAGTTTTCAACACAGCCAGCAGGACAAACGGGTCGATGTCGTGTCGATCGGCTTCGCGTACAAAACACTCGAACGTCGGCGGCGTGTGCTTGCCGGGCATCAATCCCGCACGCTGGACGATGGCAGGGGGTTCGGTTGGTGGTTCGAGGGGAATCGTATCAAGCATAAGGGGCGTTTCGGAATGTACTCCCGAATGGAGGATGCGTATTATCGCCGCAACGACCCAGATATGAATTGCGGTGCGTTTGCGCGCGCCGGTTGAGGCGCCCAGCGTGCGAAAGCCGCCGCTTGCCCGACGACCTGGCAATCACACCCCAACAGGTTCCACACGCGTGCATCTTCGATTAGAAATCGTTTGCCGGATTGGGCGATTCGCACGCCAGAGTAGTTGTCGATAAATCCCTGCAGGGCGACCAGATCGAGCAGCCGTTGGCGTTCTTCGCGCGCCAGGGGTTCGGCGGAGTAGCGCGAGGGCAAGCGTACCAGCGTCTCCCAATCCATTTCGAATAGCTGTTGCGCGGCAAGATTGCCGTAGAAGAAGACGGGGTCGGGCGCGGTATCGTGGGCCAGCACAACCAGCGGTGCTTCATAAAGGCTGCGACCGATCTTCGTGGCGGGTTGTGGGAGCAAATCCTCGCCCAAAAGTGTGCGATAACTGCCGAGCAGCAGTTCTGCATGCGCTGACTGAAAATCATTGGCGGGTGACGGGGCGGAACGGTCGAAAATCATGGCGGTTTGGTTGATATTTCTTGCTTGATGAGCGACCGGAGAGCATACCCCAGGCAAACGAGTGGGGGCAGGCTGGCGGTTGCCCCTGTCACTTTGTATCATGGGCCGATGCCTGTCGAAAATCTGTATGCCAATCTCCCTGCTTGTCGCACACGCGAAGAGCGTTTCGATACTCTCCTTACGAGGCCGGGAGTGCGCATCGAACGGATTGTGTCGACCGGACAAGCGAGTCCGCCAGACTTTTGGTACGACCAGATTGAAGCGGAGTGGGTCGTTCTGCTGCAAGGGGCTGCACGACTCCGGTTTGAAGACGAAACCACCGACCGGAACCTGATGCCGGGCGTCTGGCTGTACATCGAGCCGCACCGCAGGCATCGTGTGGCATGGACCGATCCCACCGCCGTATCAGTCTGGTTGGCCGTGCATTTTCCCGATCATCCCGACTTGGTTCGCTGACTCAATCTACCTTCCGAATGCGATAAAACAACATCATGGAAACCCGACCACTCGGCCGCAGCCCGCTTGCCGTTACCCCGCTCTGCCTCGGCACGATGACTTTCGGCGAGCAGACTCCCGAGGCCGACGCGCATGCGCAACTCGATCTTGCCGTGGAGCGCGGCATCAACTTCATCGATACTGCCGAGCTTTACGCCGTGCCGCCGCGCGCTGAAACCTACGGGGTGACCGAGACTATCGTCGGCAAATGGTTAAAACGCCAGGATCGGTCCCGCATTGTCCTCGCGACCAAAATTTCCGGGCCGGGGCGCACGCTGTCGTGGATTCGCGGCGGAATACTCAATTTCTCGCCAGAGAATATACGCAAGGCTCTGGAGGATTCCCTACGGCGCTTGCAGACCGATTACGTCGATCTCTACCAGTTGCACTGGCCGGACCGCAACCAGCCGATGTTCGGGCAATGGCGCTACGACCCTGCCAAGGAGTGCGACACCGTTCCCATTCAGGCGCAACTGGAAGCGCTGGCGGAATTGGTGGCAGCCGGGAAGGTACGTGCCATCGGCCTGTCCAACGAACATCCTTGGGGCGTAATGCAGTTTGTCCGTCACGCCGAAGAGTTCGGACTGCCGCGCGTGGCCTCGATACAAAATGCCTACAATCTGCTGAACCGGACTTTCGAAGTGGGCCTTCATGAGGCCTGCCATCGCGAACAGGTCGGCCTGCTCGCCTATTCGCCGCTGGCTTTCGGCCACCTCACCGGAAAATACCTCGAAAATTCCACAGCAGCAGGGCGCTTGCGGCTGTTCCATAACTTCGGTCAGCGCTACGGAAAACCGGGTGTCCCGGCTGCTGTCGCCGCCTACTGTCAATTGGCCAGCCGTCATGGCCTGACGCCGACGCAACTGGCTCTGGCTTTCGTCAGTTCGCGTTCCTTCGTTGCCAGCACCATCCTTGGCGCCTCGACGGTGGCGCAGTTGCAGGAGGATCTCGATGCCTGCACTACCTGCCTAGGCACTGAGGTTCTTGCCGAGGTTGATCAACTCTATCTCCTGCATGGCAGCCCGGCGCCTTAACGATAGCGAAGCGGATGTTGCGGCGCGATAGAATCCGCAGCTTTACGCATCCACAGGCCGCCATCATGAAGCATATCGTCGACGACGTTCGTATCAGGGAAATCAAGGAACTTTCACCGCCCGGACACGTCCTGCGCGAATTTCCGGCTACCGAGGCGGCGGCGATTACGGCGTACAGCGCACGTGCGGCGATCCATCGCATTCTGCATGGCGCCGACAGCCGCTTGTTGGTAGTGGTCGGGCCGTGTTCGATTCACGATATCGATTCGGCGCTGGAATACGCGCAGCGACTGAAGGCCGAGCACGACCGTCTGGCCGATGATCTGTTGATCCTGATGCGCGTCTATTTCGAAAAGCCGCGCACCACCGTGGGCTGGAAAGGCCTGATCAACGACCCGCGCATGGACGGCAGCTACAAGATCAACGAGGGGTTACGGTTGGCGCGCCGCCTACTCTGGGAGCTTGCCCAGATGGGACTGCCGTGTGCCACGGAGTTTCTCGACACGATCTCGCCGCAATACACGGCCGACCTGATCAGTTGGGGCGCCATCGGCGCACGCACTACCGAATCCCAGGTGCACCGTGAACTCGCATCGGGCCTCTCCTGCCCGGTCGGTTTCAAGAATGGTACCGACGGCAACATCAAAATCGCCGTCGATGCGATCCGCGCCGCCCAGGCGCCGCATCACTTCCTTTCGGTGACCAAAGCCGGGCATTCCGCCATCGTGTCCACCAATGGCAACGAAGACTGTCATGTCATCCTGCGTGGCGGAAAGCAGACCAACTTCGATCATGCCAGCATCGATGCCGCTTGTACCGAACTCGGCAAATCCGGACTCGCGGCGCGGGTGATGGTCGATTTCTCGCATGGCAACAGTCGGAAGGATTACAAGCGCCAGATGGAGGTATCGACCGATGTGGCTGGACAGTTGGCGGCGGGAGAGGAACGCATCTTCGGCGTGATGATCGAGTCGCATCTCAACGAGGGGCGTCAGGATCTGAAACCGGGCAAACCGCTTGCCTATGGCGTTTCGGTTACCGATGCCTGCCTCGGCTGGGACGATACCGTCGCCGTGCTCGATCAGTTGGCCGAAGGCGTACGGCAGCGCCGCGCCGCACTCGCCGCCGGCTGAGTTTCGCCGCGCAACCTACCGCGCGACCTCTGCATGGATATTCAACTGATCGCCCAACCGGGCTGCATCGCCGCTCAGGAACTGCGCAGCGAACTGGGTTTTGCCATGGCCTTACTGGGCATCCCGGACAGCTTTCCCGTCCGGCAAAGCAGCGACGCTGCGGCAAACTCCCCACGGCTGATCATCGACGAGAAATGGGTGCGTCCCTGTTTGCCCGATCAGGGCCAGGTGAGTTGCCCGGTCTGCCTCACCACCCACAGCATCCCGGATCGCGAAGTGGTGCGCTGGCATCTGGCCAAGTCCTTGGGCCGTCATACCGTGCTGTTCATCTGTTCCGGCAATGCCGTGCGCTCGCAGATGGCCGAAGCCATCGCCAATCACTATCTCGGCAAGGACTGGGCCGCCTTTTCCGGGGGCTTGTTTCCCATGCCCTTGTGGAAACCCGTCGCCCAGACTTTGCATGAGATCGGCGTTTCTACCGTCGGCAGCAAACCCAAGCACATCGATCTGTTTCTCGGCTGCCATTTCGACGTGATCATCTCGCTGTGTTCGAGCGCCGACGAGTTCTGCACTGCCTTTCCCGGCGGCGGGCGGCGCAAGCACATGCCTTTCGACGACCCCTTCACGAGTCCGTTTTTCGGTATCGGCGATCTCAACCGCACGCGCAAACTGCGCGACGACATGAGACGGCGCATCTGTCCGTACCTGGGAGGCGAAGCATGAAGCTGCGCGATTTCTTCTCGTGGCAACAACTCGGTGCGTTGCGCGGAAAGACGGAGCAGCCGATTCTGGACAAGTACCGGCATTTCCGCGCCCTGCTCAACCACAACCGCGATGCGCTGCGTCACATGGCTGAACTGGAGCAGATCTACTACAGCGACCACCCCATCGATGCACTCACCGTGGCCCGGCATCATGCGCAGTTGCGCAGCCATGTCGAGGGCCTGGTCGGTGCGCTCAACGGACTTACCGCAGACCGTTTTGCGGCCCTTGGCGCTGCCTGCCGCGCGATCGAAGAAGCCATCGCGGCCCCGTCGGCCGCGTCGCCCGCTGCGGGCATTCCGGAAGTTCTGCCGCTGGATGCCGTCGGAGCGGGCCTGCACGAATGCGTGGGCGGCAAAGCGGCCGGTCTGGCGCTGATGAAGAACGAATTGCAGCTCCCGGTTCCCGCCGGCTTCGTCGTCACCGTCGACGCCACGGCGCGCTTTCTGGCTGCGCAGGGCTTGAGCGAACGCATCCTCGGCGTGCTGGACCGCCTGTCCCCCGAAGACATCGCCGCACTGGAAGCGGGCAGCGCCGTCATCCGGCAAATGGTTCTCGACGCACCGCTGCCTGTCGACCTGGCCGAGGCCATGGCTGCCGCCTATGCCGAACTGGAAAGCAAGACCTGCCCCGATGTGCGGATTGCCATGCGCAGTAGCGCCGTTGGCGAGGATGGCGCGGCTTCTTTCGCCGGGCAGTACGCGACCGAGCTGAACGTGACGCGCGCCGGTCTGCTCGATGCCTTCAAGCAGGTGGTGGCGAGCAAGTACTCGGCCCGCGCCATCTCCTACCGCCTGTTGCTGGGACTGGACGATGCTGCAACGCCGATGAGTGTGATCGGTCTGGCGATGATCGACGCCAAAGCCAGCGGGGTGATGTACACCATCGACCCGGAAACGCTGGACGACCGCCACCTGAAGATCAGTTCCCTGTGGGGTCTGGGCGAGCAACTGGTCGGCGGCGATGCCGAGCCGGACAACTTTCTTGTCGACAAGCGCAGCGGGGCTGTCCTCGCCAGCTATATCGCGTGCAAGACGGCTGCCTTGATACCGCTTGCGGCGGGAGGTCTACGGCTGGAGGATACCCAAGCCGAACGTCAGTCGCTTCCCTCGCTGGACGATGCGGGTATTGCGCAACTGCGCGACGGCGCCGCGCGCATCGAGGCGCACGCGGGCAGTGCGCAAGACATCGAATGGGCGATCGACGCGTGCGGCCAGCTGTACTTCCTGCAGACCCGCCCGCTGCATCTCGCCCCCGCCGGCGAGGCCGATCCGGCCGACGATCTCGCCGGTCTCGACCTGCTTGTTTCGACCGGCATCGCGGCAGCGCGCGGCATTGCCGCAGGAACCATACACATCGTACGCGATGAGAATGCGCTGGGCGCAATTCCCGATCGGGCCATCCTCGTGACTCCCACGGCCGCCCCGGCTTACGCCGCCGTAATGGGCCGCATCGCCGCCCTCGTCACCGAAGTCGGCAGTATCACCAGCCACCTTGCTTCGGTGGCGCGGGAATTTGGCATTCCCGCCATCATGGGGGCTACCGGAGCCGCCAGCGTTCTGCAGCACGGGGCCTCAGCCACCGTGATAGCCGGCAACCGTGTTGTGGTGGTGCGCGGCCACCCGGAGCGGCTCGGCGAGCGCATGCGCCCGGCGCGCAAACGCTACGTGGGAAGTCCGGCGCACCGCAAGCTGCGTACCCTGCTCGACCGCATCGTGCCGCTCAACTTGACCGACAGCCGTGCGGCCGATTTTGCGCCCGAGAGCTGTCGCAGTTATCACGATGTAATCCGCTTCTGCCACGAGTTGGCGATGCGCGCGATGTTCGACCTCTCTTCCGATGCCGATGGAGCCGGCGCGGCCGTCAAGGTGGCGACGCACCTGCCGCTGGCGGTGCATGTGATCGACCTGGGCGGCGGCCTCGCCGAAAAACGCAAGGCACGCCACAGTGTCACCCCGGATGAGTTCGCCTCCGCCCCCCTGCAAGCCATCTGGAAGGGCCTGACGCATCCGGGCATCGGTTGGGAAGGTACGATCAACTTTGCTTCCAGCCGCTTCATGTCGCTCATGGCCTCGGTTGCCACCTCGGAGTTGGGCCCGGAACCCGGCGGCGACAGTTTTGCGCTCGTTTCGCACGACTATCTCAATTTCAGTGCGAAATTCGGCTACCACTTTGCCACCGTCGACGCCCTTTGCGTCGAGGAGGCCAGCCACAACTACGTTACGCTTCAGTTTGCCGGCGGCGCGGGAAACTTTTTCGGCCGTTCGCTGCGCGTCCGTTTTCTGGGCACGGTGCTGGATCGTCTCGGTTTCAAAATCGAAGTGCAGGGCGATCTTCTCGAAGCCACGTACAGCCGGCATGACGCCCCCAGCACGCTGGTAGGGCTCGATCGGCTCGGCCGCCTGCTGGCCAGTTGTCGCCTGCTCGATATGACGCTTTCGGATGAGAACGCCGTGCTGACCCTAGCCGACGCGTTCATGGCCGGCGACTACGATTTCCTGAAACCCCGTGATCCCGAGTATCCGCGCCATTTCTATACGCAGCAGGGGCGCTGGACACGCCGCACTCGCGCCGGCGAGGTTTGCCTTCACCAGAGCGGACTGGATAATATTCAGCCAGGTGTTGGTGCAAACCAAGGGCCGCTGGGACAGAGAATTGCTGCCTCATACCGGGAACTGGTGGGCAGCATTGGCGCCTACTTTTACTTTCCCCTGGCGATCGCCAAGAATAGCGAGATGGCCGACGGCCGCGTCATGGTCGAAGTCATGCTCGAAGGCGGACGCATCGACCGCGCCGGCGGTCTGATCTTCGGCCTGAAAAATGCGGCCAATTATTTTGTGTTCCGCATAAACGCGCTTGAACACAACGCGATTCTTTTCGAATGCATCGATGGCAAGCGAATCGAACGCGGCCGAGTTGCCCTGACCATCAAGTCGGGTTGCTGGTACCGCTTGCATGCGGATATTTCGAGACAGACCGCGCGCTGCGGCATCGATGGCGAGACGCTGGTCGAATACCCGGCAGAAAACGAAATTCGTGGACACATCGGCGTATGGACCAAGGCCGATTCGGCAACCTGGTTCAAGTCGCTCGAAATCGATACGGGAACTGGTCTTCAACGATTCGAGGGGTGAGCGGCCACCCAACGAAATTCCGGTCGTCAATGGTCTTGCGGCATCGTTTCCGCGAAGGAGTGCCTTTGCATCAGCTTGTCGTAGTACTTCGCAAGCGGCTCGTACTGTCCGCGCCAGTCGATCTCCGGGAAGCGGAAAACCAGATAACCAAGCATGCTGCCGAGCGCTACGTCGGCCAATGTAATGGCTGTCCCATGGCACCAGGCTTGCTCGCCCAGGTCGCGTGCGCAGGCGACGAGAGCCAAGTCGATGACTTTACGCTGAGCGTCGATCCAGGCTTGGCTGCGCTCGCCGTTGGGCCGCCGACTTTCCATGACGGCAGAGACGGCGGAATCGAGGGCGCCGTCGCACAGCGCTTCCCAGCGGCGAATCAGTGTGCGTTCGCGACCGGGTGGGGGGAGCAGGCGGTTGTTGGGCGCCAGATTGTCGAGATACTCGACGATAACCCGCGAATCGAACAGGCTGCTGCCGTCGTCAAGCAACAGCACGGGTATGCGGCATAAGGGGGTATGTGCGGCGAGCCCGCTGCCATCCGCCCCGCCATTGTCGATCACAAACTCGCAATCGATCTTTTTCTCGGCGAGAACGATGCGCGTTTTTCGTACGAAGGGGCTGGTAAGCGTTCCGAGCAGTTTCATGAAGCAATACCGCTAATGCAATGCGGCAAATTTTACCATCGCTCAGTCGCTATACGGTCGGCATGGAGCGTGGCTATGCAAGGATAAACCGGGTCAATATTTCTCGAAATCGGGTGGCGAAGCCTGTGGCGGGGACGGGCTAAAATGAACATTTAACCTACGTCTCCTTGCCATGCCTACATCCAGTCTAGATGCCCTGACGGCGCTTTCCCCTCTTGATGGCCGCTATGCCGCCAAGGTCGAGTCCTTGCGCACCCATTTTTCCGAATTCGGCTTGATCCGCAACCGTATCCGCGTCGAGATTGAATGGCTCAAGGCGCTGGCGACCAATCCGGAACTCGCTGAGGTACCGGCCTTTTCCGCCGCTACGTTGGCCGAACTCGACGCGGTATCGTCCGGTTTTTCCGTTGCCGATGCCGATGCCGTGAAGAAAATCGAGTCCGTCACCAACCATGACGTGAAGGCTGTCGAGTACTGGCTCAAGGAGCGCTTCAAAGGCAACGGTGAAGTGATGAAGGCGGCAGAATTCATCCACTTCGGCTGCACCTCTGAAGACATCAACAATACCTCCCATGCGCTGATGCTGAACGATGGGCGGGCGCAGATCCTGCTGCCCGGCCTCGACAAGCTGATCGAGAAATTCCGCACACTGGCGCACGACCTCGCCGAGTTGCCCCTGCTCTCGCGCACCCATGGCCAGCCGGCGACCCCCAGCACGCTCGGCAAGGAAATGGCAAACATCGCCGCGCGCCTGATTCGGGCACGCGAGCGCATCGCCCGGGTGAGCATGACTGCCAAATTCAATGGCGCGGTCGGCAATTACAACGCCCACCTGTCCGCTTACCCGACGCTCGACTGGGAAGGGATTGCTCGCCGGTTCGTCGAGTCGCTTGGACTGGAATTCAATCCCTACACCATCCAGATCGAGCCGCACGATGCGATGGCAGAACTCTTCGATGCGATGGCGCGGTGCAACACCATCCTGATCGATGCTGACCGCGACATCTGGCAGTACATTTCGATGGGCTATTTCAAACAGAAGACCAAGGCCGGCGAGATCGGCTCGTCGACCATGCCGCACAAGGTCAATCCGATCGATTTCGAAAACTCGGAAGGCAACCTTGGCATCGCTAACTCGGTATTGCGCCATCTCTCCGAGAAACTTCCCATTTCGCGTCTGCAGCGCGATCTCACCGACTCCACCGTGCTGCGTAATATGGGCGTCGCCTTTGGTTATGTGGTGCTGGCGCACGACTCGACGCTGCGCGGCCTCAACAAACTGGAAGCGAATCCCGCGCGCCTGGCCGAAGATCTCGACGCCTGCTGGGAAGTGCTGGCCGAGCCGGTGCAGACGGTGATGCGTCGTTATGGCGTGCCGAACCCCTACGAACAGCTCAAGGAATTGACGCGCGGCAAAGGCATCGACCCGTTAGCCTTGCGCTGCTTCATCGAGGGACTGGCGATTCCGCCGGCGGAGAAAGCGCGGCTCAAGGAAATGACCCCGGCCAACTACCTTGGCATGGCGGTTGAACTGGCGCGGAGGATTTGATGGCCTTCGCCGACAACCTCAAGCAGTTGCCCAAGGTTTCCCATCTTGCTGCATTGCAACTATTTGATAAGGATGGGAATCAGGTCGCCTGCATCGAGAACAAACCGGGGCAGGCGGGCTCTCTGGCGGTTTACAACCATCTGGCGCAGCTTTATGGGGTGATCACCCCCGAGGCGGCGAAAAAGGGCTTGGAACTTTATGCAGAGCATACGGTCGATGCGCAAGCTCATCCCGGCAAGCACCCGAATATCGACCGCTTGGTGACTATCGTCACAGAACAGGGGCGGTTGCGGGTCAAGCAGGTCTTTTCCGCCGGGGAATGACATACAATCAAAGCGCTGCATACCCAACCACACAGGAGAACTACATGAAAAAGACATTCAAGACAGTTGTTGCCGGCCTGACGCTGGCTGTACTGGCCGGCTCCGCCGCCGCCCAGGTGGTCGGCAAGATGGAAGACCAGATCCGCTGGCGCCAGTCGGCCTACCACACCATGGCCTGGAGCATGGCCCGCATCAAGACCAACGTTGACGGCCAGTACAACAAGGAGCAAGTCGTCGAGGCTGCCAATGTGATTCAGGCGGTGGCCAACTCCAAGATGGGCGCGCTCTACCAGCCAGGTTCCGACAAGGGCAAAGGCTGGAAGGAAACCCGCCTGAAGTCGGAATTCTTCGGCAGTCCCGATCTGGGCCAGATCGCCCAAACCTTTGGCGCTGCGGCAAACGAGATGGCCAAGGTGGCTGCCAGCGGCGACGCGGCTGCCGCCAAGGAACAGTTCGGCAAACTCGGCGCTTCCTGCAAGGGCTGCCACGACAAGTTCCGCAAAGAAGACTGACCGATCCGATTGCGTCAGCAGAAAGGCCACCCGCGGGTGGCCTTTCTGCTTTATGAAACTCGGCGCTGGCGGTACGGCACTAGAACGCCGGCGCCACCGTCGCGGGCGGCGCTGGGGGCGGGGGTGGCAGAATGCCGCCCGATGCTGCCCAAGTCACCGCGACGGCAATCAATACCGCGAGCACGACTTGGGTCGGCCGGCCGCCTTTGGCCGATTCCTCAGGATTTCCCTCCGCCCAGCCGGTCAGCATCGGCTTGACGAGATTGTGTTTCTTCACGCGGGCATAGAAAGCGATTGCACCGAGGTGCAGAGCAACCAGCAAGATCAGCGCGTTCTCGAGCAAACGGTGAATGCTGGTGATTTGACTCGAAAGTTCGCTGCCGACCAGCGGAACGAGAAAGCCGCTGAAGGCGATATCGTCATTGGAGAGGAGTCCGGTCGTCGCCTGGGCGGCCAGGATGCCGAGCAGCGCCAGCACTGACAAGGCCCCCAGCGGGTTATGCCCCTGACCCTGCCACGCGCCGCGCAGATAGGCGAGGATGGTGGCCGGGCCGCGCACGAAGGTGGCAAACCGGGCGTAGTTCGAGCCAACCAGACCCCAGACGACGCGGAACGCCAGCAGACCAACGATGGCGAGACCAAGCCGGCCATGCCAGACCATGGCGTTGCCGCCGATCTTCGCCGTGACGAAAGCGCCGACAACGCAGCCAACCAGCAGCCAGTGGAACAGTCGAATCGGTAAATCCCAAACGTAGACTCTCATCCTTGAATCACACGCAGGCGCCGTCTTCGGTGGCGCCTTCCGCCTTTTCCTTCTTGGGTTTGACAAGCTGCTCGCGCGTGACACCCAGCCACATCACCAGCGGGCTGGCCACCAGCACCGAGGAGTAGATGCCGAACAGAATGCCGATGGTTAGCGCCAGCGCGAAGTAGTGCAGGGCGGCCCCGCCGAAGATCAGCATCGAGGTCACCATGATCTGCGTCGAACCATGGGTGATGATGGTGCGCGAGATGGTGCTCGTGATTGCGTGGTCGAGGACTTCAGGCGTGGACATGCCGCGCACCTTCTTGAAGGTTTCGCGTACGCGGTCGAATACGACGACTGATTCGTTAACCGAGTAACCCAGCACTGCCAGTACCGCCGCCAGGACCGGTAGCGAGAATTCCCACTGAAATAAAGCGAAGAAGCCGAGAATGATCACCACGTCGTGCAGGTTGGCGATGATGGCCGAGACGGCAAAGCGCCATTCGAAGCGGAAAGCCAGATAAACCACGATGCCGATGATCACCAGCAGCAGTGCCATCGCGCCATCTTCGGCAAGTTCCTTGCCGACCTGCGGGCCGACGTATTCCACCCGTTTGATTTCCGGGGAGTCGCCAACGGACTGCAGGCTGGTGTTGACGCGTTCGCTGACCTTGGTGGTTTCCTCGCCGGCCTTAAGAGGAACGCGAATCAGCACATCGCGCGATGACCCGAAGTTGATCACCTGTGTGTCGGTGAAGCCGTCGTCCTCGAGCTTTTTGCGGATCTTGTCGAGATCGGCCGCCTGCTGGTAGCTGACTTCAATCAGCGTGCCGCCGGTGAACTCGATTGACAGGTGCAGGCCCTTGGTGGCGAGGAAAAATACCGCCAGCAGGAAGGTGACCAACGAAATGACGTTGAACACCAGCGCATGGCGCATGAAGGGGATGTCTTTACTGATGCGGAAGAATTCCATGATGTTCTACCCCTTGAAGCCAGGCTTCCAGACCTGGCCAATGCTGATCTTTTCCAGTTTGCGGCGGCCACCGTAGACCCAGTTAGCCATGGCGCGCGAAACGACCACGGCGCTGAAGATCGAAGTCAGGATGCCAAGGCAATGCACCACCGCAAAGCCTCGCACCGGGCCGGAACCGAAGACCAGTAGCGCCACACCGGCAATCAGCGTCGTGATATTGGAATCGAGAATCGTGCCCCAGGCGCGCTCGTAACCCACTTCGATGGCCGCATTCGGCGTGGCGCCGTTGCGTAATTCCTCGCGAATGCGCTCATTGATCAGCACGTTGGCGTCGATGGCCATGCCCAGCGTCAGCGCAATGGCAGCGATACCGGGCAGCGTCAGCGTCGCTTGCAGTAGCGACAGGAGTCCAACGAGGAACAGCAGGTTTGCCGTCAGCGCGGTCACCGAGATTACACCGAACAGTAGGTAGTAGGCGATCATGAATGTCGATAACACCAGGAATCCCCACAGCGTCGAGTTGAAACCTTTCTCGATGTTGTCGGCGCCCAGGCTTGGGCCGATGGTGCGTTCCTCGATGATCTCCATGGGTGCAGCCAGCGAGCCGGCGCGTAGCAGCAGCGCAACATCGTTGGCTTCCGCCGTGGTCATCCGGCCGGAAATTTGCACGCGCCCGCCGCCGATCTCGGTGCGGATCACCGGCGCGGTGACGACTTCGCCCTTGCCCTTTTCAATCAGCAGGATAGCCATGCGCTTCCCAACGTTATCGCGCGTCACATCCTTGAAAATGCGCGCGCCAGCAGCATCGAGAGTCAGATGCACCGCCGGTTCTTGCGTCTGGCTGTCGAAGCCGGCCTGGGCGTCGGTGAGCCGCTCGCCGGTGAGCACCACTTGCTTCTTGATGAGCAGGCCACGACCACCGCGTTCGACGTAGTAGTCGGTTCCGGCGGGCGGCTGGCCGGCGGCCGCCAGTTCCATGGTCGTCGGGTTGGCGCTCCCTTCGTCGTCAACCATACGGATTTCCAGGGTCGCGGTACGACCGAGAATGTCCTTGGCCTTGGCCGTATCCTGTACGCCGGGTAGTTGCACGACGATGCGGTCAGCGCCCTGTTGCTGAATCACCGGCTCGGCCACGCCGAGTTCGTTGATACGGTTGTGCAGCGTGGTCATGTTCTGCTTGATAGCGAATTCCTGAATGCGCAATTGCGCCGCCGGCTTGAGCGTGGCGACCATCTTGAAGTCTGTGCCATCGTTCTTTTCGACCAGTTCAAGGTCGGGCTGGTTGTCGGTCAGGGCAGCACGCGCCTTGTCGCGGGTTTCGGCATCGCGGAAGCGAATCGCCAGCGTGTTGCCTTCACGCTGGATGCCGCCATGGCGGATGTTCTTGTCGCGCATCAGCGAGCGCAGATCGGCGCCGATGGAATCGAGCCGCTTGGTCAGCGCGCCCTTCATATCCACCTGCAGCAGAAAGTGCACGCCACCGCGCAGGTCGAGGCCGAGGTACATCGGCTGCGCGCGTAGCGCCGCCAGCCAGTCCGGGGTGGCCGAAAGCAGATTGAGCGCCACACTGTAGGAGGCATCCGCCGGATCGGGGTTCAGCATCTTCTCGATCGCGTCTTTGGCCTTCAGTTGGGTATCCGTATCGGCCAGGCGCACACGGATGCTGTTTTGATCGAAGAACAAACCGGTGGGCTGGATGCCCGCCCCGGTCAGAGTGTCTTCGATCCGACCGTGCAGCTTTTGATCGATCTTGATGGTGGCCTTGACGCTGCTGATTTGAACCGCCGGAACTTCGCCGAAGAAATTCGGCAGGGTGTAGATCAGGCCGAGCACCACGGCGATGATCACCGTGGCGTTTTTCCAGAGAGGATATTTGTTCATTGGAAAGGAATCAGATGTCTTTCAGCGTGCCCTTGGGCAACATGGCGCCGATGGCTTGTTTCTGGACGATGACTTCAACCGGGCTGTCCTTGAGTTCGCCCACTTGCAGAGTGACATAGCTTTCGCCGACCTTGACGACCTTGCCGGCCATGCCGCCCTGGGTGATTACCTCATCGCCCTTGGCCAGTTCGCTGACCAGTTTCTGGTGTTCCTTGGCCTTCTTCATCTGCGGGCGAATCATCAGGAACCACAGCACGACAAACATTAGGATGATGGGCAGCAGCCCCATTAGCCCACCGGTCGGGTCCTGGGAAGCGGCGGCTTGCGCATAAGCATTGGAAATCAACATGATCCGTTCACTCCTTGGAAAAAGCGCGGATTATACCTGTGCGCTGTTGCGGTCTTCGACGAAGCGGGCGACGCAGGCGGCTAAGGCGCCTGCCGCGATGGCGGCCCGCAACTCGCGCATCAGCGTCTGGTAGTAATGCAGGTTGTGGAGGGTGTTGAGTCGCGCGCCGAGGATTTCCTTGCAGCGATGCAAATGGTGCAGGTAGGCGCGGCTGAAGTTACGGCAGCAATAACAATCGCAACTTTCGTCGAGCGGCCTGGAGTCGTTCTTGTGGATGGCGTTCTTGATGCGGATGTCGCCGAAGCGGGTGAAAAGATGGCCGTTGCGCGCATTACGCGTCGGCATCACGCAATCGAACATGTCGATGCCTTGCGAAACGGCAAAGACGATGTCTTCCGGCGTGCCGACGCCCATCAGGTAGCGCGGCTTGTCGGCCGGCAGGCGCGGCGCGGTGTGGGCGAGGATGCGCGCGAAATCCTCCTTCGGTTCGCCGACCGAGAGTCCGCCGATGGCCATGCCATCGAAACCGATGTCGTTCAGGCCCGCCAGCGACTCATCGCGCAGGTTTTCAAACATGCCGCCCTGGACAATGCCGAACAGTGCATTGCTGTTGGCGAGGCGATCATGTTCGTCGTGCGAGCGCTGCGCCCAACGCAGCGAGAGGTGCATCGAGTCCGCGGCCTGCTTGAGATCGGCGGGATAGGGTGTACATTCGTCGAAAATCATCACGATGTCCGAGTTCAACCCATGCTGGATCTGCATCGAATCTTCGGGGCGCATGAACAGCTTGTCGCCGTTGATCGGTGAGGCGAACTTGACGCCTGCTTCGGAAATCTTGCGCAACTCGCCGAGCGAAAACACTTGAAAGCCGCCCGAGTCGGTCAGGATCGGCTTGTCCCAGCCCATGAAGCGGTGCAGGCCACCATGGGCGCGTATCACGTCGAGGCCTGGCCGCAGCCAGAGGTGAAAGGTATTGCCGAGGACGATCTGCGCGCCGATCTCGGTCAGCTCGTTCGGCGCCATCGCCTTGACCGTGCCGTAGGTGCCGACCGGCATGAAGACAGGGGTCTCGACGACCCCGTGGGAAAGCGTCAGCGTGCCGCGACGGGCGGCGCCGTCAGTGGCGAGAAGTTCGAATTTCATGAATGTCGATGGATCAGCATGGCGTCGCCGTAGCTGAAGAAGCGGTAGCCGCTGGCGATGGCGTGATGGTAGGCGGTGCGGATGGGTTCCAGGCCGCCAAAGGCGGAGACCAGCATCAGCAGGGTGGATTTCGGCAGATGGAAATTGGTGATCAACAGATCGACGACCCGGAACGGGTAGCCCGGCGTGACAAACAGTGCCGTCTCGCCAGCGCCGACTTTCAGCGTGCCGTCGGGGTGGACGGCCGATTCGAGGGTACGCAGCGAGGTTGTGCCGACCGCGACAATGCGACCGCCGCGCTGCCGGGTGGCGGCAATGGCGTCCGCCGTGGCCTGGGGCATGCGATAGCGTTCCGTGTGCATGCGATGCTGAGCGATGTCGCGCACGCGTACCGGTTGGAAGGTACCGGCGCCGACATGCAGCGTCACATGGGCGATACCGATGCCGCGGTTGCGCAGGTGTTCGAGCAACGGGGCGTCGAAGTGCAGGCCGGCCGTGGGGGCTGCTACCGACCCGTGCTCGCGGGCATACACCGTCTGGTAGCGCTCCTCGTCAGCACTGGCCGCGGTACGCTCGATGTAGGGAGGGAGCGGCAGGCGACCGTGTCGCTCGACAAGTTCGAGCACATCGTCGGGAAACTTCAAGGAATAGAACTCCCCTTCCCGACCGAGCACTTCGACATCGAAGGCATCGGCCAGTCGGAGCCGGCTGCCGGGCTTCGGCGACTTGCTGGCGCGTACCTGAGCCAGGGCGATTGACTCACCGGTAATGCGTTCGATCAGCACCTCGACGTGTCCTCCGCTGTCCTTGTGGCCAAGCAGGCGCGCATGCACTACCCGAGTATCGTTCATCACCAGCAGGTCGCCGGGCGCCAGAAGATCGGGAAGATCGACGAAAACGCGGTCGTCGAGTCTGTCGCCGTGCAAAACCAGCAGGCGGCTGGCACTGCGTTCGGCCAGAGGAGATTGCGCAATGCATTCCGGCGGCAGGTGATAATCAAAGTCGTCGAGAGTAAGTGTCATGGCTTGCAGTAATTCGGCGAATTGCGGCTAGAATGCGCGGATCGCAAGCCCGCATTCTACGCGGGCCATTTGCCCGGCCGGGGTGGCGGAATCGGTAGACGCAGCGGACTCAAAATCCGCCGCCGCAAGGTGTAAGGGTTCGAGTCCCTTCCCCGGCACCAGATGACAGCATAAAAAATCAGCCCGTATGCATGTTTCCCCCTTGTTTGGAAAAATGAATGGGGCTATATTGGCTATAGATACAACTTGGGGCGATGGGGATGACCGCGGTTTCATCAACAATCGGAATGCAATCAGCAACGCAGGCGGCCTTTCAGCAGCTCAAGCTGCAACAGGCCAGGCAGAATGCTAACCGTGCGGAGCAGGTCGCGAGGAGTTTGCAGACCGAGGCGGCCAATGCCCAGCGCGAGGCGGCGCGCGCGCAGGAGAACGCCAACAGCCTTTCGGTTCGCTCCAGTCAAGCCCAGGGCGAGGCAGGGAAGGCAAGGCAGGGGGTGGAGTTGGTGCGTTCGGTAAGCGGTATGACTGAGAGCCTTTCGTCCGTTCTTGACCGTGTATCCGAGGGCACGCCAGTCGCCAAAACGCCAGCGTCGACGGCTACCCCGCCTGCGCCTGTGGTGAATACGTCCGGGCAAGTTACCGGCTCGATCATCAATACTATTGCCTGAGTTTGGGATAAAAAGGAGTCGTCATGGAAATCGGTGCAGCAAGTTTCTCCGGAGCGGCGCTCCAGCAACAATACAACGTCCAGAAAAACCAGTCGGACTACGCCGAGCAGACGCGTGTGCGCGAACAGGCACCCAGCAGCAGCGAGGTGACCGCGGCGAGCGCCGAAGCCTCAAGGGTTCAGGCCGCTCGAGCGCAAGAAAGCAACGCGCAGTCGGATCAGGCGGAGGAGCCGAAGGTTTTTGTCAATGCACAAGGCCAAAAGACAGGTACCATTATCAGCGTGACTGCTTGAGCGGCGGTCTTTTATCATCCATCGTAGTCAAACACCTGAGGAGCGTTAACTTATGAATAAATCCGAACTGATCGAAGCCACCGCACAAGCTGCCGATATGTCCAAGGCGGCTGCCGAACGAGCCCTGTCCGCTTTTATTGAAACTGTCGTAAAGACGGTTGCCAAGGGCGATACGGTTACTCTGGTCGGCTTCGGTTCCTTCAAGCCTGCCAAGCGCGCTGCACGTACCGGCAAGAACCCGAAGACGGGCGCCCCGCTCAAGATTGCGGCGACCACGGTGCCGAAGTTCACTGCAGGCGCTAGTTTCAAGACTGCTGTTGCCGGCAAGAAGGCCGCGAAGAAAAAGTAAGCATCCTCCCGCGATGCATAGAAAAAAGGCCAGCTTACGCTGGCCTTTTTCGTGGTACAGAGGTTTTGTTTACTTCTTTTCTTCAGCCGGGGCGGCAGCGGGGGCCGGAGTGGCTGCAGGTGCGGCAGCCGGAGCAGCAGCCGGGGCCGGTGCAGCAACAGGAGCAGGAGCGGGCGCTGCCGGAGCAGGAGCTTCCTTCTTGCCGCAGGCAACGAGAGTGAGAGCAGTCAGGGAGACGAGGAGGAGAGAGGTTTTCATTAATTTTTTTCCTTCAGAAAATAAAAGCAGCGAAATCAGCCGCGACGCATTGTAGTAGCAAGCCACTCACCTTCATTGCACGAAACCCAAAAAGGCAGAGCGGCTTACCCACCCCTGATCAAAACGCGCAGACGTACGAAAACGATGACAGGGATCGATGGGGGTAGAGATGCAGCGGGCGTCCCGGACGATGCTTCGTCATCCCTGGTTATTGAGACTCCACGCGCTTGATCCAGTCCTGCGCCCAACTTACTGCTGCAGCGAGATGATGGGTTGCCGCTGTTGAAAGCGGTTCGCCCAGTTCGAAGCGCTCGCCGCGAATGGCCAGCAGATGGCAAGGCGGCGGCTCTTCGTCATGCAGGTCGACATAGACCTGCATGACGGCTTCCGGATTCATTGCATGCGTGCTGAAGCTGGCGTCGTGCGCCGGCGAAAGTCGGCTGTGGCGATACGGCACTTCACAGTCCAGGCTGGCATCGACGAACAGGATGCGCTGTCGCCCGGAGAGGTCCAGTGCGTGCTCCACCTGCAACTGGAAGTCGGTCAAACATTCGACCTCCGGCAAACCTAGCGCTTCAATGCGCTCGACAAACAGTGGGCCGAGCGCATCGTCACCCCGGCTGGGATTGCCCCAGCCGAAGACAAGGATTGGAGCCGTCACCCTGTCACTCAATCCCGTGCGCAGACGCCGTGGGTGCTGCGCGTCAGGCGGTCGAGCGCCACGCCTTCGGCGTCGAGCAGTTCAACTTCCAGCGGCATGCGGCCAAGTGCATGGGTGGCGCAGGACAGGCAGGGGTCGAAGCAGCGGATCGCCACTTCGATGTGGTTGAGCAGGCCTTCGGTCAGTTCCTGGCCGTCGAGGTACTGCCGCGCCACGACGCGGATCGCCTCGTTCATCGCCTGATTGTTGTGCGTTGTCGAAACAATCAGATTGGCGCGGATCACCTGGTCGTTTTCATCGACGCGATAGTGATGGATCAGCGTGCCGCGCGGCGCTTCGATGACGCCGACGCCGCGCTCCTGGCGCTGGCCGGTGGCCACCAGGTTCGTGCCGACGATGTCGTCGTCCTGCAGCAGATCCTTGATGGCTTCGGCCGCATGCAGCATCTCGATCATGCGCGCCCAGTGGTAGCCTAGTGTGGCGCCGGTGGCCGAGCCGTTGTCGAAGGCCATGAACTCCTTGCGTTCCCTGTCGGCGAAGGGGGTCGGGATGAAATCGCATTGCGTCACGCGTGTCAGCGGGCCGACGCGATACCAGCCTTCATCCGAACTGCCCATCGACTTGAAGAAGGGGAACTTCATGTAACTCCACGACTTCACGTCTTCGGCGATGACATCCCAGTAGCGGTCGCAATCGAAGTGATCAAACAATGTCGTCCCGTCGGCGCGACGCGCGCGCAAGCCGCCGTGGTAGAGATCCATCGCGCCATCGGCGCGCACCATGCCCATGCTGTGGGCACTGAAACGACCGAAACTGTTGTACTCGGCCAGATTCTTCTCGAACAGGCCCTTGATGATCTGCACCGCCTCACGGCTCCAGGCCACCATCTGGTAGGCGTCTTTCTGCAATGTGGCACGCTCTTCGGCACTCAGCGACTTGTTGACCCCGCCGGGGATCGAACCGGTGCCATGCACGCGCTTGCCGGACGTCATGCGGATCACTTCCTGGCCGTACTTGCGCAGCAGCACGCCCTTCTTGGCGACTTCCGGCGCGGCGGCGATGACGCCGACGATGTTGCGCGTCGCCATGTCGGAGCCGAAGCCGAACAGCAGATCGGGCGAGGACAGATGGAAAAAATGCAGGGCGTGCGATTGCAGGATCTGGCCGTAGTGCATCAGGCGGCGAATCTTCTCGGCGGTCGGCGTCAGCGTGGCGCCGACGATTTGGTCCATCGCCTTCGACGCCGCGAGGTGATGCGAAACCGGGCAGATGCCGCACAGGCGCTGCACCATCACCGGTACTTCCCAGTAGGGCCGGCCTTCGATGAATTTTTCGAAGCCGCGAAATTCGACGATATGCAGGCGCACCTGCTGGACGCGATTGGCGTCATCGAGCAGGATCGTCACCTTGCCATGGCCTTCGACGCGGGACACCGGTTCGATGGCGACGCGCTTGAGTTTTTCGGGATGAGCGGCGGTTTCCAGAGCGAATGCCATATTTTTTCCTTAGTCGTAATGCAACAGGCCGTGGCCGAGATGCGGGGTGCGGCCGGCGATCAGGTCGGTGAGGAACTTCCAGATGGCGTCGCCCGAGGGCGGGCAACCGGGTAGAAAGTAATCGACCTTCACCACCTCGTGGATCGGGTGCACCTGATTGAGCGGCAGCGGCAGTTCAGGGTCGTCGGGGATGCTCACCCCGCGCGCCAGCCCGCCTTCAGTCTGATACACCGCCGTGAGAATGTCGTTGAGGTCGAGGTGGTTGCGTTGCGCCGGCAGGCCGCCATTCACCGCGCAGGCGCCGATGGCGACGAGGATCTTGCAATTGTTGCGGAATTCGCGCAGCACATGAATGTTCTCGGCGTTGCACACACCGCCCTCGATGATGCCCAGATCGCAGGGGCCGCAATGCTTGATATCGGTGATCGGCGAGCGGTCGAACTCGACGAGTTCGAGCAGATCGAGGATGCGTTCGTCGATGTCGAGGATGGACATGTGGCAGCCGAAGCAGCCGGCCAGTGAGGTCGTGGCAACCCGAATCTTTTTCTTTTCGCTCATTTCCCCGCCTCCAATTCGACGACGGACGCCGGCGCCTTGTCGTAGGTGCGCTGGCCGTAGGGCACCACGAACCCGACACGTTTCTTGAGAATCACGCCCACCGGGCAAATGCTGGCCGCCCGATCGTCGACACTGAAATCGGTGTCGCCGAGCTTGCCCGATTCGCTGTTGATGATGATCTTGCGGCCGCGCATGCCGCGCCCGCCCATGTTGAAGACGAACTTCTTGTCGGCCAGTTCCGAAGCCTGCACACAGAGCGAACAGAGGATGCAGCGGTTGAAATCGAGCATCACGTCGGGGTGCGATGCATCGACCGGGCGGTTCGGGTAGAAGTGGTCGAAATGCGGCGTCATCATGCCGAGGTCGTAGGCCGTGGCCTGCAGCAGGCAGTTACCGCTCTTCTCGCAACTCGGACAGAAATGATTGCCTTCGATGAACAGCAGTTGCAGCAGGGTGCGGCGCTTGTCGTCGAGTTCCGCCGTGCGGTTCTCGACGTTCTGGCCGGCCGCGGCCTGAACGGTGCAGGCCGAGCCGAAGCGACCATTCACCTTGACCGTGCACAGCTTGCACGAGCCGTGCGGCTTGAACTCGGGGTGCCAGCACAGGTGCGGAATGTACTGGCCAGCCGCCTTGGCGGCCTGCATGATGGTCTGGCCGGGCGCGAAAGGAATCTCTTCGCCGTCGAGATTGAAAGTGCTTTGTTCGCTCATGGTCATACCCCAGGGCTGTTCTCGGCGTTCAAATGCGCGCCGGCATCGTCGCGTCCCGTCATCTGGCGCGCCTGCGACAGCGCGGCATCGAGATCGAAAGCCGGCTCGAAATCGCGTGACTTGAGACGTCGCTCGTAGGCCGGCTTGAATTTGTTGAGAGTGTCGAAAATCGGATTGCAGGCCGTATTGCCGAGGCCGCAGTGGCTGGCGCCCTGCATCAGGCGATGCATCTTGAACAACTCGTTGATGTCGTATTGCGAACCGCGCGTGGTCGCCAGCTTGTCCATCAGCCGCGCCACCACCTGCGTGCCGACCCGGCAGGG
>CAZAWN010000015.1:25819-28683 GCA_964488825.1 uncultured Methyloversatilis sp. | reverse complement strand
TCCTGATCTCGACGATGCCTTCGCGTCCGATGTGGCACCACAGCATGATGCCGATTCGCTTCATCTCGACGGCGTTTGCCGCCGGTCCGGCGCTGATCATCCTGATCTTCCTGATCATCCGCAACAAGACCAAGTTCTGGGTCGACGACAGTGCAATCAAGTTGCTCACCACCATCGTCACCTGGTGTCTGGGCATCGCTATCTTCCTGACCCTGTCGGAAGTGGTGGTCGAACTCTACGCCCGCACTGAGCACGCCAATGGCCTTTACTATCTGATGTTTGGCCTGCATGGGCTGACCAAGCTGGTGCCGTGGTTCTGGAGCGCAGTCTTACTGATGATCGGCGCCTTCATCCTGTTCCTGATCCCGCGCTTCCGCAACGACTTCAAGCTCCTGACGATCCCCTGCACGATGGCCTTTGCCGGCATCTGGATCGAAAAGGGCATGGGGTTGATCGTTCCCGGTTTCATTCCCTCCCCAATCGGCGAAGTGACCGAGTACTACCCCAGCTTCGTTGAGGTATTGCTGACCTTGGGCATCTGGGCCTTCGGCTTCTTCATCCTGACCATTCTGCTCAAGGGAGCCATCGGCATCCTGCTGGGCGACATTAAGTACGGCGGCCAGGCCGCTGCAGCGAAGTGAGGCACGGATCATGAAAAAACTCGCTATTTACTCGACAGTTCTCGCACTCTGCGGCGGTGTTTTGTACGCCGCAATTGCTCAAGAAAAGAAAGCCGAAGCGGCGCAAGTCGAAGCTGCTAAGGAACCGGTTGTCTGCTTCGAAAGCCGCAAAGGCGCTTCTGAGGTCACGCAGCAGGAAATCAGACCCGGTTGGCCGAACGTCAAGTGCTCGCCGACGACAGGCGCGGCGCTGTGGTACGGCGATCCGTTTGACGGAACAGTACCGATGGGCAAGATGCCCGGACTCGAAAAGCTCCCGGAAGGACATGCGCTGGTCAAACCCCGCTCTGAAAAGCTCGGCTTGCTACCATTGTGCGCTACCGCCTGCCATAACGGCGTTGGCCCCCAGTTCTCTCCGCCGACCTTGCCAAAAGACAAGCGCCCGACGCCCATTCCGACAATGGAAGGAATGCTCCCAGACGTCAAGGATCTGCAACACGGTCGCGGTCGGATCTGGTGTCTGGATTGCCACCACACCACCAAGCGCAACATGCTGGTTGACAACTTCGGCGACCCCGTCAGCTTCGATCAGCCTCAGTTGCTGTGCGGCAAGTGCCATGGCGACAAACTGCGCGACTGGCGCGACGGCATCCACGGCAAGCGTATCGGCGAGTTCACCACGGACGGAAAGAAGCGCTGGTTCACCTGCACCGAGTGCCATAACCCGCATAACGTTCAGGACGGTCATCGCAACAAGGGCTTCGTCCAGTTGCAACCCGAGCCGCCGCCCCAGACGCCAAATGGCATGAAGGACATGAAACACGAACTGATCCATGGCGTCCCGCATTGATCGCGCGTATTGATGGCATATTGATCGCACATGTCTGACTCGCCAGAGCGACCAGTCAGGGGGGATCCCACGTGGGTCCCCCCGGCGTTATCGCGGGAAGAAAAAACGCGCAACGTCGGCAAGACGCCTGTATTCTTCGGGCCGCCGCTGGCCATCCTGACCGATGGTGAAAAGAACACCATGGAAATTAGCGGCAGGCTCAATCGCACTGCCGAGCGCTACCTCGAAATTCTACGCACGCACGGTCTCGAGCTCACCGAACCGGAACGCAAGTGCATCGCCCACATCTGCAACATCGGCTTCATGTCGCCCCTGGAAATCCGCGAACTCCCCTTCGAAGTCAGCCTGACTGGCTTCGAATGCGAGGGGCTTGACAAGGCAGCACTCCAGTCGAAGCTCGAAGCAGCAAGTTTCGTTGATCTGGTAGTTGTTGTAGAGTCCTTGGGTTTTTAATCAACTGGGGCTCAGTTATGCCTAATCGGGTGCAGTGGGACCCACGTTTTAGCGTGGGTAATCAAGCGATAGACGATCAGCACAAAACCATCCTCGCCCAATGCAATGCTTTGGGCGATTGCCTTGAAGACGACAATACTGCGCACGAGCAGCGTTTCATGGAAATTTTCGCAACGCTGAAAACCCTTGCCCGCGAACACTTCGCCGCAGAGGAAGCGTTGCTTGCCGGCAACAACTGCCCCAAACTGGAAGAACTGAGGAACGAGATCGAGGAGTTTCACTTTCTGGAAGCCGAAATCGCCACCACCGAAAATTTCGACAGACAGGAACTTCAGACTTTCCTCTGTCTCTGGTGGACCGGCCATATTGTTGGCAATGTCCGCGACTTACGGCCTTGGCTCGCTCAGGCCTCCACCTGAACGATTTCACACGGTTCGCCAGACTCGGCGCTGGCCATACGGCAAATAAGCGGGGTGGAACGATTTCTGCTCTACATTTTCTGCGGCGATTGCCGTTAAGATGGGCAGACAAGGAGTAAACCATGGCAAGTATTTCATCCCCCGGCATCGGCTCAGGCCTCGATATCAACGGCATCATTTCCAAATTGATGTCGGTGGAGAGCCGGCCACTGACCCAGTTTGCCACCAAAGAGGCCAGTTTTCAGGCCAAGCTGACAGCGTTTGGCTCTCTCAAGGGCACGCTGTCCTCACTGCAAACGGCCGCTCAGGCACTGACGAAAACGGACAATTTCACCGGCATGTCGGCAAGTTCTTCCGACAGTACATTGTTCTCCGCCAGTGCCACCAGCTCGGCAAGTGCGGGGAGTTTCGACTTGTCGGTAACCTCCATTGCCAAGGCTCATACGCTACGTACCAATGTCGATTATGGGACGTCGACTTTCTCCAGCGGAACGCTGCGTATCAAGGTTGGATCAGCTGCTG
>CAZAWN010000015.1:3382-25719 GCA_964488825.1 uncultured Methyloversatilis sp. | reverse complement strand
TTCACTTTGAATGGCATCACGCTCACTCGCTCGTCAAACACTATCGAGAATGCCGTCGACGGCGTCACCCTCAAGCTGCTAAAAGAGCCCGACCAGACCCCACCCATTACCCCCCTTACCGGCAAACTCACGGTTGCGCAAAACACCGGAACGGTAACGAATGCCGTGAATGCCTTCGTCAAAGCCTACAACGATGCGTTTACCGCCCTCAAAGGTTCGACCGCCTACGACGCCGAAAACAAGAGAGCCGCCATCCTGACCGGCGACAGTACTGCGCGGTCCATACAGGCACAGCTATCCAGTCTCGTCGGCACAAGCGTCTCGGGCATCACCGGCGGAATCTCCCGCCTGTCGGACATTGGCATTACGGTACAGAAGAATGGCACGCTCAGCGTCGACAGCGGCAAACTGACGGCCGCGATTGCTGACCCGGAAAAGGATGTGGCCAGCTTTTTCACCCAAACCAACAGCGGCAATGAGGGCATTGCGGTACGCTTCAACAAGCTGCTTGAAGGTATGGTCGGTTCGAGCGGGCTGATCTCCAGTCGCACTGACGGCATCAACGCCTCGATCAAGGAACTACAGAAGCGAGCCGACAGCTTCAGCCTGCGGCTCGAGTCCATCGAAAAGCGCTATCGTGCCCAATTTACCGCCCTCGACACCTTGGTCGCCAGCATGAACCAAACCAGCAGCTACCTGGCACAGCAGTTGGCCAACCTGCCCAAGGCCTCGTCCAGCTAAACCGGAGAAACGCATGTTCGCAACTGGCTATTCACCCACTCAAGCCTATAGCAATGTCGCTGTTGAAACCGGCGTAATGGCGGCCAACCCCCACAAGTTGATCCTGATGCTGTTCGACGGTGCCCTGCTGGCGATCGCCACGGCAACCCACGCCCTCGAAGAAAAGAAAATAGCCACGAAAGGCGAGTCTGTTTCAAAAGCCATCGATATCGTCGCGAATGGCCTGAAAGCCAGCCTCGATTTCGATAGCGGCGGCGACCTCGCCGCCCGGCTCGCGGCCCTCTACGACTACATTTGCGAGCGTTTGCTGTATGCCAACCTGCGCAACGACAAGGCGGCGATGGAAGAGTGCACACGGCTACTGATGGAACTGCGCAGCGCTTGGCAGGAAATAGCCGGCGATCCCGCCGTTGTTTCAGCCAGCGGAAAGACAGGGTGATCGCTACCATGCTGATGATGCCTGCACAGATTGAAATCTACGAACAGATGTGTGCGCTATCCACCCGTATGGTGGAGGCCGCCCGCGCCAACGATTGGGATCGCCTTGTCGATCTCGAGCGTTCCGTCGCCGGTTTGCGCAACAGCCTGATTCAGGACAGCGAAATCGCCAACGCCCAACCGCAGGAAGCGGAAAGAAAGCGGCGTCTGATCCAGCGCATCCTGCAAGATGATGCCGAAGTTCGTCGCCATACCGAACCCTGGATGGAGCACGTGCGGCGCTTTCTTTCCGGCAACGTGCGCAAACGGCAAGTCGACAGAACCTACGGCGGCAACTGAACACCGCCCTCCGGTTTAGTCGCCGCGCATACCGGCAGCCGATCGCGATGAGGATGAGTCCTTGGCCCTGATTCCTCCCGATGCCGGCATTCGCATGCGCATGCAGACGGAGGCCAACTTGCTGCAGCAGGTTGCCCCCATCCGCGGCATACCCTCCGATCTGCCCGAGCTTCAGCCGGGGCAGAGGTTCAGTGCGCGCATCCAGGAAGTGCTGCCCGAAAACACTTTCAAGGCGCTGGTTGGCGGCAAGCAGCTGACTCTGCAATTGCCCGAAGGGGCCAAGGCAGGAGACGAACTGGAACTGGTTGTCGTCGACCGCTCGCCCAAGGCGATCATCGCCAGACAGGTCGGCACTTCCGGTCCTGGCGCCGGTGAGGCTGAGAACGCCTCACCCTACCCCTTTGCCCGCTTCAGTCCTGCGGCACGCATGATCAGCCAACTGCTTCCTGCCGAGGGCGAGAAGCCCCAGCCAGCCCTGCTCAATCGAGGGCAACCCGTCCTGACGCAAGCCCCTGCCGGCCAAAGCGCAGCGGACATAATCGCCCCGGCGCTCGCGAAAGCCGTTACGCAAAGCGGCATGTTCTACGAGGCACATCAGGCCCAGTGGGTCAGCGGCAAACTACCGCTCGCCCAACTTCTGCAGGAACCTCAGGGACAACGCTCGTCTCCCGCCGCATTCCAGCAGGCTGCCGCCGAACTCGACGCAACTCACGCCCCGCCCGCCGGCAGTTCCAGCAACGCCCAAGCCGATAAGGCGGCCCTGCAGACGCTTGCCGCAAAAGTCGGCGCTGACGGGACGGCATCCGTCCCCTCGAACACAGCCCCATCCACAGCCGCAGTGACGCGGCAGATTCCCGATGATCTGCGCCCACTGGTGCAACAGCAGCTCGAAGCCGCCGGTAGCCAGAGGATGGTCTGGCACGGCGAAGTCTGGCCCCGTCAGATGATGGAATGGCAGATCGAGCGGCAGGATGAACGTGAGGCCGATGGTAGCGAGGAAGAAGGCATGCGCTGGCAAACCACCCTGTCGCTTACCACCCCGCGGCTGGGCCGGGTCGATGCCTTACTGCAACTGACCCAGCAAGGCGTACGCATCGCACTCGCGACGCCGGATGACACCAGTGCGGCCGATCTGCGCGAACAAGCCCCGGAACTGGCCGCAGCATTGTCAGCCGCCGGGCTTGAGCTACTTGCATTCCTGGTCAGAAAAACCGAAGAAACGGCCCACGCATGAGCGTCCTGCCCGGCAAAGGCTTCCCCGACAACAACCCGCCTGCCGCTGAAAGGGCGCTGGCCGTCGCCCTCAAGTACGCCCCCGGCGATGCCGCGCCAAAGGTCGTCGCCAAGGGACGCGGCCTGATCGCCGACGAGATCATTGCGCGTGCCAAAGCCCACGGCGTTTTTGTCCATGAATCCCCCGAACTGGTGACCTTGCTCTCGCAGGTCGATCTAGACGACCATATCCCCCCTACCCTGTATCTTGCCGTGGCTGAATTGCTGGCATGGCTCTATCAAGTGGAGAACCGCAACATCCCCCCGGAGCCTCCCCGGGTGATCGAATAGAATTCCGCTCACTCAGGAGCGCCCGTGAATACCACCCATACCCCAAGCTCGACCAAACCTACCGTTCCCTTGCTCGAACCCGACGAGTACCATCAATTCATCCTGAAAAGACCGGCTGAGATCCTGATGGTTATGCGCGAGATGTGCGACAGCGCCACCCAGATCACGGTTTTTTTCAACGCGGGAAGGGATATGCTGCTGACCAAGCCACTTGCATGCGACAGCGATCAACTCGTGCTCGATTGTGGGCCGGACGCAACCCTTAACCGCCGGGCGACCCAGGCTACCGAATTCAACTGCGTCACCTTCCCCTCGAGAATTCGGGTCCAGTTCGCCCTGCGCAGCCTCGCTCTTGTCGAGCAAGACGGACACTACGCGTTCCGGACCGCGATGCCAGTCGAAATACTGCGCTTACAACGCCGGGAATACTATCGCTTGACAACGTCGAGCACGCGTCCCCTGAAGTCCCTGATTCCCCTGCCTCTGCCCGATGGTGGCGTGCACCTTCATATTGGTCATCTCTTTGACATCAGCGGCGGAGGGATGGGCATTACCGCTCCAGCAGAAGAAATGCCCTTCGCGGTGGGCATGGAATTCCCCAACTGCCGCATCGACCTTCCCGAGGTCGGCGTCGTCACCTGCGCGTTGAGAATCTGCACCATTTTCGGCGTAACGCTGAAAAACGGCACTCGCATCCGCCGCGCCGGCTGCGAGTTTGTCAATCTTTCAGGACAGATGGGAAATCTGATCCAGCGCTACATCATCAAGGCGGAACGGGAACGCAAAGCCCTGGAAAGAGCATCAGGCTAAGCAAGCCGCGTTTCACCCACAAGCGACAACCTTGAACTCCACGCGGCGGTCTATCGCATCACGTGTATCGTTGGTGCCGGAAGAAATGATGTTCTTACTTGACCCAAGCCCGATAGGACGAATTTTTTTCTGCAAGGAAGCTTCGTGCTGTATCAGCGTCCGCGAAATTACTTCCGCCCGCTGCAAAGACAATCGTTCATTGAAGGAGTCTGAACCAGTACGACTGGTATGACCCAAAACCTCTAGGCAAACATTGCGCGCGGCAACTTGTTTAGATATTTGCCTGATCCACATCCCGTACTGAGAAGATTGCTTGGGATCCTCCATAAAGGCCGTACTTGCCACCTTGAACAAGAATTTGACCGAGATTTGCTGCATGCCAAGTCCCAGTCCAATCAATTCTGAAAAAGCGCGCTCCGTTCCTTCCCGGTTACCGGCTTTGTTGTGCAGCAGATATAACCCGGAATATGTACGCATAACCTGACCATCCACGCGTTTTGCTGCTTCGGCATACATTTGCAAGGCGGCCTGGAGATCGCCACGGTTGTAGGAATCTTCGGCCTCATTGAGAAGGGCATTGGTATTCAATGAGGCAATATAGGCGTCATCCGCTCGGGCACCTGGAAGCGTTTTAGTGGTGGTGATCAACGCCGCAGTAGCTTGGTCGGACAAATACACAGGGCTATCACCGTAGGCCGCCTCGGGTGTCGTATCCAGTTCCCTGGTTGCCCTGAGCCAAACTCTGGCATTCGCGACAACCATGCCACTCTTGATGTCGGTGACGCTGGCAAAAATGCGATAGTTTTTCTGCTGATCGATATGACTTTCAAGTGCAATACTGCCTGACAAAACGTAATCGGCTGTCGTGACATCGGCCGACTGCATTGATCTGATAACGAAACCGTCAAGTTGAGGGGACATCACATCAGGGAGCTGATTGCTTATCCGCCGAAAGGCCGCTGTAACCTGACCAGACTGACTATCAACAAATCTATCTATCAGAACAATTCGTTTACGGTCAGACTTTCCGTTTGCCTTTGCAACATTCGACATCTGCAAAGCAAGGTCGTGTCCCAACGCCTTGATCGTGGTTTCGAGGTCGGATGCTTCGTTGCGCTCGGTAGCGACCAGTTTTACCGGTTGGGTGTTGCAGCCGGCAGACGAAAAAATAGCAACAAGCGCCACAATATAGAAAGCCATTTTGGTCATTGACATTTTGTTCGTAAAAACTTTGTTTCTGTTGATGAAAGCGGCACGCCCAACGAAGCTTTGGTCAGCAAGTCGGGGCATGAACAATACGGGCAATCGGGAACCCCCTGAACATTTACTTGGCCCGATGGCGCTACAGGCTGTCGTCCATCGGTCGCAGACTTATCTGGGGGTTTCGATTGAACCTGGGCTTGAGGCGCCTGGGAGGGTTTTTGTGCCGCCTGCTGCCCCGGCGCACTTACAGGCACTTGTTTCGTCAATGAAGAAGGTTTGCCGACGCCTCCTGACTGCGGGCTTTGTTGCCACTGGCACCTGGTACGCAGGAAGCTTGTTTCGGCAGCCGTTAGAGTTGCGCCACGCGAAACCCTTTCCAGCAAGTCCGTACATGAACACTGAGGGCAATCAAGCAACTCCACGCTTGACGCTTGAGGTCTTGATGCTTGCGCCTCCTTGTCAGGCGCAACGGGCCTCCTGGGCTCTTGAACAGGCTTGGCAACAGAAGAAGCAGGTAACACAGCCTTGGGATGAGAACTCGTCGGTAGCTGTTTTTCAACATCGACGGGAGTGGAAACTCCAGTACCCAATGCTGATTTAGCGCTTTCCACAACAGGTACAACGGGCGTCTCGGCGGGTTGAGTACTCCGCAAAAACAACCATCCCACGAAAGCAAACACCGCCAAACCGCCCAGCATGAGCGCGGTTGTTGGCATTCCTTTAGCCATGAGAGGACGGTCGGTCGTCGATGATGAACCTTCTACATGAGCTAACCCGGCCCGAGCAGATTTGGCTACCGTGGTAGCCGAATTATCTTTAACCGCCACAGCTTTCTCTGGAATCTTGTATCCCGCGGGCGCCACCCGGGCCAGATCATGGGCTCTGCCATGCTTGTCTTGCATGTAACCCATGGAAGAGAATCTATCAACATACGAGGTATCGATCCGCTCGACCAGTTCGGCGTACTGACGCGAGGAAAACACCTCATCCTCGCCGGCAAAACTCATGATGCGCTGTGCATCGTTAATCGCATCGCCGACCAGATTAGCTGAACCATTCACATCACGGACAATCACCACGGGGCCAAGATGCAGCCCCGAGCGCAGGCTATATATCGGCCCGGAATCTGCCGGATAAGCCAAAACCATGAGTCTGTCCGAGGTCAGTAAAGCCTCTTCGGGACTGTTCAGGAAAGCTATCGCGGCGCCGTCGCCGGTATCCAGAAGAATCCAGTCGTCGGGCAGTACAGGACTTAAAGCATCACCCAAATGCGCATTGAAAGCGCGCTTGATCTCCACCTGCTGGGTAACGGACCGCTTCGAATACCCGACGATGTCAACGAACAAGACGCTGACGATCTGGGTTTTTGACTTTACTGCAACAGGCTCCACGGCGATCTCGAACCAAGAAAACTCACGGTTCGAGTTTAGCAGAAGCTAATGCACTTAATGACAGGCGGGGAACTGTCAGAGACAGCCTCAAACCGGCATGTTCATCACGTCCTGATAAGCTGAAACGAGCTTGTTCCTAACCTGGACCATTTGCTGGAAGGACAGGCTGGCCTTTTGCAAATTGACCATGACGTCCTGAAGATTTACGTTATCGGCGCCGCCGACGAATTCTTTGGTCATCTGCTGAGCCTGTTGCTGAGCCGCATTGACCTGATCTATCGCCGACTTGAGCGCCAGGCCGAAATCGGCCCCACCAGGCGCTTGTGCCGCCGTCGGCGCTTTGCCCTGAGCCACGGCGCCAGCGGAGCGCAGCTCGGTAAGCATTTGTTCCAGGTTGCGAGTATCGATAGCCATAAGCGCTTTATAGCAAACCTTGTGCCGGAAATCTATTCTTGATCGTCATCACCCAGCAAACCCTCTTCCCGATATTGCGCCAGCTTGTAGCGCAGAGTGCGTTCCGAGATACCCAGCAACTCGATGGCCTTCTTGCGCGAACCACCGACCTTGGCCAGGGTGTCGAGAATATGTTGCCTTTCCAGATCTTTCATATTCGTCGAAACTACAGATGTCGCTGAAGAAACAATAGCTTGAGGAATTGCCTGGAGTGCCGGTTGCGCGACGTGATCGACAAGACTCGGCGCTGGCGGTACGGCACTCACAGTGGCAGTAGAGACAGGCGCAGCGCTCGCCGGCAACAGGAGGTGCTCGCTTTCGATGCTATCTCCCGGCGCCAGAATCAGCGCTCGTTGCATCACGTTTTCCAACTCCCGCACATTGCCCGGCCAGCGGTGGGCGGCAAGTATTGCCGCCGCACCGGAACCGATCTGCGCCATGCGTCCCAGCCGGGCGCCATGCATGGCGAGGAAGTGCCGCGCCAGCGGAACAATGTCGCCAGGTCTTTCGCGCAGCGCTGGAATGAACAAGGGGAACACATTCAGCCGATAAAACAGGTCTTCGCGGAACCGGCCGGCGGCGACCTCTGCGGCCATGTCGCGGTTGGATGTCGCCAGCACGCGGATATCCACCGAGACCGGCTTCTTGCCGCCGACACGCTCGACTTCGCGTTCCTGAAGCACGCGCAGCAATTTTGCTTGCAAACCGAGCGGCATTTCGGAAATCTCGTCGAGCAGCAATGTCCCTTTGTCCGCCTGCTCGAACTTTCCGGCCTGGGCGCTCTGGGCGCCGGTAAATGCCCCTTTTTCGTAGCCAAAAAGGGTGGCTTCGAGGAGATTATCGGGAATCGCAGCGCAGTTGATGGCCACGAACGGCCCCTTGGCGCGCGGCGACTGATCATGAATGTAACGCGCGAACACTTCCTTCCCCGTGCCGGATTCGCCGGTCAGCAGCACGGTGGCGTCGGTCTTCGCCACCCGCGCGGCGAGCAGCAGAACCTCGCGAGTCCGTGCATCGGCGGCAATCACCCCCTCGGACGCCGGCGGAATCGCATAGCGTTCGATCTGTTCGAGCAGAGCTTTCGGTTCGAAGGGTTTCATCATGAAGTCGCAGGCCCCGCCGCGCATCGCTGCGACCGCCTTGTCGACATCGCCGAAAGCTGTCATCAACAGCACCGGCAGGCCGGGCTTGCGCTGACGAATCTCGCCAAGCAGACGCAGGCCATCCATCGGGCTCATGCGCAGATCGGAGACCACCATGTGAAACGACTGGCGTTCGATCAATGCCAGCGCCGCCGGGCCGCCATCCGCCCCGCTGGCCTTGTGGCCGGCCGTCTCGAGCGTAATCAGCAGCGCATCGCGCAGGGCTTCGTCGTCTTCCACGACCAGTATGTTCATTGCTGTTTTTGCCATCAGACAGACTCCGACGATTGTGTGCCAGCGCTGCTGCGACTGACAGTGAGAACAAATTCCGTGCCGACGCCCGGTTCGGACGCCACATCGATGCCGCCCCCGTGAGCACGCGCCACACCGCGCGCGATCGCCAAGCCCAGACCGGTACCCTCGGTGCGTGTAGTGAAGAAAGGTTCGAACAGGCGCGCGACCACATCGGCCGCCATACCACGCCCGTTATCGCTCACCTTGAAGACAAACTGGCTTTCGAGTGCCGTCACGCCAAGGCCGACTTTTGCAGACGGGCGCTTGCCCACCGCCTGCATCGCGTTTTCCAGCAGGTTGGTCAGCGCGCCCACCAGCGCCTTGCGATTGCCCGTGATGGTGAGTCCGCCCTCAACCTCAGTCAGATCGAAAGCAATGCCGCGGTTGCGCGCGAGCGGCTCGAAGGTATGCGCCAACTCGCGCAGAAGGTCGGCAAGTTCGAAGGTTTCGCGTCCGAGCACCTCGCCGCGTGCAAACAACAACATATCCTGGATCAACCGTTCGAGATGCTTGAGCCGGCCGACAGTTTTCTGCGCGATGCCGATGCGACTGGCTTCCGGAAGCTCGGGATTCTCAAGATTGCCTGCATACAGCAGGGCGGCCGCCAGCGGGGTGCGTAACTGGTGCGCCAGTTGCGCCGCCATTTCTCCCATGGCCGCAAGCCGGGCGTTGCGCTCGGCCTGCTCGCGCAGCCGCTGCGTTTCCGCGTTGGCGGCCGCCAACTCGGCGGTCAGCGCCTCCACCTGACGTTCGAGGGCGCCATACGCCGACGACAGATCCTCCGAGACCTGGTTGAACAGTCGGAAAGCCTCGGCGAGACGCGCCGGATCGACAGGCGCTTCGCCATTTGAAATGGGTGTGGGATTCATGCAGGGCGATCTTCGCAAAAAATTGCTTCGGGCAATACGTCGAATAGGACGGTAACAATAACCGAATTAGCGGCAATTTTTGCCGTTGCTTACTGGAATCCGAAATGCCGATGCAGGCCAGAATCCCCCACATTCGATGGAGACTTGATCACTCACATGGCTGAACAGGCGGCGACCGCGCCGATCTTTCCGATAAATCTGGGCCCTCTCGCCCAACTGACCAACCGCCAGAAGCTCGTGGCGATGGCTTCCGTGGCCCTCGCCATCGCCGTTCTGGTCGCGGCCTGGCTATGGACCAAGGAACCGCCCTACGGCGTGCTGTTCTCCAACCTCTCCGATCAGGATGGCTGCCAAATAGTCGCCGCGTTGCAGCAGCAGAACGTTCCCTACAAGTATTCCGAAAGTGGCGGGGCGATCCTCGTGCCAGCCAGCCAGGTTCATGACGCCCGTTTGCGGCTCGCCTCGCAGGGACTACCGAAAGGCGGACTGGTGGGATTCGAACTGATGGAAAATCAGAAACTCGGCATCAGCCAGTTTGCCGAGCAGGTCAATTTTCAGCGCGGGCTCGAAGGCGAACTGGCACGTTCGATCCAGACGCTCGCCGCCGTGAGGGCGGCACGCGTCCATTTGGCGATCCCCAAACAGACAGCGTTCCTGCGCGATGAACTCAAGCCCTCGGCATCGGTTTTGGTGGGCCTGCACCCCGGACGCACCCTGAATCCAGCCCAGATCGCCGGTATCGTCCATCTGGTTTCGTCATCGGTACCCCAACTTAACCCGGCAAACGTAAACGTCATCGACCAGGACGGCAAGCTGATCACCCAAAATGAGGAAAGCAGCAAGAATGGCGGACTGAATCCCACCCAGCTTGGCTTCATCAAGGACATTGAAGCCCAGTATGTGCGCCGTGTCGAAACCATACTCGAACCGCTGCTCGGCAAAGGCAACTTCCGCACTCAGGTAGCGGCGGATATCGACTTCTCCCATATCGACCAAGTCGAAGAGAGTTACTTGCCCAACCCATCGCCCGACACGGCCATTCGTAGTCAGCAAACCTCCGAGAGCGGCACGGGCAATCCTCCGGCACAAGGCGTTCCTGGCGCGCTAACCAACCAGCCCCCCGTTCCCGCCACGGCGCCCATCACCAACCCGCAGGTCGGCGGCGCTGCCGGGGGAGCAGGACAGAACAACAACTACAACCGTAATGCCACGATTAATTACGAGTTGGACAAGACCGTTCGTCATACCCGGGGTAGTCCGGGCAACATCAAGCGCTTGAGTGCTGCCGTGGCGGTGAATTACAAGAAAGGCCCGCTTGGCAAGGATGGCAAACCCGGCAAGGCAGTTGCCCCCAGTGCAGAAGAAATCAAGCGTATTGAAGATCTGGTCCGTCAAGCCGTCGGCTTTGATGACCGACGCGGTGACAAGATCAGTGTTGCCGCGGCCGACTTCATCATTCCCGAACCGGAAGTTATTCCCGAATTGCCGGTCTGGAAAGATCCCGAGATGGTGTCTATCGGCAAGGAGCTTGGCAAGTACTTGATCTTTGCTCTGTTAGCTCTGTTTGTCTGGTTCAAGTTGCTGAAGCCCGTCACTGACATGCTCAAACCTGTCCCGCCGCCGGTGGAGGAAACCGAGGCTGGCGAACATAGGGGCGAGGAAGGCTTCGTGGGCGAAGAAGGAATCGAAGGCGATATCGCGGAAGGACCGCAGGAGCCGACCTTCCATGATCGACTTCAGCAGATGCGCGATTTCGCGCAACAGGAGCCGCAACTGGTCGCGGGCTTGATCAAGGAGTGGATGGGTGCCGGCGGGGAAGCCTGACGAGGGGCTTGAAAAAAGCGCCATGCTGCTGCTCACCCTCGGCGAGGATGCGGCAGCAGAAGTGCTCAAACACCTCGGGCCGCGCGAGGTCCAGAAACTTGGCCACGCCATGGCTGGAATCAAATCTGTACCGCGCGAAACGGCCGAGCACTTCATTCAAGAGATCGAATCGCTCGCGGGCAAGGGATCACCCTTATCCGCGGACGAAGACATGATCCGCGCCATGCTGACCAAGGCGCTGGGGGACGACAAAGCCGCCAATCTGATTGGTCGCATCCTGCAAGGCGGGGATACTGCTGGCATCGAAAGCCTGAAATGGATGGATGCCCCAACCGTCGCCGACCTGATCAAGAACGAACACCCGCAGATCATCGCCACCATTCTGGTCCATCTCGAGTACGACCATGCAGGCGAGATTCTCAAGATGTTCACTGAACGCTTGCGCAACGACGTCCTATTGCGTATCGCGACGCTCGACGGCGTCCAGCCGGTCGCCTTGCGTGAGCTCAACGAAGCGATGACGCGGCTTCTGGCCGGCGCATCGGCGAATGTCAAGAAAGCGGCCATGGGCGGCATTCGCCATGCCGCGGAAATTCTCAACTTCGTTGGCCAGGCGGCCGAGACCTCGATTGTCGACAACGTCCGCGAGTACGACCCGGACCTTGCCCAGAAGATTCTCGACGAAATGTTCGTCTTCGAGAACCTCTTGGCGGTCGACGACCGCGGCATTCAGTTATTGTTGCGCGAGGTACAGTCAGATTCCCTGATCCTCGCCCTCAAGGGCTGTTCGCCGGAGTTGCGCGAGAAGGTCTTCAAAAACATGTCACAGCGCGCCGCCGAAATGCTCAAGGAAGACCTCGAATCGAAAGGCCCGGTCCGACTCTCGGAAGTCGAAGCGGAGCAGAAGGAAATCATCAAGATTGCCCGCCGTCTCGCCGACGAGGGCCAGATCCAGCTCGGTGGCAAGGGCGGCGACGATGTGATGGTCTGATGCAGCACAGATGAATCACCCGATCCGACAGACCGCCTGGGAGCGCTGGGAACTCGGCAGCCTCGACGAAGCCGCCGGGCGTCTGCCCGATCCCCTGCCATTGCCGGAATCCGGTATCGAAACCGCACCGCCGCTACACTTGCCGACTGCGGCAGAAATCGAAGAGATACAACAGCAAGCGCGCACCGAAGGTTATGCCGAAGGCTACGAAGAAGGAAAGCGTGCGGGGTTTGACAGCGCCCATGCGGAAGGACAGGCAGAAATCAAGGTGGAAGCGGAACACCTGGCGACTGCCGCCAAGCGTCTTGAGCAAGCGATTGATGGACTGAATACCACGGTCGCCGACGAGTTGCTGGCCTTGGCGCTCGAACTGGCGCGCGAGGTCACACGAAAAGAACTCGCCCTGCGCCCCGAGATCGTACTGGACGTTGTCCGCGAAGCCCTCAGTCATCTGCCCCATCAACACGCTGCCATCTATTTGCATCCCGACGACGCATCATTACTGCGCTCCTACGCAGGAGACCAGCTTTCCCACGCAGGGCACCGCATACACGAGGATGCGAAACTGTCGCGCGGTGATTGCCTGCTTGAATCCGGGGGCACGCAACTGGATGCCACTGTGGCCATGCGCTGGCATCGAGTTGTTGAAAACCTGGGGCTGGACAATGCCTGGGAACCCGTTGCGTCAGTCGAATCGGCGCGCGAAGATGGATCCTGAACGCCTGAGCGAGTTTCTGGCCGATTGCCGCAAACGCCTCGCCAACGCTAACCCCTATCGCATCGCCGGTCGCCTGACGCGGATTAACGGCCTGGTCGTGGAGGCGACCGGGCTAAAGCTGCCACTGGGTTCGAGTTGCCTGATCGAAGCTCCCGGAGGTGGCATTGTCGAGGCCGAAGTGGTTGGATTTGCGGGAGAAAAGCTGTACATGATGCCGACCGAAGATATCTACGGTCTGGCGCCTGGCGCCCATGTCTTGCCGGCCGAACCCGTGCAAACCCGACCTCGCTTCGGCCAGACCGGCAAGCTCAATCGACGCACTCACGACCGCGCCAAGCATCTTCCTGTAGGCAACCAGTTGCTCGGGCGGGTGGTAGATGGCAATGGACGTCCGTTGGATGGTATGGGTCCGTTATCTGAAACGCCTTCGCGGTCGCTGGTGGCAAGGCCCATGAATCCGCTCCAGCGCGAACCCATCTGCCACATCCTGGATGTCGGCATCCGCGCCATCAACAGCCTGCTGACTGTCGGTCGCGGACAACGCCTCGGCTTGTTCGCCGGCTCCGGGGTCGGCAAGAGCGTACTGCTCGGAATGATGGCCCGTTACACCGCAGCCGATGTGATCGTCGTCGGGCTGATCGGCGAGCGCGGTCGCGAGGTCAAGGAGTTCATCGAGCTTAACCTCGGCGATAGCGGTCGCAAGCGTTCGGTGGTGGTAGCCGCACCCGCCGACGTCAGTCCGCTAATGCGCCTGCAAGGGGCCGCCTACGCCACCTCGATCGCCGAGCACTTCCGCGAAGAAGGCAAGCACGTGTTGCTGATCATGGACTCCCTGACCCGCTACGCCATGGCGCAACGTGAAATCGCGCTGGCCATCGGCGAGCCTCCCGTGACGCGCGGATATCCACCCAGCGTCTTCGCCCGTCTGCCCCAACTGGTCGAACGCGCCGGTAACGGACCCGCCGGCGGCGGCTCGGTTACGGCGTTCTACACGGTATTGGTCGAAGGTGACGATCAGCAGGACCCCATCGCCGATTCCGCGCGCGCCATTCTTGATGGCCATTTCGTACTGAACCGCCAGCTTGCCGATGCGGGCCACTATCCGGCCATCGATATCGAGCAATCCATCTCGCGGGCCATGACCAGTTTGATCCCTGCCGACCATCTCGAACGGGTAAGAAGCTTCAAGCAACTCTATTCCCGCTATCAGCGCGCACGCGATCTTCTGGCAGTAGGCGCCTACGCACCGGGGTCTGACCCTTTGCTCGACCGCGCGATTGCGCTTTATCCGCAACTTGAAGCATTCCTTCAGCAAGGCATCGAAGAACATGCCGACGCAGAACACAGCCTGTCCGCATTAAACGCATTGTTTCCAGGCGGCAGGTAATCGTGGGGGGCTATACTTAAGGCATGAATCGCACGTTCAATTTGCAGCCCTTGCTTGATCTTTCCAACGTCCGTCTCGATGAAGCGACACGCCAGCTAGGCAAGCTGATCGCCGGGGAGCAGGAAGCGAATAAACGGCTTGAGTTGCTGGTGCAGTACCGCGAGGAGTACCAGGCGCAGTTTCTTGCCGCGGCAGCCGCCGGTCTCGGCCCGGAAAGCTGGCGCAACTATCAGGGCTTTCTTGCACGGCTCGACCAAGCCGTCGAGCAAGCTCGATCCATGCTCGCCGCCACGCAGGAAAACACCGCAGCCGGCCAGAAGAACTGGCTCGACAAACGCGGCAAGGTCAAGGCGTTCGATGCGCTCGCCCAACGCCATCGCGAGCGCGTCTCGTATGCCGAAGCGCGCCAGGAACAAAAACAAAGCGACGAACACGCTGCCCGCCGCAGCGGAACGACAGGGGCTGCAGAATAATCAGGCGCTAAATCATTGATGGCATGTTCCTTGCAGCTTGAATGTCGTTCATTCTATCTAAACAAGGATCAGCATCATGACTGCTCAGGTCTCCGCGCAACCCATCTCCGTGTTCTCAGCTGCCATTGCGCAGATCAATGGCTCCTCAGTCAATGGCGAAGTTCTCCCTGATGCAGGTAATCTGGACGGCAAAGCTTCCTTTCGCATGCTCATCGACAGCATGCTCGCCCTGCACAATGGCGAGTCACCAAACCCGGTAGCTGACCAGACGCTCCAAGAAGTACTAGCCGAGGACAATCAAGACGATATTGCCGCCGAGCTTGCTGCGATCATGCCTTTTCTCGCTGCATTTGGCTTGACTGCTGCCGATGTTAAACCGCCTGCCGCAGACAACATATCCGGTATGGAAACAACGGAAACTGGCTCCCAGCTCTTCGGAGCACTGACTGCCCGCAACGTAAGTCAAGGAAATGCTGCCGCCACGGCAATTACTGCCGGCTCAAGCGTCTTTGCCGCCGACGATCCCGCCCACGCCGGCCATCAGCAAACCAACAATCCCATCCAACTTCTCCTGGCCAGGCAAAATGGCGAAAGCCGTCAGGAAAGCATTGGCACGGTCGAACCGACATTCCGACAGCCCGAACAGCCCGGCCCATCCTTTGCGTCGATACAGCAAGCCATGCAGTCTGCGGCATCGCCAGCCCAATCCAACGCACCCACCGCCAGCCACAGCCTGCCGACACCGGTCGGCGCCGGCCACTGGGGCGAGGATTTCGCCAACCGTGTAGTGTGGATGGCAAACCGGCTCGAAAGCCGTGCCGATCTGGTGCTGACGCCGCCGCAGATGGGTCGTATCGAAGTCAGTTTGTCGATTACGGGCGACCAAGCCACGGCGAGCTTTGTCTCGGGCAACCCGGCCGTACGCGAAGTGCTTGAAGCCGCATTGCCGCGACTGAGGGAGGTGTTGGCTGACGCCGGGATTCAACTGGGGCAAACCCAGGTCGGCTCAGGGAACCCGCAGCAAACGGCCCAGCACGAGAAAAACGGGGACAATTCCGCATTTGGTCGGCCCTCACTCGCCGACGAAAGCCGTAACATGTCCGACGAGGAAGCGCGTACCAGCAGCCTGTCCAGTTTTTCGGGCGGTGGCGCTGGACGCGGTTTGGTCGATGTTTTTGCCTGATTGCAACACACACCGCACGATTAAGTTAAGTACCGGAGACATGTATGGCTGATGCGAAAAAAGGCGAAGCTGCGCCAGCAGAGGGTGAAGTTCCGAAAAAGAAAAGCAAGCTGTTGCTGATCATCATCATCGCCGTGCTGGTATTGGTACTGGGCGGGGGCGGAGCTGCTTTCATGCTGATGGGCAAGAAGAAGGCAGAGGATGGCGAGGATGCCGAAGAGGACGAAGCGCCTCCGGCAAAAGTCGCCAAAGACAAGAAGAAAAAGAAGAAAGGGGCAGATCACCCCCCGGTCTTCACCAAACTCGACCCCTTCGTTGTCAAGCTCACCTCGGAAGGGCAGGACTCTTACGCCCAGGCCGTACCCGAAATGAAAATCGTCGAGGCGCCGGTGGCCGACCAGATCAAACTTTTCAACCCGGAGATCCGCCACAAGTTGCTGATGCTCATGGCGGCGAAAAAGCCCTCGGACCTATCCAACCCGGAAGGTATGCAGACATTGGCGAACCAGATGCGCGTCGCCATCAACGCCATCCTGAATGGAGAAAAACCCGATCCGGCCAAGGAAAAGCTGGATAGTGACGAGGACGGCCCGGTGATTGCCGTATTCTTCTCATCCTTGATCGTGCAGTAATCTGCAATGAGTCAGGATTTTCTCTCCCAGGAAGAGGTAGATGCCCTGCTCAAGGGCGTCACGGGGGAGGCCGACGAAGCGCCGACAGAGGAAGTCAATAGCGGGATCAAGACCTACGACCTGGGTCGGCAGGAACGCATTGTGCGCGGCCGCATGCCGACGATGGAGCTCATCAACGAGCGCTTCGCCCGCTATTTGCGCATTGGTCTATTCAATTTCATGCACCGCAACGCGGAAATATCCGTCGGTCCGGTGCGTGTCCAGAAATACAGCGATTTCATTCGCAACCTGGTGGTTCCTACCAATTTGAATCTGGTACAGGTCAAGCCCTTGCGCGGCACTGGACTCATTGTGCTGGACCCCAACCTGGTGTTTCTCGTCGTCGACAATCTGTTCGGCAGCGATGGGCGCTTCCACACCCGCGTCGAAGGCCGCGATTTCACGCTCACCGAGCAGCGCATCATCATGAGCATGCTCGAGGTTGTATTCGCCGAACTGGAAAAGGCCTGGAAGCCGGTCTATGAAATAAGCTTCGAGTACATGCGCTCGGAGATGAACACCCAGTTCGCCAACGTCGCCACGCCGTCCGAAATTGTCGTTGCATTCACGTTTACCGTCGATCTGTCGGGTAACGCAGCAGAAATGCACGTCTGCCTGCCCTACTCGATGATCGAACCGATTCGCGACGTGCTGTACAGCACCATGCACAGCGAACAGGCGGGCAGCGATCAGCGTTGGACCGGGAATTTGCGCAAGCAACTGATGTCTGCCGAGGTCGAACTGGTGGCGCCTCTGGGCAAGGCCGACCTCCTTCTCGGCGACATTGCCCGACTCAAGATTGGCGACGTGGTGCCAATCGAGATTGGCGATAGCGTTACTGTCCAGGTCGATGGCGTGCCCTTGATGGATTGCCGCTACGGCGTCAACAACGGTCAATACGCCCTCAAGATAGAGAAGTTTGTGTCGCTCGAACAAGCGGAGTAGATCATCATGTCGGAAACTGAAAATCAGATCGCGGAAGACGATTGGGCGGCTGCAATGAACGAGCAGGCGGGTGCTCCAGGCGGTGGCGCGGCCGAAGACGACTGGGCGGCAGCGATGAACGAGCAAACCGTACACGACGCTGCAGCAACCGCGCAGCCAGCAAAGATTTTCGCCCCCCTGGGCAGCGGTACAGGCAGCACGGCCAACCAGGGGCTGGATCTGATTCTGGACATTCCCGTCCATATGACCGTTGAACTGGGTCGCACGAAAATCTCCATTCGCAATCTGCTGCAACTCGCCCACGGCTCGGTGGTGGAACTCGACGGCATGGCGGGCGAACCGATGGATGTTCTGGTCAATGGCACCTTGATCGCACAGGGAGAAGTGGTGGTCGTCAACGACAAATTCGGCATTCGCCTGACCGACATCATCACACCGCAGGAACGCTTGCGCAAACTGAACAAGTAAGCGCGGGGGTTTAAAGGACGCACGGGCGCGGCGGACCGCTAGCGCATGCGCGGCGCAGCAATGCTTGAGAAAAGCAGGGCTTATCCCCTGTTATTCGGTCTTCGGCAAAATGGAAGAGGCCTATGCTCTGCGCTCATGATGAAGACACGCATGGCAGCGATATCTGCCGCATTACTGGCACCCCTGGTCTGCTGGGCAGCGGATGCCGTACCCGCTGCGGGGCATGCCGTCACGCCAGCGCCGACTTTGCCCGCCGCCCCCCCCGACCTGGGGAGTAGTGCAATGCAGATGCTGCTTGGCCTGGTGGTCGTGCTGGGCCTGCTGCTGGGAAGCTTGTGGCTGCTCAAACGACTCAGCCAGCCACGCGGACCGATCGCGGGGCTGTTGCGCGTCGTTGCGGGAGTGGCCGTCGGACCGCGCGAGCGCGTCGTCATCCTTGAACTCGGCAATAGCTGGCTGATCCTCGGCGTAGCGCCGGGTCAGGTCACCACGCTGGCCGAAATTCCGCGCCAGGAATTGCCGCCGCAAGCGCAATTACCCACTGCCGGCGAATTCCCGGCCTGGCTCAAACAACTCGTTGCGAGCCGTGGAAAAAAGTAAGTCGCCGCCGCTGTTGCTGCTCCTGCTTCTCGGGGTGATTGCGCTCCAGCCTGAGCTTGCGCTGGCGCAGGCCATGCCCGCCATCACCAGCACGCCAGCAGCGGGCGGCGGCACGCAATGGTCGCTGTCGATCCAGACGCTACTGCTGATCTCCAGCCTGAGCTTTCTGCCAGCCATGCTCCTGATGATGACCAGTTTCACGCGCATCATCATCGTCTTTTCATTGCTGCGCCACGCGCTCGGCACGCAAACCTCGCCGCCCAACCAGGTGCTGGTGGGCCTCGCACTGTTCCTTACCTTCTTCATCATGGCGCCGGTGGGCGAGAAGATCTATACCGACGCCTATCTGCCCTTGTCCGAAAACAAGATCGGCTTTCAGGAGGCACTCGAACGCGGGGCCATTCCCTTGCGCGGGTTCATGCTCCAGCAGACACGCGACGCCGATCTTGCCTTATTCACCAAAATTGCCCGCGCACCGACTCCGGAGAAGGTCGACGATGTGCCAATGCGGGTGTTGATTCCGGCTTTCGTCACTTCCGAACTGAAAACCGCTTTCCAGATCGGCTTTATCATCTTCATTCCCTTTCTGATCATCGACATGGTGGTTGCTTCGATTCTGATGGCGATGGGCATGATGATGATGTCGCCGGTAATCGTCGCACTGCCGTTCAAGATCATGCTCTTCGTACTGGTCGACGGCTGGCAATTGGTGATCGGCTCGCTGGTCACCAGTTTCGGATAAAGGAGACACCCGCATGACGCCCACCACTGTTATCGAAATCGGCCGTCAGGCGGTCGAAGTCACCTTGCTCATATCGGCGCCCCTGTTTATCGCTGCGCTCGCGACCGGCTTGCTGATATCCATCTTCCAGGCGGCAACGCAGATCAACGAGGCGACGCTTTCATTCGTGCCGAAGCTGATCGTGGTGTTCATCACCCTGATCGTTGCCGGCCCCTGGATGATCACGATGATGACCGATTTCATCCAGCGTCTCTACGGATCGATTCCGAGCCTGATCGGCTGACCCGATGCTCGTCTTCACCAGCGCGCAACTCGACGCCTGGATCACCGCCTTCCTGTTTCCGCTGGCGCGCATTTTTGGGCTGCTGGCAAGTGCCCCCATCTTCAATAACGTCGCCCAACCGCAGCGCATCCGGCTAGCCGTCGGCCTGGTCATCACCCTCGCCATCGTCCCGGTCCTGCCGCCCATGCCGCCTGTAGCGCCGGGCTCCTGGCAAGGCATGTTCATTCTCGTCCAGCAAGTGCTGATCGGCGTGCTGCTCGGCTTCACCCTGCGCATTGCCTTCGCGGTAATCGATATCGCCGGCAGCATTTTCGGCATGCAGATGAGTCTGTCCTTTGCAGTTTCCTACGATCCCCAGTCGGCAGGGCAGACGCCGGTACTCTCGGAATTTCTTGGCATGATCGCCCTGCTGCTGTTTCTCGCCATGAACGGGCATCTGCTCAGCTTGCAAGTGCTGGTCGAGAGCTTCCGCCTGCTGCCCATCTCGACGACCCCGTTCGGCGCGGGCGGCTTCGCCAGCATGCTTGCCTGGTCATCGGTACTATTTTCCGCCGGATTGCTGTTGGCCCTGCCACTCATCACCGCCTTGCTGATCGCCAATCTGGCCATGGGCGTTCTGGCACGTGTCGCACCACAATTGAACATCTTCGCTGTCGGCTTTCCGGTGACCCTGGCCGCCGGTTTCATCATCCTGATGTTCTCGATGCCCTACTTCGGTGCCGCCATGGAGCGGATTTTCGACCGGGCGTTCCACGCCATGGATGCCGTACTGCGGGCCGCGGCAGGGATCGGCTGAAGCCCGCCCAACCGGAGCTGGCGCTATCGCGCGGCGGCGGGTATCAGACGGACAAACAGATCGGCCCTGCGCTTCGAACCGAACTGCGAGGAATCAATTGATTCCGAATATTCAAGAATTTCGTAACTCGCGTAGCCGCCGGCGTGCATCAGTTCGCTGGCGCGCCGCAGACCAATCGCGCGCGCTTCGCCCGCGCCACCGGTGTAATAGCGTTTCATCGTCAGGGTGATCTTGACCCGGTTGTCCGGATAGGTTTGTTCGGCAAGCTCCCAGTTGGAGGAAAGCGGGTCGACATAGTCGATGGCGCCTGTCCCGATCGACTTGATGCTCTCGGCGCAGCCGGACAGCCACAGGATCGGCAGTATCAGTAACAAAACTCGGCGCTGGCGTGACGGCATCTTCATGGTCAGAGGTAGTTGAAAAGCGATAGTTGGGTAATGCGCGAGAAGGACTGCTGCGCTGCCTGCAGATCAGTCTGCTTGCGGGTCAGATCGGAGATCGCCTTGGCGTAGTCGAGATCTTGTAGGTTGGACAAGGTTTGCTGGTATTGAAGTTGCAGATCGCCATTGATGCTGCTCAAGGATTCAACCTCTTGCATGCGGCTACCAATCAGAGAGCGCACACGGAGGATGTTGTCGTTGGCCTGATCGAAGTTGGTCAGGGCGAAACCGATGTCGTTCATGTACTTTGCAGGGTTACCCGCTTGACCCGTATAGCCGTTTTCCAGCACATCAATCAGGTTTGCCAGCGTCTTGAAAATACTTTGAGAGGAGCTGGGGGAAAGACTGAAACTGTCCCCATCCGCAGGACTACCGGAAATCGTGACATCAACTCCATAGTCGTTAGGCACAACCGAAAGACCGTCAAACTCAATCCGCTGGTTTTCCTCATACACACGCAAGCCAACTGGAACACCTGGAAAGGCAGGTACCGCTGGAGGTGCATTCGTGAGCAGAGACACATCATCACCAGGAACAACCGTTCCTGCTGTTCTCACCAGGTCGTAATAGGTGATGGGCGGAGTGCTTGTCGAATCAACGTAAAAGCGTATCTCCAAGTTCTTGTCCGCCACACTATTCCATGCCGCAGGATCGGTTACGTTGCCAGCATCGATAATCGCAGTTCCATCATTCCCGGGGGAGTAATTGGTCACAAAATGCCCGTTGCCATTCTTGATCCGCATGAATACATCCGTGCCGGAGTCACTCACTTCAAGCATACGTGTAGCCGAGACTTGCAGACGACGCTGCCCATCGTCTCCGTCATAGCTGATTTCGTTGGCGACTGCGGTATTTAGCTGATCTACACTGCCTGCAAACGGCTTATTCTGGCCTTGATAGCCAGCAAACAGATAAAGCCCCTGACCATCGGCTGAATTGGCGATTCCCATCAGTTCATCGAAGCGTTCGCGCATCTCGTAGGCGATGGAGCGGCGGTCGCTGGCGTTCAATGTGGCATTGCCGGCCTGTACAGTCAGCTCTTTCAAGCGAGCAAACATGTCGTTGGCGCTGCTCAGTTGGGCTTCAGCCAATCCCAGGGCGGACTTCGCATTGTCCTGATTGGTCGCAAACTGCTTCAAAACATCCGATGACTGGGTAATCTCCAGAGCACGCGAAGCGGCCACGGGGTCGTCGGAGGGCGTCAGAATACGGCGACCGGTGGCCACCTGTTGCTGCAGATTCAGCAGCGACGACCATTGCCGGTTGATGGAGCTCACGCCGGCGTCGTAGATCATGCTTGTCGCGATTCTCATGTCACTCTCCTTTAACGGGCGACGGCCAGGATTTCGTCAAACAGGGTACCGGCAATGCCGATCACCTTGGCTGCCGCCTGATAGGCTTGCTGGAAGCGGATCAGATTGGCCGCCTCCTCGTCGAGGTTCACCCCGGACAACTCTGCCTGGATGGATTGCGTTCTCTCCAGCAAGGCTTGCTGGGCGTCTCCGCTGACCTCCACTTCGCGCGTCTTGTTGCCGATCTGGGCAACGATGGCGGAGTAAGCCGACTGGTAGGT
>CAZAWN010000015.1:0-3282 GCA_964488825.1 uncultured Methyloversatilis sp. | reverse complement strand
CGACCGAGTGCATTTTGCGCCGCATCCAGCGACTCCCGGCGAAACGCCAGTAGCCCGCCCAGCGCGCCGCCGGTGAGCATGGTCTCGGGAATGCGTGACGTGCCGCCGCCGGGGGCTTCCATCGAAACGATGGTGCGATTCGCATCTTCGGGATCGTTTTCCGCCTTTAAGGAAAACGGCACCGTGCCCACCACCAGCGGCTGACCGTTGCCGATGAACACACTGAAGGTGCCATCTGACTGGGTGACCACCGACGCGCGAATCTTGGTGTTCAGGTCGGTAATCAGCTTGTCGCGCTGGTCGAGCAGGTCGTTGGCCGGCTGGGTCGGTCCTGTCGCCTGTGCGATGACGATCCGCTGGTTGATATCAGCAATCTCCTTCGCGTAGGAATTCAGCTCGGCCACTTCGCTGGTGATCATCGAGTTCACGCCGCTGCGAATCTCGTCGAGTCGCTCGTCAAGCAACTGGAATCGCCCGACCAACGACTGACTGGCCGACAACATGGCCTGGCGCGCCGGGATCGAAGCGGGGTAGGCCGTCATTTCCTGCACCGCCTTGAAAAAGTCGGACAACGCCGGCGACAGGCCGGAGCTGGGATCGGCGAACAGGTTGTCGATCTGGCTGACCTGGCTGTGATAGGCATTCATCTCAGCGGCGCTGGTGGTGGCCGACTGCATTTGCGCATCCAGATGCTCGCTATAGATACGGCGCACCGTTGACACATTCGTGCCTTGGCCGATGAAACCGGCGCCGGTAAACATCGGGAGATTGGTGGACTGGACAATCCGCTGACGGTTATAGCCCTCGGTCGAGGCGTTGCCGATATTGTGGCTGGTGGTCGTGATACCCAGCTGCGCTGCGTTCAAACCGGTGATGGCGACGTTAAGAATGCCCATTTTCTTGCTCCGGACGATGAATCGGTAACGGCAATGTCTGCCATTGATTTAGGACTGTCAGGAGATATAGAGCAACCGCCGTGCCAAGTAGGCCGGCTCGCGGCCATCAAGCGCGTTGCGAATCCGGCTGCAGTTGGGCGAGCGAGGCAATGACGCGTTCGAGTTTCGTCGCATAGGCCGGATCGGTGGCATAGCCGGCGCGCTGCAGCCCTTGGGCAAAGCTGGCGGCGTCGCGACTGCCGATTACGGCGGCGTAGCGCGGTGACTGCGCCAGCAACTTGGCGTAATCCTGAAAGGATTCTGCATAGGAGGCGTAGGCGCGGAACCGCTCGATGCGCTTTTCTGCCACCCCATTGACGTACTCGGTGGTGGTCGCCTCGACCGTCGGCCCCTGCCACTGGCTGCCGGCCTTGATTCCAAACAAGTTGTAACTGGGCTGACCGTTGGCGTAGCGCGGCTCGGCCCTGCCCCACCCGGTTTCGAGCGCCGCATGGGCCACCAGGAATTGTGCGGGAATGCCGGTTGTCTGACTGGCAGCCACGGCATCCGGCCAGACACTGGCGACGAAACTCGGCGCTGGCGTGACGGCACTGGCGCCGCTTTCGCTTGTTGCCGGACGTACCGGACTTCCCCGCAAGGGGTAGCCACTGGGTTGCGTATCGATCTGTGGCAGCGGAATGAAGCGCCGACCATCGCGCAAAGGGAGGGACGGTAAGTCGGGAAGCAACGGGAAACCCGCCGCATCTTCAACCGGAACGACATTATCGGGACGGGAAAGCTGCTTTTCGATCACTGCGGCCAACCCCATGCCACCCTTGGCCGCCATCACCTGCGCCAGTTGCGAGTCGAGCATTTCCTGAAAGAAGCGCGTCTGATCGCTCTCGAACGGCCCGGTCTGCGGTGCGGCAGCGCGCATCGATTTCAAGACCATTTGCAGGAAGACCGCCTCGAACTGCTGCGCCGCGGCCTTCAGCGCCTTGGCATCGTTCTGGCGTATGCCGCCCTTCAATGCGCCGAGGGATTGTGTATCGAAAACGGAAGGAACGGGCGGTGATGAAATCATGGTTGCAGAGCATGCCCGGTTACTCCGCCGGCAATCGGCGGAATATGCCGGCAATTCATGCCGTTTTCCTCGCGCTCAGATTATTTCCAGTTCCGCCTTCAACGATCCGGAGAGTTTCATCGCCTGCAGGATGGCAATCAAGTCCTGCGGGTTGGCCCCAACGGCATTCAGCGCCTTCACCACTTCAGCGAGATTGGCGCCGGCCTTGAGTTCGACTAGTTGTCGCTGGTCCTGCTGAATATTGACCTCGGCATTGGTCACGCCGGCCGTCTGTCCGCCAGCCAGGGCTCCCGGCTGACTGACCTGATTGTCGGCATTCACCGATACAGACAGATTGCCATGAGAAACCGCACAGGCTTCGATCGTTACCGCACGGTTCATGATCACCGAACCGGTGCGGGCATTCACAATCACCTTTGCCGCCATTTGCATCGGGGTGACTTCGAGATTTTCGACAGCACCAAGAAATGCCACACGCTGACTCGGATGATCCGGCAACCTGACCTGAATCTGCCGCCCATCAATGGCATTGGCGGTTCCCGCTCCCATGGCTTTATCGATGGCTATCGCCACGCGTTGGGCCGTACCGAAATCGCTGCGGTGCAGTTCCAGACTCGCCATACTGCCTTGCCCGATCGACGTCGGCACTTCGCGTTCCACTGTTGCACCATTGACGACGCGACCTGCGGAAAGGTGATTGACCGTAGTTTTCGTGCCCGCGCCCGTCGCGCCGGCGCCCACCACCACCACGTTGCCCTGCGCCATGGCATACACATTGCCATCCGCGCCTTTCAAGGGGGTCATCACCAGCGTCCCGCCACGCAAAGACTTTGCGCTCCCGACCGAAGAAACGGTGACGTCCAGGGGCTGTCCAATGCGTGCGAAGGGAGGCAGATCGGCAGTCACCATCACCGACGCCACATTCTTGGCCTGCATCGACTGCCCTGGCGGCAGATTGACACCCATGCGCGAGAGCATGTTGATCATACTCTGTGAGGTGTAGGGGGTATTTTCGCCAGTACCGTCGAGGCCCACCACGATACCGTAGCCGACCAACTGGTTGCTGCGCACGCCGGAAATCGAAGCGATCTCCTTGATGCGTTCGGCGCGTGCCGCGTCGGAAATCATCAAGGCCGCGAACAGCCACATCATGGCAATGAGGAATTTATGCACGGTGCTCATGTTTGCTCCCGATTACAAGGGCAGAAACGTCAGGAAGAAACGGCCCAGCCAACCCATGACCTGCGCCGTATCGATAAAGCCATTGGCCTTGTATTCGATGCGAGCATCGGCCACTTGCGAAGAAGATACCGTGTTGCTGGC
>CAZAWN010000014.1:1719-29614 GCA_964488825.1 uncultured Methyloversatilis sp. | reverse complement strand
ACGGCCAGCGTCAGCACGCCGAGGATTTTCGACAGGGTACGCAGCATGTCTTCCTGCGTGGTCAGAGTGAAATCCTCACGCCCGTGCCGTCCCGCCAGCGCCGACTTTACCGCCGCCGCGACAGCGCCGGCCTGGAGGCCTTCCCGATAGGTGAGGTGGATGCGCATCAAGCCTTCGCGGTTGTACAGCTCCAGCGCGCGGGCGGTGGGGATGAATACCGTATCGTCGAGATCCATGCCAAGGAACTGGCCCTTGGCGGCGACCACGCCGATGATGCGGAACTGCATGCCGCCGATGCGCAGTCGCTGGCCGAGCGCGCTTTCGCTACCGAACAGTTCCTGCTTGAGTTTTGGGCCGAGCACGGCGAGCGGGCGGGCATGTTCAAAGCTTTCCTCCGGCAGGAAGCTGCCGCTTTGCATGCTCATTTTCATGATCTCGAGCGTGCCGGGACCGACACCCTGTATCGTGGTGCGGCGCAGGCGACCGTTGCCCGCAACTTCGGAATTGCCCCAGACGTTGGGTGTAACAGCCAGCACTCCAGGCACGCGTTCGAGCGAGCGCGCATCGTCCAGGGTAAGCAGGCGCACGGTGGTCTGCAAGCCGCCCGGCCCACCGCTGGCCCTGGTTTTACCGGGCGCAATCTCGATGACGTTGGTGCCAAACTGGGTAAATTCGGCGAGCACGAAACGGTGGACGCCTTCGCCGATGCTGGTGAGCAGGATCACCGCCGCAATGCCGACGGCGATACCCAGCAGCGTCAGGAAGCTGCGCTGGCGCTGTGCCGTCAGGGCGCGCACGGCCAGGGCGAACAGGTCGGCGAATCTCATCGCTTGGCCAGCGCTTCGACCGCATTCAGCCGGGCGGCGCGACGCGCCGGCAGTACGCCGAACAGCAACCCGGTGGACAAGGCCGTGCCGAGCGCAGCAATCACCGCCCAGTCGGGCGGCCAGGCCGGCAAGGCCGGTATCGCGGTGCGCAGGGCAAACGCGCCGGCCTGACCGAGCAGGTAGCCCACCACGGCGCCGGACGCCGACAGCAGCGCCGCCTCGGCCAGGAAGGCATTGCGGATGGCCTGGCCTTCCGCGCCGAGGGCCTTGAGCAGACCAATCTCGCCAGTGCGCTGCGTCACCGCGACAAGCATCACGTTCATGACCAGAATGCCGGCCACGGCGAGACTGATCGCGGCGATGCCAGCGACGCCGTAGGTCAGCGTACCGAGGATGCGATCGAAGGTCGCCAGAACGGCATCCTGGGTGATCACCGTGACATCCTCCTCGCCGTCGTGGCGCGCCTTGAGGATGGACGCTGCCTGCGCCTTCGCTTGCTCGATCAGGGCGCGATCCTTGGCTTCGACCAGGATGCGGAACAGGGTGTTGGTGTTGAACATCGCCTGCGCCACCGCCACCGGCAGGATCACCACTTCGTCGGCGTTCATCCCCAGCCCTTGCCCGGAACTGCCCAGCACGCCGATCACCCGCACGCGACGGTCGCCAATGCGCAGCACCTTGCCGAGCGCGGACTCCAGGCCAAACAGTTCACGCTGGATTGTCGCGCCGATCACGGCCACCGCTGCATTGGGTTCCTCTGCGGGAAGAAAACGCCCTTGGGACAACTCCATGCGGCGCAGATTCAGATAGTCGGCCGTCGTGCCGACGATGGTGACATCGCGCAGCTTGCCACCGAATACCGCTTCCGAGGTGCCAATCGTGAGCGGTGCAGTGCGCTGCACCGCCGGCGCACGCACAATGGCTTGCGCATCCTCGACCGTCAGGTCGCGCGGTGTGCTGGTGACGGCATTCACAGGATTGAAGCCGCCCGTCTCCGAACGGCCGGGAAGCACGATGACTAGATTGCTGCCAAGCGAAGCGAACTCGTTAACGACATAGCGGCGCGCGCCGTCACCCAGCGCCGTCAGCACCACCACCGCGGCCACGCCGATACTCATCGCCAGCACCATGAGAAAGGTGCGGAGGGGATAGCCAGTGGCGGCGCGGGTGGCGAAGTGAAGGGTGTCGGTAAGCTTCATTGAGCGTACGGACTCGGTAAGTTTCTGGTTGTTTTCGGCAACCTAACCAACTTGTTGGCAGGGAAATAAGCCAAAGCGTCCTCGTAATGGCGGACCGCAACATCCAACTGTCCAAGCCTCAATGCACTGCTGATCAGAGCATTGTAAGCATGCAGGCTGGGGGTCAAAGCAATACACTTTTTTCCAACTTCGATAGCTTCACCATACTGTCCCTTCCTGTGAAGATAGGAGGCTTTCTTTGCAAGATAGATGACTGTGTTGTCAAACTGATCTTCACCAATCGTAATCGCCGTCGGCATGTCGGCGACAATCTGCCGAATGGTCTGTTTTAGCAATCCAGCTTCTTTCAATATTTTCAAAGCCTGATGTCCAGAGAAGGGTAGAGGGACACTCACCAGATCCTTACATGCCTGAGCAATCCGCTCACGCATGAAGGCTTCATCGTCTTCGTCATGTGGGTCAAAGAAAGCGTAAACCCTTTCTGCTATCTCAAACCTTTCTATCGGGATGTGCTTTATGGGTATCTTGTGATTGGGGAAGCGCTTGGCCATCGCGTGTGCCGGCAGAGTCGGACTAGAAGCAATGGCGCACGCCCGTATTGCTGACGCAAAATAGATGGCGGCGTAGCCGCCAAGGCTGGAACCATATGTAAACGCTTTTTTGCCTGCGCATAGGGGCGCGGCAATGGCGGCAAACGCCTCAAGCGAGAGTTCTTGGTACTGCTGATTTGAACCTTGCGCGACATGAACATGATCGTATCCTTCCAAAGTCAGGAAGGGATAGCCAAAAGCGCGAGATGTGAGGTCATTGAGTATCGTACCGAAGGTAAAGAAAATTACCGAAGCTTCTTGCCTCTGCTTATAGTAGGTAAAGCGATACTTTCCATCACTCTCCGCGACAATCGACACATCAACCCGATTTGCAATACGGACCTCTTTCAGTCGTCCTTGTAGTCTTTTGTCATCAGGATGAATTAATAGTGCTGCTTCCAGAATCTCGACGCAACGTTGGAGTTGTCCATTTTTTGCCAAGACAAGACACGCCGACAAGCAGACGGAGGCAGGTGCCAAGCCACCATAATTTTCAAGGGCTTTTTCCCAGAATCCCCCGGCGATTTCCAACTGGCCAGCTGTTTCTTCAGCTATCGCCATTTCCACCCATAGACTTGCCGCATTGGGAAATCGCTGCAACCCATTGGAGATAATGGCTTTACCGTGACCAATGTAACCCAACCGCCTAAAGGCTACTCCGAGCCTTTTGAACACTAACTGCGTCATGGAATCTGGCTCTAACGCCATACAGAGACACCAGTTCTGGATGGCATCTCGGTAATCACGTTCCAAATATGCTAGCGCCGCCTTATGCAACAACAGGCTTGTGGAGAACGGATGCCTCAAAGATGCATGTTCGAGTAACTGCTTGGCGGTTGGATACTGCTTCAGCGCAAGATTACACGCTATCAACTGCGCCAAGTGCTCTGGACGCGTTTCATCACCCTGCAATTCGAGGCAATGTAACCAGTCAGTTGCTGCAGCCTCCCAATTCTTCGCTTTCATTGCCGAGGTGGCAGCTTTGGCATGTTGTTCAATCTTGTCAGTAGCGCAACAGGGAGCAGACATGTATAACTGATCCGAAAATGTAGCTTGCGGTTTAGGCGGGAGCATAATGTAGGCTGTATAGGCTGGTGAGGCCGCATTCTAAGGACGCTAGCACATATACACACCCGTTTTGTTTGCTTGCGCGCAGCCCCCGGTGCCCCCTACCTCCAGATCAATGGATTCGCATTCCACTGCATCAGCGTTACTTTAAGGAGCGTTATTGCCATGCGGTATTTCTTTGCAGGCAAAACCATCAACATAGTCAACTTGTCGCATAACGTGGATGAGCTTCCACTCGATGCCTCGTTGAAAATTCTTTCCGACTCTCCCCTTGCTACGGGCGGAGCTCGAATAGTTGTCTTGTCCGACCTAGTCGAACTTAATAACCAAGCTGAAGAGTACTACTCCACTCTGGCTGATTCAATCGCCGCATCAGGGGTTCATCAAGTCTGGGTTGCCGGTACGACAATCCAGCACCTATATGATCTATTGCCAAAGCATGTTCGAGGAGGATCTTTTTTAACCGTCGAGACATTGTTCGAAAGACTGCCTGTCTGCTTGCGCCATCTAGACGTGTTGATGTTTAAAGGAGCGGAACATACCGGTTTGTATAGATCATTACGAAAATGGATAGCAGAGACAGGTAGAGGGACAAGTCCGGATGCTGCCAAGATCACCAATGATTGGGTGATTCAAACGATACTCCTTGAAGGAGAGAATGATTTCACAGGTTCACCTTTTACCCAACCAACGGAAAACTTGTCAGCTTTACTTATACAAGCTGCAGCTAAAGCGAAGAATTATGTTGTCCACCCTTTAACCAATCGGTGCTTCAAGATTCAGTCTGAACGTTCGGTTGCCATTGTCCGATCCAGCGCCCCCGTAAACTCAATGCCAGCAGATCATATCTGCAAGAACAAGCAGGCAACCAAGAACTTACTGGCACATGCAGGTTTTCCCGTTCCTAATGGACAGGTGTTTGAAGATGAGTTAAGTGCCACTCGTTACTTCAATGCCCTTCCAGATAATCAAGGCATCGTCGTCAAACCCGTTGACGGATCGGATGGATATGGAGTTTCGAAAGACATACGCGATATCAATGAGCTTGCATCTGCTTGGAAAGCAGCTCGAAAACACAGCAAGAAGATCATCCTTGAAGAACATATCGCCGGTTTAGACTTACGAGTGTTCGTACTATCCGGCGTCACAAGGGCAGTTATTGTTCGCATTCCTTTCGGCGTCACCGGGACTGGTAAAAGCACGATTAAAGAGCTACTTGATCAAAAAGCGTTACGCATCAGTAGCAACCCTTTAACCAAGAATTTTCAGCTTGACTCCGATAGTTTTCTGGAGAGGAAGGGCATTCCCCCAGACTACGTACCAAGGCAGGGCGAGCGCGTTAATTGCCAAGATAATAATCTTTCAATAAGCACAGAGTTTGTTGAAGTCTCTCGAGCACTTCATCCGCGATTGCTTAGCTTAGCCGAGAATGCGGCCAGGACAATTCCTGATTTGCATCTCGCTTGTATTCATCTTATTGTCAAAGACATTTCTCAGCAGCCTGAAAACGGTAACGCTTTTATCGTCAGCGTAAACTCAATGCCGGACATCTCATGCGTATCGTTCGTCAATTATGGGGCTATCGTAGACCTACCCTCGCTACTGGTCGATTTCGTTATCGAAACTCCTGATATTTACAAACCTCCAGCTGAAACACCCCGAGCTCTCCCCGCTCAACCATTACCCCAACAGAGCAGCTTGATGCTTTCAAGTAATAGCGCTCTTTTACGCCAAGCTGCTCATCGCAGGGGGATTCCTTGTTTTTCACCCTCATCAGGGATAACCGAGCTTGAGCAAGGCGGACATAGGCTTTTGTTTTACTCTGGCATGTCAAACCGAACTAGTAGCGTTGCACGTGACGCTACAAACGACAAGAATTGGACATGTACTCTACTTCGTGAAGCTGGATTAAACACTCCAACTGGAAGATATTTCAACTTAGATCAAATGAATGAGGCTTGGCAGTTTTCTGCAGAGCTCGGAATACCTGTGGTCGTAAAACCATTGATAGGGTCGGGTGGAAGAGGTGTCACTACTGATATTAAAGAGCGCGAACACTTCACCGCAGCATGGCATTACGCATGCGCTAAGGCGAGGAGTGGCATTCTTGTCGAAGAGTATGTAAAGGGTCGCGATTTCAGGGTAGTGGTGATCGATTCTAGAATTGTCAGTGTCACAGAACGTATTCCAGCCTATGTTACCGGGGATGGAAGAAGCAGTATTGGAAAGCTTCTGGAGGCAAAGAATATAGAGCGAGCCAAGAATCCCTACTATGCTGTCAAGCCTATGCTTTTATCTGAAATGAACTTGCGCAACCTCGAAGTTCAGGGATTAAACATTCATTCAGTCCTGGAAAGGGGCAGACGCCTTCAACTTCATACCGTAGCCAATATCGGAGCGGGAGGAGAAAGCTGCGACAAGAGCGATGAAATTCACCCTGACTGGGCAGAACTGATGGTCAAAGCCAGGGTTGCCGTATTCAATCCGATTCATGTTGGTATTGACCTGATTGCCGAGGATGTATCTGAATCACCCCATCATCAGCGCTGGACAATCATTGAAGTCAATACGAATCCGGATTTGGCAATGATTCATTTTCCCGGAGAAGGAACTCCGCGCGATCTCGCTGGGGCATTGCTTGATGCACTGATCCCCCCCCATGTCGCCAACACAACCTCACCGGAATCCTGCAGGGTGACAATTTCAGGTAAGGTGCATAACGTCGGTTACAGACGATGGATGAAGAAACAAGCGATTCAGCACGGGATTGGAGGCTGGGTAAGGAATAACAACACCCATCAGACAGTCGAGGCTGAGTTGTTTGGCATGCATAGCGCCATTCAGGCGCTTGTCAAATTGCTTGAAAAAGGGCCAAGGGCCGCGCAGGTTGATGCAGTGAACATTCTGGCAACGCCAGCGGCGAAGCTAGATGATTTCATTATCATGAAATCAGTAAACTAACCCAAGCTATTCTTGCAAGCCATAACAAAAAGACCGGCCGAATACAAGGCCGGTCGCATGCCACAATGGGGCAGGTTATGATTTCACTCGGCGTCTAAGGAAACTCAACCCTCCGAGTGCAATGCCCAACAGAGCAAGCGTTCCAGGCTCTGGAACCTGACTGGGAGTGGATGTGATCATGGCCGCAAATGCAGTCGAATTGGATTGCTTCTCAGGCGACATAAATCCCAGACAGCCCGCCTGAGCCCCTACAAACGTACACGCGGCATCGCTCAAAGGTGCCAGATTTCCCAGTTGATTGAAGAAGCTTAAATAGTACTTATCACCATTAGTATCGCCAAAGCCCGTACCACTGGTGTTGTAAAAGAACTCTTGGTCAAATGCCGTACCATCAATCGTAAAGATATCAGCACAACCCTCTTTATTAACACCCTGGTAATTCAATTCACCATTAGGACAGTACGATCTAGTTCCAACATCATATCCGGCATTTACTGTTTCTGTGAACTTAATCTTGAATGTCTTCTCAAATAAGGGGTTAGGTTCAACGCCTGAAGGATCAATTGCAGCCAGCTTGAGCGTTGTCAGAATGTCGACGCTAAGCAAACTATGATTCAAGTTAATAACATTATTGACATGAGTAAGGCTGAAGTTTTGCTGAGCAGCCCCATCTGTCAAAATTTGTTTGCTTGTGTCGTAGTCCGTTAGATACAACCGGCTATACGGATCGGTCCCCCACTCCAGCAAAGTATCTGTATTTTGACTGCTGCGATTATTCAGGAATACAGCATTTTCAAACTCAGCACTAACGTCAATTTGCCACTTATTAACAGGTCCAGCATAAGCACTTGCACTTGCAAGAACGGCCGAGGCCAGCAACGTTGCAATTATTGTCTTCTTCATCTTAGTCTCCTTAGGATGCATCAATCAGTCCGCACCGCATACAAGCAACATGTAGGCCAGAAAGTTCTTTTCTCTGTTACTCAAAGAGTTACCCGATCCAGCTCCAAGATCACAACCTCCGAATGTAAATTATTTCGACACTTTGGTTTTACTACCTCCACACCTCCAGACTCCCAGGTCTTAGAGCAAAACCACCAACATGCACATCCCAATAGCGCCATGAGCTGCTCACCATAGCGTCAGATTAGCCTGCTGTCCTTCAGACTAGAATCCACCCTGCCTGCCTGGAAGTTCAAGTTTTGCGTAGCATCCATACATCTAACTCCTGGAGTTGAAGCATGTCCATCACCATCGACGCTCAGCAAATCGCATCTGCCTCTCACGGCACGTGGGAAGGACTTAATTCAATATACGAACGCTTTGATTGCGTTACCGTTTTGGCCAATGCCGCGGAAGGTTCTTTGTGTGTCTTACATGACAATTCGCCAAAATGGAAAAATGCTGGCGCGAAACCTCCAACCAAGAAGAGGATACTCGAAGCTGCCTCACGCGGCGTGAAGGCTTTTGTTGTAGGAATTGATTTCTCGCACCATGTTCCATGCCCGCTCCTGCGAGTCGCCAATACATGGGATGCGCTTTCAAGTATTGCTAGTGCAAACAGGGACGCTTCACAGGCCAAGCGTATTTTAGTAACCGGGTCGGTCGGAAAGACTAATTACAAGCTAATGGCTCATCATGCCTTTTCTTCGCTGACGAACATTCATGCTAGTCTTGGCAGCGCCAACCTTCATGTGCCCATCTGGTGCTCATTAGCCTCGATAGGTGAATCTTCATCCCTCACTATCGTCGAAGTATCCGTGGCCAATCCCAATCGAGGATGGCAAAGAAGTGCTCTGATTCAACCACATATCTGCGTATTCACTAATATCAGCTCGTCTCATACCCGTTTTCATGGCTCGGTCGAAAACCTTATCCGCGCAAAAGCAGAATCGGTAACAAGCCTACAAGAGGGGGGGGTGGTACTAATGAGCACAGACCACCCCTACTTTATCCCGCTTAAAGATGAAGTACAAAAGATCCGGCCCGTACCCGTACTTACGTGGGGACGCGAAGACTTTTGTGACGCCCAGCTTCTATCGTCTCATTACGACACGACGAATTCATGTTGGATTGTCTGTGCAAAGGTAATGGGCAGAATCATCAATTACAAAATTGGCACCCACCACAGTTTTGCACCTATCGCTAGTCTAGGAGTATTACTCACCGCCGCTTTAACTGGCGTTGATGTGCAAAAGGTTGCCGGGCGCCTAGTTGACTTCATTCCCGGCGAATCCACAGGCTGCTTATACGATGTAGATATCGGCTCAGGCGCCATCAAACTCTTCGATTACAGCCAACGCGGCTCCATTGAAGGGTTTCGCGCCGCACTTGCTGACCTTTATCGCCTTACCCCTAAAGAGCACCGCATCGTCATGGCGCTGGGCGAGAGTCGCGATCTCGCTGATGAAGACACGATCATGGTACATGAAGAGATTGCACGTCTAGTCCAGATTGACCGTACGGCCAAACTATTTACCGTAGGTGAAGGCATGAAGATCCTGCGCGCTGCCCTTGCGCAAAGCGGCATTCTCGCCCAGCACGGCGACGAACCTGAGGATATTCAAGCCGAACTACTAGAGACCCTTCGACCAGACGATACCCTGTTCATTCAGGGACACCATAGGGTATGGATGTCCCGCATCGTCGATAACATCAAGCAGCAATGGCCAGTCACACCCTGCTTCTCGGCCCAAGTAGCAAAGAAAACCGAGACGCCCCCCGTGAAACTCTATACCTTTCTGGCGGCAGGAGACACCATTCTGGCCCGCGATTTCCCCGGGCGCATGCTTGAAGAGGGCAGCGATTGGGTGCTAGGTTCACTCAGCAAGACTTTTCAAGAAGCCGATGGGGTGCTCCTTAATCTTGAATGTGTTATCAGCCAAAAGGGGTCTTTTAGTTCAAAAATAACCGAAAGGAAGCCATTTCACTATCGAGCCCCCCAGTTTGTGACCGAGGCTCTGCAGAAAATGGGAGCAACCATAGTCACAACCGCAAACAACCATAGCATGGACTTTGGGGCAGAAGCGCTAGGTGATCAAATTAGTCTGTTTGAGCAGATGAATTTGCCTTTTGTCGGATCAGGAATTTCCGCTCAAGAAGCGAAACAATGGAAACTACTCCAATGTGGTGACGCTATCATCGCTGTAATCGCCTTCGATACGACTGCACCATGGGCGGAGGCAACTGCGACAGCTGCTGGAACATTTCACCTGCCACTTTCGGTCGACTCAATTAATGAACTCGAGCCAATTATTAGCGAGGCTAAGCAATACGCTCATATTGTTATAGTAACGCCGCACTGGGGGGCAAACTGGGTTGAAAAACCCAAACAACAAACCATTGACTTAGCTCACGCCATCATTGACGCTGGAGCGGACATTATCCTAGGCCATTCGTCGCACATTATCCATGGCATCGAAAAGTACAAAAATAAAGCAATCGTCTACGATATGGGCACGTTTATTTCCGACCGGGTAGGGCAAAGCCGAATGAACGATGCGGCCTACTTCGAACTGAAATTCAACGAAAAGGGTATCCACTCACTCCAAGTTCATCCTGTCTATCTACGTCGATGCAGGGTTAGACATGCCCAAAACGCGAGCGCACGTATTTTAGACCTTGTCAAAAGTCTCAGTCTTGATCTTGGCACAATACTGATTGATCAAGATAACACTCTAACGCTTGAACTCTCACCCGAGGGCAACACGACGGCCCCCTTGACACCAGCGCTTGCCTCAAGACTATTTTCAAAGGACAAGATTAAGTTTCTCTCAAATGAAGAATTGCAACAGTATGATCCGCCATCCCTCACTCCTGATTGCGATGTTATGAGTATGGGAGGGGGGCTTGAGATTGGTGCGCTCCGGTATCCTAAATCGGTTGCCCCTGGTTATTCTTTCGTATTCGAACTGATATTTCGATGCTTACAGCCACAATCTTATCGATGGCGGGCTGAATTGAGTTTCATCGCCGAAGATGGGAAAATGACTTTCCTGCGTTACCCTGTTGCAGATGGACTTTGGCATCACAAAAACTGTGGTTCGACGCGCTGGTACATGGACCAAACGCTTGTACGTACCCCAGCCGAGCTATCAGAGGGAAAATACAGGTTGTACTGGAACCTGTGGTCCAAAGATCAAAGTAACAGGTTGATCTATTGGCGGGATGTTTATCCAGTTGAGCCTGGAATAAAACGGGGAGTCTTCGCAGGAACACTGGAGATATCCAACAGCGTGCAGCAAGGTATCCCTGGTATTAACTGGAAAGAAGATCAGCCCTACGACTCAGTGACCCTGGAGTGATCACTGGTGGTATGCGATCATGGTCGGCAGATAGCTATTGTCTGCTCGACTAAGATCAGTGTGGTCAAACAGATTTTCAAACACCTTACTGTATGTATCAATGGATGTGCCGTATTTCGGGTGTAGATGGGTTGAAAGTGCCGGAGCGGAATTAACCTCAAGTATCCGATAATCCCCCGCCTCGTTGATATTGATATCAATACCTGCATGCTTCAACAGAAGCATATTACATACTCTCAAAGCCAGTTCCTTATATTCTTCAGAGAAAACATCAGTGACATTTGTGGCTTGACCACCCATTGAGGCATGCGAATTGTGGCTTAGAATATACTGATGCCCTTCAGCAAGAACAGTATCCCAAGTGTATCCATCATTGGCGAGACTCAACTCCAAGGCATCATTGATTCGGATACGGGATCTTATAACTTTGTTTTTGGAACGAATCAACTCAAGGATAGTATTCGTTCCATTCCCGATAATATAGGTTGGCATAAATTTCAGAACCGCAATCACCTCATTTCCGACAACCAGAATTCGATATGTGATGCCCTGAAAGAACTCCTCGATCAACACCGGCTCAATATCGCCAAGAGCCTTCAGTGATCTAATTGAATTGAGCATGCCATGCGGATTAAGGATATTCGTGACGACTCCGTAACCCATCTTCTTGTCTTTTGGCTTCAAAACCAAAGGGTAACTCAGACCGAGAGATTCAATAATAATCGGATCTTCGAGCTGCGACAGAAGATACTCTCTTGAACGATTCACCTTAATGTTCCTCTGGCTTAGAAAGACATTCGTCGCATGTTTATCACGTATCAAAGAATTACCTCTTGGATCGTTAACGCCGGCAAAGAATCCGCGATGGAGTCCAATCCTTTCTCCTTTGCGTAAAACGAAAGTACGAAAATAAGATGGCTCGAAATCAACTTGATGCTCCTGACACAATGCAATGATGAACTCTCTAAACTTCACCATTTGGACGTAGGTGTTTAAACGGTAATCCAACAAGGCATCAAGATAAATATAGAGAGCAGTTGAATCGTGGGCGTACTCGGAGATATGCATGCAGTGGACGTCTTTAATTACAACACTATAGTCAGCATACATACTTATCAAGTCAAAAGTAACGAAGAATACAGAACTGAGATTCCGAAGAGTTTTATCCTGATAATGAAGTCCAGCCATTTTGTAGAACTGGTGATTAGCAAAATACTCATTCAGAGCTTGCTCCAATAGACCAACCACTGCATTGGCCGACTCACCCTCGGGATGGCCGCCAAATAGTGACAAACTATGCGCCATGCACGCAAAGTCTGGTTCAAGCAAGCTAGCAGCGAAAGCCATACATGTAGAGTGCTGACCAGCTTCCACCTGAGGAATTGATCGTATTGGCAATCTATAGCATGCCTGATGCGTATTAAGCCAATAACGGGTTAGGTAATCCGATAACACCGTATTGCCTGATTCAGAAACATCTATAACTATCGACGGTGACAGAAGCACATCAGGGTGTATTTCTTTAATTCGCAAAACAAAGCATTCACGAGCATAGATATAGAGCTTGTCTACATATAGGCTATCGTAACTTGTTAGAAGGACATTTCTAACAAGAGCTCCTGCATAGCCCAAAAGTGCTGAATACTTCTCCGAAAGAGCCTCAAAGCAGTCGGCATTATCATTTGTCAGCAACAGTATCTGCATCGTGCAATGCTACAGCGCCTTAATAACTGCAATCATATCTGACATCAAAGTCTTGATATTCGATATGTTGTCATTCGTCTCATCCAATATAGAGTGCCCGAACACGCGACTCGTCGGGTCATGCAATAACTCTTTTACTATCCCCTGACCTAATAGTACTTCCTCCATGATCTCTTCTGTCGTGAAGGCATCGAAAATACTGGGCTCTTCAAATATCACTGGGTAGAACCCGTACAACATCAATAGATGATTGAGCAACAAGGTGATGAAGACACGAGTGTTTCCATCAACAAAAGGGTGAAGTCGTTCAAGTCTTTTAATACTGTCAACGATAAATACTAACTTATGCTCATCCGGGAGCGTATGAATAGTTGTATTGAAATGATCAATTTCCTGACTAACCTGTTCGGTGATGTTTCTTTGAGCTTGAACTCTTGCTTTCAAATAAAGATCTATTGGCTCTCTTTCTCTTGAGGCCTTGTCCAGCTCGGGAGGCAAATACCCCACTTGAGCAATGTAACGAATGTGTTTGCGGTTTTGTATAGCTCGGTAAAGATCATCAACAGTTTCGCATCCATTAATACGCCCTTTGAATGCTTCATTCAATGAACGATCCCCCATCAACTCTCGCAACCCATCGAGCGTGGTCGCACGCGGTCGAACCATAAAACTGATACGAAACTCTCGTATTTCTCCAGGATAACGATTGCGACGTAGCTTCTTGTCGATATGATAAAAGACAAGATCATGTAGTTTACTAATATATTCAAGGGTCAACCCATTGGGTAGCTCGAAGTTCTTGAGCATATGTGCATAGGCCATACTCATTCCGGAGATGCACCCAGGCTGCCTGCTCTCGTAGCCTTCCCAACCATGTTCAGTGGCATAAAAACGCCCATCAACAAAAAACCTGTACAACTGGCCCGGATCGAATTCTTTCAATACATGTAATGCACTAATCATTCTCACTCCAGCTTAATCGCTTATTGATGATAAACCATCATCTCGTCGAGATACTGATTGTCATCGCGGTTCAGGTCGGTTTGCTTCAGCAAACAATCAAGCACTAGGGAATATGCATCGATCGAGTCGCCATATTTTGGGCTTCTATGCGTTGCCAAAGCCGGCCCTGAATTCACTTCAATAATTCGATAATCACCCTCAGCATTTACAATCATGTCCAGCCCAGCATTTCTAATACCAAGAGATCGACAGGCTTGCTCAGCAATGAGCTTATATTGAACCCGAAACACCTCAGTAACATTTATGGACTGTCCGCCTGTGGATGCGTGCGAGTTATAGCTAAGAACATACTGCTCTCCCACAGGCAACACGGTTTCCCATCTCTTGCCGTCGTTAAAGATCGAGAGCCGTAGCGCATTGTTGATTCGGATACGAGACTTGGTAATCAGATTCTTTGCTCTAATCAAGTCATCAATTTGAGTCTCGCCGTCCCCGAGAATATTAGCTGGAATGAACTTTAATACAGCAACGACTTTCCCGCAAACCACTAAAACTCGATATGTTACCCCCTCGAAAAACTCCTCCACCAGTACTTTATCGATACCTTCGAGGCCACCTATCTTTTGCGCCGAGATAAGCATTCTTCTCTGATTTGGTATATTGGTTACAACACCATATCCCGCTTTGCTATCGGTAGGCTTGAGTACAAGAGGATAATTAAGCGGTATTCGCTGAATTACTGTCTTATCCTGCAAATCCTTAATTGAATACTCAACTGAACGATTAACGCAAAATCCATGTTTGCTCAGATATATATTAGTTTGATGTTTGTCGAGTATTACTGCTATCCCATCTTTAGTATTAACAGATCCATAATAGGCGCTATGCATTCCGACATGCTCATCTTTGCTGAGAACAAACGTATTGTGCAACGAGGGTTCAAGATCTATCCCCGTTTCTTCACATAGCTTGACAATGTGGGTTCGGAACTTAACTTGCTGGACATAATGATTCAGCCTGTACTGAATCAATGCATCAAAATAATCAAATGCAAATTGTTCACCATGAGAAAGAAGTTGCCCTACATCCAGCGCTTGAATACCCATGATCTCTACTTGATAATCACCATACTTTCGGCTTATTTCAAAGGATACAGAAAACAACATGCTTTGCTGGCTTGCAAATCTATGATTTGCATTGCCCCATAAAACACCAAAGTAATTAATATCTGCAAAATACTCGGTTATTGCCTGCTCAATCAATCCAAGACAACCTTCTGAGCACAGAGCATCGGGTGTATTTACGCTACCCTTGATAACACTCAACATTGGCAGTGCATTATTGGTTGTAAAGCATAGGCAGGTAGCAAATGAATCATCATTCTTTTGACGATATGAATTATCACCCTTTCCCCTGTAGAAAGCCTGTTGAGTATTACTCCAACCAGCCAAAAACAGTTGCTCTAATTCGTTTTGCAAGGCGCCATTGGTTACATCAATCACCAAAGAAGGTGAAAGCAATACACCCTGATGCTGATACGCCACCTTCACACTATGACATGCTCTGGCATAAACAAAACTATTTGATCGGTATACATCATCATATCGAGCATACAGAATATTTTGACTCTTGGATTTCTGATAATGGGACAACCGCCCGTACAGATCGTGGTCGTATTCTTTAGTACCCAACAGCAAAATCTGCATGCTTCCCTCTAGCGAGCAATGGCGTTGAAGTTATTCTTCACCGTACTTTGTTCGGAAAGGCAACTCTAATGAACGCCTACCAATGAGGTAATTTCGACACTTTGCGGCAAGTATGCCCACAATGCACCTCTATATCCGTTTAGTTTAAATCGCGACTGGCGCTCGGGAATCGAAATACGACTGGATGCGCATGTAATCCTCGATGTAATCGACTTCGGCCCAGAACATCCCAGCCACATCCCGCACATGAACCTGCTTACCCTCGCCGACAGTCCGGTACAGCGCTTCTTCCCACCAGCAGCCATAGTCCTGACCATTCACCATATCGACAATCCTCTGTTTGAAGTCCCAAAGCGCACAGCCGCCAATTTTGCCAATGCCGACATATTCGCCAGTGGTTTCGGCATCCTCAAGCTCCTTGCCGTATTTGAGGAGAGTCGCGTCGGGTGAACACTGAAAGCGGTAATCTGCATCCTGAATGCGCGTTGTATCGAAAAGCATCAGGGGGGATCGCGTTTCCTCCATCAAGCAGCGAAACACCGCCTCTTCGGCGAAGACATCGCCATTCATGATGACCAGATCGTCCTCCGCGGCGATGAAGTCGCGTGCGCACCAAGCCGAAACGATGGAATTCGTAATCGGGTAAAAGGGATTGTAATAATGGGTATAGCGGCACCCATCGAGCGCCTGGGTCACCATTTGCGACTGGTAGCCGGTTACGACGGCAATGTCGCGAATTCCCATACCGGTCAGCAGTCCGAGCGTATAACGAATCAGCGGCTGTCCGGCGATGCTGACACAGCACTTCGGCCTGCCGTGCAGATGACGACTGATTCTGCTGCCGATGCCGGCTGCCATGATTAGGACTCTCATGCGGTTACTCCATAGTAATCGTCGAACGCATCGATCAGATAATCGATGTCGCTTTCGTATTGATCGCCCATATGCGACACGCGGAAAACCGTATCGCGCAAGGCGCCCCCGTTTGGCGCAACGCAAATGTTATAGCGACTTTCGAGGATAGCCACGATGTCTCCCGCTTTACTGCCATCGGTAGGCGAGAGCGCCGTCATGGCATTCGGCATGAACCTGCTGAAAAAAGATAACGGCCAGCGCGGCACCGCTTGGCGGAATCGTGAGGCGACATTGCTGGCGCGATCAAACTCCGCACCCAGCCCAAGCTCGGCAATCCGCCGCAAACGAACCAGTAACTGCAGGATGATTGTCACTGAGGGGGTGAAAGGCGTCTGGCCACGAGCCCCATTGTCCAGATAGGACGAGAAATTGAAATAGTAAGGTGCATTACCGGAACACAAACGGCTCTGTGCGCGCGGAGAAAGAATCACCATGGAAAGCCCTGGGGGCAGGGCCAGGCCCTTTTGCGAGGACACGATCAGCGCATCAATGCCGAGTGCGGTCATGTCCAACGGATCGGTCAGGAACATGCTGATGGCGTCCACGATAAAGAGTGCTCGGGTATCGCGGCAGAACCCTGCCAATGCGTGCAGGTCGTAAAGAACCCCTGTGGTAGTTTCATGGGCATTCACCAGCAAGGCGGTGGCAGGCAACAACTTGACGAGGTCGGCGGCAGCAGGAAGGCGATCTCTTTCCACGAGGTATTGCCGCACATCGAGACGACAATGCGTTGCGATGTCCGCGAAGCGTTGTCCGAACCCGCCGCCGTTGATCACAATAACCGGCTCTTGAGGCGCGAGGAGATTGGCGACCGCAGCCTCCATGGCCCCGCTACCGGATGCAGTCAGAAACACGACCCGACTGCCCTCAGGCGCACCGGAGAATGCGAGAAGATACTGTTCGCACTCAAGCAAGACTGACGAGAATTCGGCATTGCGGAAATACGGCGTCTGCACAGCGCCGGCTTCCAGAACATAGGCCGGTATCTTCACTGGCCCGGGGGTAAATATGCGGGTTTGCGAATTCATGGTCGATTTTCGGAAATAGACGCCTGCCCCTCCTCCCAATGGGGCAGCATCTTGGCGAAGAAGGAAGCGACGTGCTGGATAGTGTCGATTCGGAACCACTGGCGCGTGTATTTGAAGCGGATGCCGCCGCGCGCCAGCGCCGGCTTGATGGCGGAATAGACCGAATCGTCGGTATTGGTCAGATGCAGCACCGACCATGCGGCAAGTTTCATGGCCTGCCAGATGACGCGCGCTTTATCCTGATCCCCCATCTTGACGGCTAGTTCGTAGGCGCCGCATAGCCCTTCGCAGCGGGCCCCATCGGCATAGGGATAATCGCCGAACTGGTAATAGAAAGCGCCCGCATAGTCTGGATGTGGCGCGTCGCTTACCTTGTAGAGGTGGTCAATCATCTTGGCCGCATCGGCAAACACGAACTCTGCGTAGGCAGGATCGCGCATGCTTGCCTGATCCCACAACTCCATGATGCCCATCATCAGCCAGGAATCCGAAGGCACTGCGGTGTAGTGCTCCGCGCGCAGTGCGGGACGTTCGACGAGCAGAAAATGCAGTGCCTTGCGCAGTTTGGCGCAGATGATGTCGGCCATCGCCGCATCCGCGATATGCAGATATTTTGCCAGTCCGCACACTGCCTCGCCCGGATAGTAGAAGGAGAAGTATTGATGGTTTTGCGCTTCGGTGACCGGTTTGTTGAGGTAGATGTTGTAGTAGATGAACTCGCCGCTGGCGGTGATCTGATTGACCAGATGCCAGGCGAACTTGTCGGCCCATTCCCGATAACGATTGTCGCCGGTCAGCATCTGGTAGTCCGTCAGCAGATAGAGCGCAATGCCCGAGCCGCCGAGCTTGGCTTTCTTCTCATGAAAGATGTAGGCGCCGGGCTTGCCGTCGTAATCCTGGATTCGCGCCTGCGCCAGCAGGTAATCGATGGCGCGGCGGATGTTGTCGTGAGTCACCTGCGAGCGGAAGTGCTTTTCGTAGTAGATGCAGGTCAGCCCGCCGCCGCCGTGGCGAAGGATGTTGTAGTAGGGATTCTTGAAGGGGTCGCGCGTCGGATGCTCGTGGTCGCGGCGCGAATCGAGGGCGGCATCGTAATAGTAGAGAAATCGCCCATCCGCCTTTTGAGTCAGCTGAATGTGATCAATCGCCAGGGTCACGGCCTTCTCGAGCTTGTCCTTGGTCAGCGCACCGACCAGCGGATAACCTCGGTAGAGGCGCAACCAGCCTTTGGCCGACGCATTCGAGACATAACTCTGGGAGCGAAAACGCCAGCAACGTGAATGCCGGACAACCTCCTCGCCATGGGCGCGGTAAAGATATTCGCGCAGCTGGCGCATGCCCATGATGGAGCGCACGAAGGCATCGCCGGGCAGGAACAGCAGAATTTCGTCGCTCTCCGTCTTGAAGAGCAAGCCGTCCACTCCCGGTTCGAAATGCAAGGCGCCGGATTGCTCCACGCCGATACGCCCCAGCTCGACCGGCTGCGCTGTCTCGGTGATGAAATCCATTTGCAGCCGGAAGGCGGCTTGCGCCAAGGCGGAGCGGCGCGGATGTCCCAGCAGGGCGGCAAACACAGCGGCAAAACTCGCTGCCTCGGGCTGGGTTTCGCGACTGGCCAGAATACGCTTGTGGCCGGGGGCATACAAAACCAATATCAAGCGCTTCCAGGACCGAGGAAAGCCGGTGCGACGAAACAAGGCATCAAGCGCAGCGGCATCACATGCCCCATCGCGGAGGGCCGTCGCTAGGGCAAGCAGGAAGACATTGTCGTCTTCACCCGGCGCAAAGGCGGGCATCCTGCTCTCGGGAGAAAGGAAAGCGGCAGGGTTCGACTCAATGAGTGTTCGCGTCGGTAGATTCATGCCGCAGATATGTTACCCCTGCCGTCGCGCCAGCGCCGAGTTTCTACAACCGGAAAAGCCGGGCTTTCTACTCGATGAAGTGGCTCTTCGAATCAGACAGCTTCACTCAGCCCTTTCGCTCCTGCTGATCTACAGGCTCATCGGCCGGTGGTAACCCACCAGTTCGAGATAGCCGCGCCCCAAGCTCAGGCCATCGGCATGCAGCTCGACAGCGCCTTCCCAGTAGACGGAACCGGTCGAACGACGCGCATCGAGTTCCTGGTCATCCATCAGAGGATGGATGTCATAGTTCCTTGCGGCACTTCCATTGCCGAGGCGCAGGCGCAGACGCGTCGGATAAACCGTGCCGGTATGCGGGGAACGCCAAGTCGACAGCGGCTCGAAACGCACGGACTCTCCCACGAAGCTGCGCTCGCGGCCATCGGCCGTGCGCAGTCGCGCCACACTCCAGAGGGTGCGCCCCTCTTCGCGCCCCCGAATGCGGAAAGCCATCAGTGCGCCACCATCGGCCAGGTTGATGCCGATCCAGTCCCACCCGGCAGCCGTCGGATCAAGGACGGTCGATGACCATTCGTGATCGAGCCAGGCGCGGCCGCGCGCGACCTGCCAATCGCCATCCGTCGCGATCCGGCCGCTTACCGCCAGTTGCGGGAGGCTGTAGTAGTAGCTGGCCTGCGAGAACTTCGCTCCCTTGCGCGAATAGCCGCCCTCGCCCTGCAACAACAACGGTTGGGTTGGCACGCAGCGCAACTCAATCCGCACGTTTTCGCCTGCGATCTGCGTCAGATATTCGTCCCGAGCGTTGCGCTGGAGCGACCAGCCTTCCAGCCGCAGATCGGTGTCTTCCAGACTGAAGCTGGCGGCCGGGTCGCCACGTACCACCCGTGCGGCGCGCTGATCGTGGCGCAAGCGCGGGTCGGCGGGACGCGCCAGGGCGGCGTGGGCGAACAACAGTTGATGCGGCGCAAAGCGCGAGGGATTGGCGGGATCGTGCAGGGTGCGCGAACGGAAGAAGGTGACCTGAAAACCGGTCGGCGTACCGCCCGCTTCCAGCCAGCCGGTGAGATACCACCACTCGGTGCGAAACTCGGGATGGGCGCCGTGGTCGCGCGGGAAACGCAAGGAACGCGGCACAACTTCGGGAAAATCAGGCGAGGCGGCGAGCGATCGCGACGCCTTCCATGGCAACCCGCCAAGCAGCAGCCAGTGGAGAAATTCGCGGCGGAACATCACCAGTCCTCGCGCACGGCGCGCAGCGGGCCGACGCCGGTTGCCTGCCGGGTCGCCAGCAGTGCCGTGCCCACGCCCGCCGCCAGCAGGAGTGCGGTAACGCTGCCAAGCAGTCCCCAGGGTACGGCCAGCTCCATGTTCCAGTGGAAGGACTGTGGATTGACGATATGGATCAACACCAGCGCAATGGCGACGCCCAGCGCAGCCCCGGCAAGGATGCCGAACAGGGCCAGCCCGGCGGCTTCCAGCGCCAGCAGACGCAGCAACTCGCGACGCGACGCGCCCAGATGGCGCAGCATGCCGAACTCGCGGGCGCGCGCCAGGGTCTGAGCCGAAAAACTTGCGCCGATGCCGGCCAGCCCGATGACGATGGCGACCAACTCAAGCAGATAAGTCACCGCGAAACTGCGGTCGAAAATACGCAGCGAAGCGGCGCGGATTTCGCCCGGCTCGGCGAAATCGAGACGTTGGGCGCCCGGCACGGCGCGATGCAGCGCGGCAACCAGATCGGCCACGCCTACACCATCCCGCGGCCACAGCGCACCGTCGGTGATCCCCGTATCGCCAGTGATGCGCCGGTAATCCTCCAGATCCATGGTCACCGTGCCATGTTGGCGGGCGAAATCGCGCCACACCCCCGCCACGATAACGGCAACGGCGTGGCCGGCAAGCGGCAGGGTCTGCCGGGTGCCAATCGCCCAGCCGTAGAGATCGACCATTGCTTCAGACACCCATACGGGTACGCTGTCCGCCGGCAGCGCGGAGAGGGCGAGTGCCGCGCCGGTGAGCGGAATGCGCGCACCGGGATCGCGCTTGTCGAGGCTGCGCGCCATCAGCGTTACCGGCGGTCGCTGAGGATCAAGGTCGAAGTGCTGGACACGCATCCATTCCGTGCGTGCGATACCGGGCAACGCGGCGATAGCGGCAAGATCTTGCGCCGACACGAAAACACTGTTGCTCCCGGCCGGGACACGGAAATACAGCGGCGCGGCGAGCACTTTGTCGAGCCAGCGGTCGACTGAATCGCGGAAACTGCCAACCATGATGGCCATCGCCACCATCAGGGCGAAACTGGCGACCACGCCGGCCAGCGCGATACCTGCCTGCCCCGGAGCAGCGGCCAGGCGTTGCAGCGAGAGGAACAGCAGCGGGCGCCGACTGGCCTGCCCAGCACAGGCGCGCGCCAGCCCGGCAAACGCCTTGCCGGCCAGCCCCGGCATCAGGCTGATACCGCCAAGCAGCCAACAGGCGATGGCGAGATAGCCGGCCACCGGCAGTCCGTCGAGCGGCGGCAAACGTGTCAGGATCGTCCCAGCGAGCAGCAAAACCACCCCTGGCCAGAAATGCGCCACATGTGCCGGCAAACCCTCCACTGCGCCGCTTTTGAGCGCCTGCGCCGGCGACGCACGGGCAATTTCCAGCGCCGGCGCAAGACTGCCGGCTGCAGCGGCGCCCGTGCCGAGCAGGACAAAACCGGCGATGGCCAAAGGGTCAAGACTGAGTACCGGCGCGACGCCGACGAAGTAACCGCCGCCCAGATCGCTACCGAACAGCCGGATCGCCGCATGGGCAACCGCAATGCCAAGCGCGGCGCCGAGCAGGCTGCCAAGCACGCCGAGCGCCGCCCCCTCGGCGACGATCTGGCGCAGTAGCGCACGCGCCGGCCAACCGAGCGTGCGCAGCAAGGCGAATTCGCCGCGCCGCCGCACGACGGCCAGGGTTTGCGTCGAGAACACCAGAAACGCGCCGGTGAATAGCGCCACCAGCGCCAGAACGTTGAGATTGACGCGGTAGGCGCGCGAGAGGTTGCTGGCGCGCACGTCGGCATCCTCCGGTGTGGTCACGAATACGCCAGCCGGCAACTGCGCGGCCAGTTGCGCGCGCACGCTGCGCAGATCGCTGCCGTCCTGCAGACGGATGGCGACGCGCGTCAGCTTGCCGAGCCGTGCAAGCCGCCATTGCGCCGCGCCAATATCCATGGTCGCCAGACGTTGCCCGGGCCGTGCACCGGGTAGGCTGCCGGCGATGCGCAAGACCAGCGGCTCCAGTCCGGCCTGCAAGCTTAGGGTTTGTCCCGGCGCTACGCCGAGCCAGGATTGGGCGGCAGGCGAAAGAAACAGGGCATCGTCGGCAAGCAGGGAAAGGCCGTCATCCTCCTGGGGCATGCCGAGCAGTTCCGGGGTGACGCGCCCCGCACGAAACAGGTCGATGCCAATCACCTTGAGATTTCTCGGCGGGTGATCGCGTCCCCAGACTGTCGTCTCCCCGATCACCAGCGCATCGACCTCTACCATCGGGCTGGCCACCGCCACGGCGGGGTTGGCGGCAATGCGTTCGAGCAGGCTATCGTCGAAACCGCTGCGCGGACCGCGCACTTCAAGATCGGCCTGTCCGGTGGTGGCGCGCACTGCCTGCGAAAACTCGGAGGCCGCCGAGGCGTTGATGAGCTGCACAGCAAGACCGAGCGCCACACCGATGGCAATCGCTGCCAGGGCCGCAAGGGTTCGCCAGGGATGGGCGCGCAGTTCGCCCCAGGCCAGCCAGAAGGCGAGCTTCATACCGTCAGCGGACGCAAGCCGTCCGGGCTGAGGATCAGAGTGCGATCGGCGCTCGCTGCCGCGTGGCGCGAATGCGTGACGATCATCGCTGTCGTGCCGTTGGCGCAAATCTCCGCACGCAACAGGTCGAGCACACCCTGCGCCGTGGCGGGATCGAGGTTGCCGGTCGGCTCGTCGGCCAGCAGCAGGGCGGGACGATGCACCAGAGCGCGAGCAATTGCGACGCGCTGCAGTTCGCCGCCCGACAACTCACGCGGAAATGCGGCCAGCCGAGCGCCAAGTCCGACAGCATCCAGCATATCCGCGGCGCGCTTCGGCTCGTCCCGTCGCAGCAATAACAAAGGCAGGCTGACGTTCTGTAACAAAGTCAGATGCGGCAGGATGTGGAAGGCCTGAAACACAAAGCCGAGACGCTCGCGGCGCAAACGGGAGGCCGCTTCGTCAGGCAAACCGGAAATGATCTGCCCGGCGACGGTGACCGTACCGCGATCGGGCGATTCGAGACCGGCGATCAAGTTGAGCAGGGTCGACTTGCCGACACCGGATTCGCCCATGATCGCCACATACTCGCCTGCGCCGAGACGGAAGGACAGGTCAGAAAATAGCGGACGACCGCCAGGATGTGTCTTGGTCAGATGTGCGACTTCCAGCATGGCGACTAGGGGAAGAGGTGTTTAAGCGCTTCGATCATAGTCGGAATCCGCCCTTCGTCGTTGCGCCTGGGTCGGATGCCGTCACGCCAGCGCCGACTGTTACATTTTTTTCGTTGCTATTCCCTGGAAAACAGTCCATAGTCCGGACCTGCGATTTTCAAGTAGTGTTGTTGTCTGGTTTTGTACCCGCATTCCGGTCTCCGGTTCTGCCGTCCTTCCCCTGCACCGCCCCGCTGTCTTGAGTCTCGCCCCACCATCGGGGGCAATCCCCTTTTATTGTTTTTTCAGGATATTCAAGACATGGCAACAGGTACAGTCAAGTGGTTCAACGATTCCAAGGGTTTTGGTTTCATCACGCCGGAAGCCGGTGGAGATGATCTCTTCGCCCATTTCTCCGCTATTCAGTCCAGCGGTTTCAAGACGCTGCGCGAAGGCCAGCGCGTCAATTTCGACGTAACTACCGGCCCGAAGGGTCAGCAGGCGGCCAACATCCGTCCGATCGACTGAGCGGCCACGCGTCAGTATGGCCAAAGAAGAACTCATTGAAATGAGCGGGGTAGTGATGGAAGTCCTGCCCGACTCGCGTTATCGGGTCACGCTCGACAATGGGCATAATCTGGTGGCCTATAGCGCCGGGAAGATGCGGAAACACCACATCCGCATCCTTGCCGGCGACAAGGTTTCCCTGGAAATGTCGCCCTACGATCTGAGCAAGGGGCGCATCACCTTCCGTCATATCGAAAACCGCGGCGCCCCGGCCGCACCGCCGCGACGTCGTTTCTGACGCCGCGCCAAGCACTTCAGCCGCCGACGCCGATCCAAAAACCGCTCTTGCGGTCGAGGAATTCGGCATAGGTCAAATAGTGCGAACCATCGCACGAAAATGTTAGGCTGACCATCCCGTTGAAAATATTGATCGACGCCGAGCGAAGATAGATAGTGCTGTCGGCCAGACGCAGTTCGCGCATCGCGGCGAGCATCGGCTTGACCGCATCGCGGGGCATGGCGGCATCCTCCGGCCAGTCTTGGCGGGGATAGATCAGACAGACATCCGGATCGGCCAGTACTTCGTCATCAAGCATGCGGTAGCGATACGGATCGTCGAGAAACCAAGCCGTGACCCGGCTGCTCGAGAAGTGAATCACGGCCTGGAACAATCCCCGATCGGTGATCAATTCCTCAAGGATTGACAGCGCCTGCCCGATATGACGATCCATCGGACTTTCGCAGCGCTCCTGCATGAAGACCGTGCCGCGAATCGACGGATCACCCTTGACCTGGCGCCACGCCGGCGGCTTTTCGGGCCTGACTGCCGAGGACGGCAAATCGCGAACGTCGAAGTCCGCGCCGAGATAACCCAGCAGCCGTTCGCCAGCACGTACTACGTGCAGCGCTGTGATCGATGGCCGCCCGGACTGGCTGACATACGCATCAGACAGCAAGAAACCCCACGGTGGCACCGGCTCGCGCATGTAATCACGGTGCGAGCGGTCACGGCCAAAATGGGCTGTCGACAAACCGCCGGCGCCGACGTTGTCGCATATCTGGATACCAGCGGGATCTAGGCAGTAAAGATACTTGACGTGCGGCACTTCGCCGAAATGCTCGCCCAGCAATTCATCCAGTTTCTCTCGCTCGCCCCAGAAGGGCGGGCACTGGGCTGCAATACGCGCCATGGGCGCATGCAACTTGTCGGCCAACTCGGCACGCTTGCGCAGAATCGATTCTTTCCAGTTTTCTTCCACGTCATCTATCCTTCGTCTGAAAATCAGCTCTCCAGCACCTTGTCCAGCGCAGCGGCAAGGGTCTCCACCGTCCGGTCAACTGCATACAACTTGTCGAGTCCGAACAGGCCAATGCGGAAGCTGCGGTAATCGGCGGGCTCGTCGCATTGCAGCGGCACGCCGGCCGCCGATTGCACGCCTTGGGCGATGAATTTCTTGCCGGACTGGATGTCGGGGTCGTCGGTGTAGAAGACCGCCACGCCCGGCGCCTCGAACCCCGCTGCGGCCACACTGCGAAAGCCGCGCTGACCAAACAAGGCGCGCACCTTCGTGCCAAGTTCGAGCTGCGCCGCACGCAAGCGTTCGAAACCATAGGCCTCGGCTTCGAGCATGACTTTGTGCAGACTCACCAGAGTATCGGTCGGCATCGTCGCGTGGTAGGCGTGGCCACCCTTCTCATACGCCTGCATGATCTGCAACCACTTCTTCAGATCGGCGGCGAAACTGGTGCTGGTAGTCCCATCGATACGCCGCAAAGCCTCGGCGCCCAGACAAACCAGCGCACCGCAGGGCGAACCGCTCCAGCCCTTCTGCGGCGCGGTAACGAGAATGTCGATACCCAGGTCAGCCATATCCACCCACAACGCACCTGAAGCAACGCAGTCGAGCACGAAAAGTCCGCCATGCGCATGGACAGCCTCCGCCACCCCACGCAGATAGCTGTCCGGCAGCAGCATGCCGGAAGCCGTTTCGACATGCGGGGCAAAAACGAGATCGGGCTGCTCGGCCTTGATGGTTGCCACGACCTCCTCGATAGGCGCCGGGGCGAAAGGCGCTTGCGACGCATCGGCAAGGCGACGCGCTTTCAGAACCGTCGTCGACGCAGGTATGGCGCCCATCTCGAAAATCTGGCTCCAGCGATAACTGAACCAGCCATTGCGGATCACCAGACACTTTTTCCCCGTGGCGAACTGACGTGCCACGGCCTCCATGCCGAAAGTCCCGCTACCCGGCACGACAATCGCCGCCTCGGCGCGATAGACCAGCTTGAGGATGCGCGAAATGTCGCGCATCGTCGCCTGAAACCTGGCCGACATATGGTTGAGCGCACGGTCGGTATACACCACAGAATATTCGAGCAAACCGTCGGGATCGACGTTGGGTAACAGTCCAGGCATGGGGGGCTCCTCAGTGTTGTCTGCGAAGTGGCGAGCTTAGCCGATCTTTGTAGATTCTTGACACCAACAAGAAAGGGGTTACCGGCAAAAACCAGTAACCCCTTGTCGGGTGGGGTGGCTAATGGGACTCGAACCCACGACAACCGGAATCACAATCCGGGACTCTACCAACTGAGCTATAGCCACCGCCGTAAATCGTGCGCCAGTTACAACAATCTGCGCGAGAGGGCGGCATTCTAACAGATAGCACGGCTTTCTTGGCGGGCGTATCGAGAATCGAATTGGCCCGGCTCAAGCCTTGTCGACGCCGCTCCGCCAGCGTTTCAGCAGCAGCGAGTTGCTGACCACCGATACCGAACTGAGTGCCATCGCCGCCCCGGCAATGACCGGATTTAGAAAACCCAGGGCGGCAGCGGGAATGCCGATGACGTTGTAGACGAAGGCCCAGAACAGGTTCTGGCGGATTTTCGCCAGCGTCGCGCGCGACAGGGAAATCGCATCGGCGACGCCGTTCAGGTCGTTGCGCATCAGCGTCACGTCGGCCGCCTGCAATGCCACATCCGAACCCGCACCCATGGCAAAGGAAACATCCGCTGCGGCCAGCGCCGGGGCGTCGTTGATGCCGTCTCCGGCCATGCCGACGCATTGGGGTAGATGCTTCCCGGCTGCCTTGAGTGCCGTGACATGTGCGGACTTGTCGGCGGGCAGAACATTCGCCTCGAAGCGGGTCACCCCCGCCTGCCGTGCAATCTCGGCGGCGGTGGCAACATTGTCGCCAGTGAGCATCACTACCTCGACGCCCAGCGCGTGTAGCCGCGCAACGGCGGCTTTCGAACTCTCGCGCAACGGGTCGGCGACGGCGATCACGCCAACCACACGACCATCGACTTCTACCGCCACCTGGCTGCCGACCGTGTTACCGCCATCCGCACCCAGCCAGTCGGGCGAACCAACGCGCACCGCACGACCCGCGACCTGGCCGGCGATGCCGTGTCCCGGTTCCGCTGACGCCGCTTCCGGCGTCGCCAACGTCAACCCGCGGGCCTTGGCCTCGGCCACCAGCGCGGCAGCGAGCGGATGCGTCGAGCCCTGCTCAAGGCTGGCAGCTAATCGCAGCACTTCTGCCGCGTCCATGGTGTCAGTTCCAGCAGTTGCCGTCCCGCCAGCGCCGAGTTTGATCGCGGTGACGACCGGTTTGCCCTCGGTCAGCGTGCCGGTCTTGTCAACGGCCAGCACCTCGATTTTCTGCGCCAGTTCGAGCGCCTCGGCGTTGCGGATCAGGATGCCGGCACGCGCCCCCAGACCGGTACCGACCATGATTGCCGTCGGCGTGGCCAGGCCCAAAGCGCAGGGACAGGCGATGACCAGCACGGCAACGGCGTTGATGAGCGCCGGTGTGAATTCACCGCCAACCAGCCACCAGGC
>CAZAWN010000014.1:0-1619 GCA_964488825.1 uncultured Methyloversatilis sp. | reverse complement strand
GGCGCTCGAAACACCGGCCAGCACCTCGCCATCCACCGGAAAGGCCTCGCCCGGCCGCACGACGACAATATCGCCGGGAAGCAGGCTCGCCACAGGCAGTTCGACAATCTCGCCGCCGCGCTCCACCTGCGCGGTCTGCGGCTGCAAGCGCATCAGCGCCTCGATAGCCGCCGAGGTCTTCGCCTTGGCGCGCGCTTCCAGAATCTTGCCCATCAGCACCAACGTAATGATGGTTGCCGAAGCCTCGAAATAAACGTGCTGATGATCGAGGCCGAGCGCCAGCACCGCCGTGCTGTAAACCCAGGCCGCCGAGGTGCCAAGAGCGACCAGCACATCCATGTTGCCGCTGCCGCCGCGCACCGCGTTCCAGCCGCCGACGTAGAAGCGCCAGCCGATCCAGAACTGAACCGGCGTCGCCAGGGCGAATTGCAGCCAGCGCGGCAGCACATCCGCATGCCCCCTCATTTCGTCACCCATGCCGAACATGAAAGGCATCTGTGCAATCAGCGGCAGGGTAAGCGCCAGCGCGATCCAGAAGCGCTTCACTTCCGCGCGGTAGGCCGCTTCCTTGCGCGCCTTCTCTTCGCCGCGCGTATCCGCGCTCGACGGCGTCGCCGTAAAACCGGTCTTGACGATGGTGGCGATGAGTTTGTCGACGTCGGCCTGCGCCGGGTCGAAACGGATATGAGCGCGTTCCGCCGGCAGATTCACCACGGCTTCGACACCGGCCAATTTGTTGAGCTGTCTTTCGATGCGCCCCGAGCAGGCGGCGCAGGTCATGCCGCCGATGGACAGTTCGACGGTTTCGCAGGCGGACATGACAGGATCAGTCGAAGTTGATCGGCGGCGGCGTTTCGCTGGGGCGCTCTTCCTTGGCCCAGGCTTCGTAGCCGCCGGACATCGAGATGATGTTGCCGTAGCCGATCTTCTGCAGTTGCACAGCCGACAGCGCGGCGCGACCGCTGGTGCGACAGTAGATCAGGAAAGCGCCGTCCTTTTTGGCGCATTCCGGCACCATGCCGATCTTGAATTCGAGCACGCCGCGCGGGATGTTAATGGCGCCGGGCAGGTGGCCGGCGGCGTATTCGTCGTATTCACGCACGTCAATAATGACGCGCTTGCCGAGCTGCGCCTGCGCTTCGGCAGTGCTGACTTCCTTGATCTGTGCTTTCGCCTCGACGACGAGGTCGTGGGGAGTCATGGGCATGGGAGTATTCCTCTCTTGATTGAATAAGTTGGGGCTGCGGATTATGGCAGAAATGGATTTCGCCCCGCCTATAATCGCCGCCCCCGTCTGCTATCCCCCTTTTCTCAATACCATGACAGCCTTGGATATCCTGCGGCAGGTGTTTGGCTACCCGGAGTTTCGCGGGCCGCAGGCGGAGATCATCGAACATCTGAGTGGCGGCGGCGACGCGCTGGTGCTGATGCCGACCGGCGGGGGCAAGTCGCTGTGTTACCAGATTCCCGCCCTGCTGCGCCCCGGCGTGGGCGTGGTGGTGTCGCCGCTGATCGCGCTGATGCAGGATCAGGTGGAAGCGCTGCACCAGTTGGACGTTCAGGCGGCCTATCTGAATTCTTCGCTCGATTTTGCCGCGGCCAGCACCATCGAACGGCAA
>CAZAWN010000013.1:0-29675 GCA_964488825.1 uncultured Methyloversatilis sp. | reverse complement strand
GCAACCAGTGCCGTAGCGCCCGCCGCGAGCAAGCCCATGCGGATGCGCAAGATTCACTGCAGGGGAACCTCGTCGATAACAACCCATCATCATCCATCGTGGCTGACCATACTACAGTCGAGTGTTTTTTGGCACAATGAAGGCATGCCCAAATCAGAGATATCCCTCCCGCTGTCCATGCTTAGACAAGCCGGATTATTGATTGCCGCTGCGCTCGGCTTCGCGGGTGCAGCATTTGGCACCACCCCGCTTCGTATTGCGCCCTTGCCAATGGAAAACCGGGAGGCCACCGTCAAGGCCTTCAACCCGGTGGTGAAATACTTGCAACAGCAATTGGGGCGATCCGTCGAGTTGGTCTATTTCGACAAGAATAGCGAGATCGTTGCCGCACTCCAGAGCGGCACGCTGGATCTGGGCATGCTTGGCCCCTTGCCCTATGTGACCTTGCGAAAGCGCGCCGTGCCAGTCGAACCGCTGGTTCTCTTTCGCGAGGCCAACGGCGAATCTCGTTATCGCTGTGCGCTGGTGGTCTTCGGGGGCGACTCGACGAGCTTGCGGAAACTGCGCGGAAAGCGGGTGGCGCTCACCCAGCCGCTTTCCACCTGCGGGTATCTCGGAACCAACGCGATTTTGCGTCAGCATGCAGGAATCACCCTCGAAGAAACCCGTTATTCCTATCTCAATACCCATGAAGCCGCTGCCCTCGCCGTGGTCGGCGGCGAGGCCGATGCGGCAGGGATCAAGGATGAGTTTGCCATCAAGTATGCCGGTCTGGGCCTGACCATTGCAGCCTATTCGGATTGGGTTCCCGGACTGGGTTTGTTTGCCAACCGCACCACGTTGAGCGATATGGAAATCACGGAAATCCGCCGTATCCTGTTGGCCACTCCGGCAGCTGCTTATCAAAACTGGGGAAATGCCATGCGCTATGGCATGACGCATGCCAGCGACAAGGATTTTGATCCTTTGCGCAAACTGGGCGATCCGGCCAGCATTCCAGCGACGGCCAAGGGTAACTAGGTTTCATGCCAGCCCACTCCCCCCCGGTAACTCGCTTCTCAGTGTGGGAGCTTGCCGGAGTGGTGTTCGCTCTCGTATTGGCGGCAATTTTCTTGTTGCAGCAGTACCGTGCGCAACAGACGCTGCTGTTCGGGCAATACACCCAGGCACTGGATGTGGCTTATCGCGCGACGATCGAAACCTACCGCCTGGACGTCGAGACCCGCTTCAGACTGCAGGTAAGCCGACCGGAGGTCATCGAGCTCATGGAAGAAGCGCTTGCCACCCCCGAAGAATCCATGCCGCAGGTGCGTGGCAGGCTGTTTCGCCTGCTCAAACCGGTCTACGACGAGCTTCAGGCCATCGGCTTGCGGCAATTCCAGTTTCATCTGGCCGATGATCGTGTGCTGCTGCGCTTTCATCGGCCGCAAGTCGCGGGCGATCGATTGTTTGCCGCTCGCCCCAGCATTCGTATCGCCAACCTTGAGCGCCGCCCCATCACCGGGCTGGAAGTGGGTCGCACACAACCCGGGTTCCGCTATGTTTTTCCGCTCGAAGGGGCGGGACGCCATCTAGGGAGTGCGGAGCTATCTCTGCCTTTTGAACGCATTCAGGAAAACCTGGCGCATTTACTGCCGCAAAGCGAGTTCGGTTTGTTATTGCACAAGGAAGCGGTACTGGGCAAGGTGGATATCGGCAGCCAGGAAAAATACATTGAAGCAACGATCCATCCGGGGTTTCTGATCGAAAACCCGACGATATCGCGGGTGGTACGCAATCTTGAGCAATCCACTTGGGTCAAGTCGTTGGAGCCGTTGCTGCGCCAAGACCCCGATGTTCAGCGCAAGCTTGAACTCGGAGAATCTTTCGTTGCTCCATTGTTTGTCAACGACCAGACCAGCACAGCCACATTTCTTGCGGTGCCCGATCTGGAAGGAAAGAAGGTGGGCTATGTGGTACGGTTTGCCGATGCCACGGCCTTGGCCGATTTGCGCAAGGGGATTATCCACCAAGCCATTCTGGCCATGTTTCTGATATTCGGGCTGAGTACTACGACCCATTACGTGCGACGCCAGCATCGGGCGCTCAAGGAGGATATCGCTCAACGCATAGCTGCCGAAGGCGGATTGCGCCTTTACGAAAGCATATTCCGGTACAGCGACGAGGCGATTCTGGTGACGGATCACCGGAATCGGATTGTCTCGGTCAACCCGGCATTTACCCGGCTGACCGGGTATTCGCTCGACGAGGTGCGCGGCAGTGATCCGCGGATTTTGTCTTCAGGAGACACCCCGCCGGAAACCTACCAAACGCTCTGGGCGTCGCTGGGGTCCGTAGGGCATTGGCAGGGAGAACTCGCCGACAGGCGCAGGGATGGAACAACCTATCCGAAATGGGCGGCGATATCGGTTATCCGCGACGAAGCCGGCCTGATCACCCACCATATCGCCAGTTTTTCCGACATCAGCGAGCGAAAAGCCGCCCAGGCGCGGATCGAACGGCTGGCCCACCATGACGCGCTGACCGGACTGCTCAATCGTTACAGTCTGGAAAGCCGGCTTGAACAGGGTTTGCTCACTGCCCGTCGGGAAAACCAATGGGTCGCGATCCTTTTTATTGACATGGATCGCTTCAAGACCATCAACGATACCTTCGGTCATCATATTGGCGACTTGCTGCTCAAAGAAGTCGCCGCCCGGCTGAGCAGCCATGTCCGCCAAAGCGATATCGTCGCCCGTCAGGGCGGGGACGAATTTGTTGTCGCCCTCACCGGCTTGGTCTCGCCTCATGATGCCAGTCCGGTCGCCAACAAACTATTGCGCTCACTCGGCGAGGTTTACGATATCGAGGGCCTCATACTGCATTCGAGCCCCAGTATTGGCATCGCCCTGTTCCCCGATGATGCGGAAGATGCTGAACAATTGCTGAAACACGCCGATGCGGCGATGTACGAGGCGAAAAAGAAAGGCCGCAACACTATCCAGTACTTCACTGCGGAAATGACCTTGGTGGCCAGTGAACGCCTGGCCATCGAGCGTGACTTGCATGTCGCCTTGGCCGAACGGCAATTTCTTCTCTACTACCAGCCGCAAATCCGTGCCGCGGATCGGCGCATCCGCGGCGTGGAAGCCTTGGTGCGTTGGAACCATCCCGCCCGCGGCCTGGTTCCTCCGGATCAGTTCATTCCCATTGCCGAAGAAACCGGTCTGATCGAAGCAATCGGTGCATGGGTGCTGGATGAGGCCTGCCGCCAGTTTGCCGCCTGGCGCGCTGAGGGAGTTCCACGGTTATGTGTCGCCGTCAATCTTTCTGCCCATCAACTCCGCTCCCCCCACCTCGTCACTCTGGTGCGCGACTGCATGACACGTTACACCCTGTCGGCTGGCGACCTGGAACTTGAGGTCACCGAATCGGTGGCAATGGAAAATCCGGCCCAGGCCATCAGCCAGTTGCAGGCACTGCGTGACCTCCACGTCGAGCTGGCCATCGACGATTTCGGTACCGGCTATTCTTCGCTGGCCTACCTGAAGCATTTACCCATCGACACGATCAAGCTCGACAAGAGCTTTGTGCGCGATATCGAAACCGATAGCAACGACGCAACGATATGCGCTGCCACCATCGCGCTGGCGCACGCGCTGGGATTGAAAGTGGTCGCTGAGGGCGTAGAAACCCAGGCACAGGCCGAATTCCTCGCCGTAGCTCATGGCTGCGATATTCTTCAGGGCTACCTTTTCGGTCGCCCCGAGCCGGCTGAAAGTATTTCTGCGCACTTGAGCAGAAACAGATTACAACCTGTACACAAAGCTACGGATCAAGGCTAGCTCGGGCTTCAGCCCGCCACATTCCGTTGCAACCACAGCTCCATGAGCGCGAGATGCCAGAGCTTGCTGCCCTGGATACGCGTCAGGTGTTTTTCGGGTTCGACTAGCAGCCTTTCGACGTAGCTTCGCTGGTAGAGACCACGCGTGCGACAAGCCTGCGAGTCGAGGATATCGCGCATGAAGTCGAGAAATTCGCCGCGCACGAACTTGAGTGCAGGCATCGGGAAATAGCCCTTCGGCCGGTCGATGACAAGATCGGGCAACAGGCCACGCGAGATGGTTTTCAGCACATGCTTGCCGCCCGACCCTAGCTTGAGTTCCGGCGGCATCTGCGCCGCCAGTTCGACAAGGTGGTGATCGAGGAAAGGCACGCGCGCTTCCAGCCCCCAGGCCATGGTCATGTTGTCGACGCGTTTGACCGGGTCGTCGGTGATCAAGAGTGTCGCTTCGGCGCGCAGCAACTGGTCGATGAACTCGTCGGCGTAGGGCTCGGCGAGCTTGGCGGCAAGCAACTCGCTGGTGACATCGCCGATCTGCAAACTCGGCGCTGCCATGACGGCAAACTCGGCATGCTCGCGGTCAAAGTAGTGGCGTTGCAGCCGCTCGATGGCCGGTTCGCCATTTGTTAGGGGGGCCGCCATCTTCGGGTGCCATGAGTAACCGGCAAAAACCTCGTCGGCGCCCTGGCCGCTTTGCACCACCTTCACCGTCTTGCTCACCTGCTCGGCGAGCAGATAGAAGGACACCACGTCCTGGCTGACCATCGGCTCGGCCATGCCATCGACTGCCTCGGGCAGGCGGCGCAGCACTTCGTCGTTGGGGATGGCGATCTTGTGGTGGCGTGTGGCGAAATGCTCGGCCACCGCGTCGGAATACTCGAACTCGTTGCCGCGTTCTTCAGGATGATCGTCGAAACCGATCGAGAAGGTCATCAGGTCGGGGACGCCCTGCTCCGCCAGCAGCGCAACAAGCAAGGAAGAATCCAGCCCGCCGGAAAGCAGCACGCCGACTTTCACATCGGCGATCTGAAGACGTTTCTTCACCGCCAACCGCAGCGCTTCGTGGATAGCCTCGGTCCATTCCGCTTCCGTTCTGGCGACCGCCGGGCGCTGGGCGCGCAGGTTCCAGTAGCGGCGTGTCTTCGAACGGCCCTGGGCATCCAATGTGAGCGTCGTGCCCTGCTCCAGCTTGCGAATCCCCTTGAGGATCGTTTGCGGCGGCGGGACCACCGAGTGCAACATGAACTGGTGATGGAAGGCGACCGGATCGATAGCCGTATCGACCCCGCCCGCCGCCAGCAGCGCCTGTGGATTCGACGCGAAGCGGAAATAGGTTTCCGTACGCGCAAAGTACAACGGTTTGATTCCCAGACGGTCGCGCGCCAGGAACAGTTGCTTGCCGTCCCAGATCGCGAAGGCGAACATGCCGTGCAGGCGCTCGACACAGGCTTCGCCCCACTCGACGTAAGCACGCAGGATGACTTCCGTGTCACCGTCCGAAAAGAACGCATGGCCGCGCTGATGAAGTTCGTGACGCAATTCGGGGTAGTTGTAGATCGTGCCGTTGAAAACCAGCGCCAGACCGTCCGCCACCATCGGCTGGGCCGAACGCTCGGACAGATCGATGATCGCCAGCCGGCGATGGCCGAACGCTGCCGGGCCGTCGCTCCAGTAACCTTCCCCGTCGGGACCCCGCCGCGCCAGTTTTTCCTTCATGCGTTCGATGGTGTCCCGCTCCGGTCGGGTGCCGTCGAACCTCAATTCGCCTGCAATGCCGCACATGATTCATCCCTGTCTGACTTTGTTGTGATCTTACAATGGAGGCCATGCGCAAACCCGCTCTCCTCTGCATCACCCGTCACGGTGAAACCGACTGGAACCAGCAAGGCATCCTGCAAGGCTGGACCGACGTCACCCTCAACGCCCTCGGCCGCCGCCAGGCGCGCGCGATGGCGACCAACTTCGACAAGATCGGCTTCAGCGCGATCTGGTCCAGCCCGCTGTTGCGCGCCCGTGAAACGGCGGAAATCGTTGCGCCGCTGATCCGCCTGCCCTATCCCAAGCTCCACGCTGGACTGATGGAGCGCAACTTCGGCGTTTTTCAGGGCATCCCGAAAGCCGAACTGGCCGAACTCAACCCGGTCGAGTTGCAGCTCATCCTCAAGCGCAACCCGGACGGCCATTTCGAGGGTGGCGAATCCATGGACGAATTCGCCGACCGCGTGCTCGGCGCCCTCGTTGATATCGGCAGCCACTACCACGGCAAGAAAGTGCTGATCGTCACCCACGGCTGGGCGATGGATGTCGTCACGCGCCACATCATGGGCCTGCCGCGCAAGGCCATCCTCGCCATGAAACGCAAGAACGGTGAAAGCCTCTGGGTCGCGGTCGATCACGGACTGATCGAGGCGGCGCCCCACCATTGAGGGGCTTAATCGCCAATCCGCGTTGCAACACACACCCAAAACAACTACTATGGGCGATGCTTATCACTGTTTTGGGAAATCATCATGACCCATGAGCTTGTTACCCTCAAGACCCTCAAAGAACTATCCTCTGCCGGCGCAGTGCGTGCCGCACATGCGATTGCCACGCATGGCGGGTTTTCCGTGCAGTTCACCTATGGCTTGGTCACCCGGACATTGCAGGCCAAGCGCGGCAATCCGAGAATCTTCAAGACGCTCGACGCGGCCGCAAAAACCGTGCGTGGCGTAGGTCTAGAACGCCTTGATGCCGACTTGGCGAACTGGAATCCTGGGGAAACCACCCAACGGAAACTCGATGAAAAGACTCTGGCTATACGCCAGGTACAAAAAGCCATGACCACCATCCGTCGCCGCGCGGCGGGGCTGACACCCGCTGCCGCACAACAACTTGCTGACGAAGCCATCGCCTACGCACACAATGCACAGTCCTGATGCGCTGCGTCCTCGACACCAATATCCTGATCAGTGGTCTCATCTCGGCCGACGGCCCTCCAGGCCGTCTGCTGGATGCCTGGATAGCCGGCCAGTTCATGCTCGTCAGTAGCGAAGCTCAACTACGCGAATTTCGCCGCGCCAGCCGCTACGAGCGCGTCAAGCCCTACATCGCCGCCAGTGAAGCCGGCGCCCTCGTCAACGCGATCCGCTCCACGGCTGTACTGATCGACCGCTTGCCGGTCATCAAACTCTCGCCAGATACGCACGACGACTACCTGCTGGCCATGGCCAAGACTGGAAAGGCGCAGTATCTGGTCACCGGCGATAAACCGGATCTGTTGGCGCTCACCAAGATCGGCAGCACCCGCATCGTGACTGCCGCGGAGTTCGTCCGGGAATGCAATATCCCGTAGCCTGAGCTTGCAGTGGGTGCTTATAAAAAGCGCGGCGGAGCGTTGCAATCCCGGCTGCTTTCCCTCCCCTGCAAGCTGCCTTATTCCCCGATCAGATGCAGCACGACCTCACGCCGGTGCGGTCGGGTGCGATGCTCCCAGAGAAACACGCCCTGCCAGGTACCCAGCACCAACTCCCCCGCCACCAGCGGGATGCCCAGCGAGGTTTGTGTCAAGGCGCTGCGGATATGGCCGGACATGTCGTCCGGGCCTTCGTTGTTGTGCCGCCAGCCCGGCTGACCGTCCGGTGACAGCTTTGTGAAAAAGACTTCGAGGTCATGCTGCACGTCGGGATCGGCATTTTCCTGGATCAGCAGCGACGCCGAGGTATGGCGGCAGAACACGGTCAGCAGTCCGTCGTGGAGGCCGCTGGCGCACACGAAAGAACGTATCTCGCGCGTGATCTCGAACAGGCCGCGGCCGCTGCTGCGCACATCGAGGGTGGTATGTGATTGTCTCATGCGGCGATTATCGCCCGGGACTAGAATCCTGTCATCACAACAACAAAGGGAGTCGTCATGAAGTCTCGGATACTTATGGGTTTGGTGCTAGGCTGCTTCGGAACAGCGGTTATTGCCGACATCAACGTCGGCGTCACCCTCTCTGCCACGGGCCCGGCCGCTTCGCTCGGCATTCCCGAAAAGAACACCTTTGCTTTCCTGCCGACGACCATTGCCGGCCAGAAGGTGATCTATCACATCCTCGACGATGCCTCGGATACGACTACGGCGGTCAAGAACACGCGCAAACTGATCGCTGAACACAAGGTGGATGTCGTCATCGGTTCGACCACCACGCCCAACTCGCTAGCCATGGTCGATATCGTCGCCGAAGCCGAAACGCCGATGATCTCGATGGCCTCGTCGGCACGCATCGTCGAGCCGATGGACGCCAAGCGCCGCTGGGTATTCAAGAACGCCCAGAGCGATACTCACATGGCCACCGCACTGATCGAACACATGAACAACGCCGGCGTGAAGAAACTCGCCTTCATCGGCTTCGCCGACGCCTACGGCGAAGGCTGGTGGAACGAGATCGGCAAGCTCGCCGAGGTGCGCAAAATCGGCATCGTCGCCAACGAACGTTTTAATCGCACCGATACATCGGTGACCGGACAGGCGCTCAAGGTGCTTGCCGCCAAACCGGATGCGGTGATGATCGCCGGCGCCGGGACACCGGCCGCGCTGCCGCAGAAGACCCTCCGCGAAAAAGGCTACAAGGGCCCCATTTACCAGACACACGGCGTCGCCAACAGCGATTTCCTGCGCATCGGCGGCAAGGATGTCGAAGGTACCCTGCTCCCCGCCGGACCTGTGCTGGTCGCCGCACAACTACCGGACACCAATCAGGTCAAAAAAGTGGCGCTCGACTACGTCACTCGCTACGAGTCCACCCATGGCAAGGGCAGCGCGACCACTTTCGGCGCACATACCTGGGATGCCGGCATCCTGCTCGGCGCAGCGGTGCCGCAGGCCCTCAAAAAAGGGCAACCGGGCACCAAGGAGTTCCGTGCCGCCCTGCGCGATGCGCTGGAAGCGATGCGCGAAGTGATCGGCGCACATGGCGTTTACAACATGACTGCGCAGGACCATGTTGGCCTCGATCAGCGCTCACGCGTGATGGTGAAAATCGAGAACGGCGGTTGGAAACTGGAGCGCTGAACCCCGCATGACTGACCCAGGCCTGTTACCGGTCCTCGTTGGTTCGACGCTGGCGCAGACCTCGGCCGTCTTGATTGCCCTGCGGCAGATGTCGGATGTCTCAGGGCACTATCGACTTGCCTGGGGCTGTGTCACATTGGCGCTGGCCCTGATGGTTCAGCGCCGCCTCGCGCCACTTTGGCGTTTCGTCACCGAAGGCACCCCAACGCCGCTCGCCGATGCCTGGTTCGGCCTGGCCATTTCCGTATCCATGGCGGTCGGAATCTTCGGCATCCGGCGCCTGTTCATCGACATGAAGAAACAGGAAACCGCACTCTATACCCTGGCGCGCACGGATGTCCTGACCGGCTTGCCGAATCGCCGGGAAATCCTTGCCCGACTGCAATCCGAGCTTGATCGCAGCGAGCGTTCCAGACATCCGGTTAGCGTACTGATGCTGGATGTCGATCACTTCAAAAAGGTGAACGACACCTACGGTCATGCGGCCGGCGATCAGGTACTTCAGGCGGTCGCCCAGGCGGCTAACGCCTGCCTGAGACGAATCGATAGCTGCGGACGAATCGGCGGCGAGGAATTTCTCGTCGTGCTGCCCGAAGCCGACAGCACTGAGGCCACGGCAGTTGCCGAGCGACTGCGAACCGCCATCGAGGGCCTCATGATCATCGCTGAAGCCCATACCGTGCGGGTCACCACCAGCATCGGCATTGCCCTCCTCCCGGCGGGAGAAACGCACCCGTCGCCTGAATCGCTGATCCAGCGGGCCGACAACGCGCTGTATGTCGCCAAGGAAGGTGGGCGCAATCGTGTCGTGTTGGCTTGAGTCGGCGCTACGCTAATGCGCCTGCCCGCTTCACTGGACGCCTGGGGCGAGCCCCACTTCGCCGCCACGCTCAAGCGCGAACTGGCAAAACACACGCATGAACTGCCGCTGCAGCAGGCGCTAGCCCATTCCAGCGCGGTCGCCGATGAGCCCGTCACGGTGGTATTGCTGGATGCGCAGGCGGACGACGCGCTAGTTCGCGTCAAGGTCGGCATCTTCTTTTCCGGGATCGTGGCCGGCTGCTCCTGTTCTGACGATCCGACGCCGGTCGAGCCGCAAACCGAGTATTGCGAACTGAGCTTGTCTATCGGACGCGAAACAGGGGAAGTCAGCCTGCTGGCGATTTCCTGACTGGAAAAGATTCATCGATAGCCCTACTCCCGCTCAGGGTCGATAGCCGTCCCGCCAGCGCCGAGTTTTTGGGCGCTCAGACTCCTGTCCGGGATTCATGCCCGGATATTCTTGCTCCACGATTTCAGCTCATCCACATAGGCTTCGCGGAAACCCTGAACTTGCGCGGCCAGGATAATTCTTTCCAGATAGCTCGACTCAGGCTTTCCCTTCAGCTGGTCCGTGCTGACATAGATCAGCATCGGGGTACTCTGTTCGCCATGCCCGATTTCGAGAATCTGTTTTGTGTAGAACCGGGGTACGCCCTCGTACCTGTCCAGATTGGCCTCATCTTCCTGGGAGAGTTCCCACACCAGCCCGAGTACCGAAGAGGATTGATCCTGATCGACGGTGGCGAATCCCCGTCCGTCGATCCTGAATCGGTACCCCGCCAGCAAACCGGTCCCGCGCAGTGTGGCCTTGTGGCATCTCACGGCCATCTGTGCGATGTCCATGTTCGATCCGTAGGCAAAGTACTGCATGGCAGGTCGGGGAAAAGGATGCCCCGGCTCAACGGTGCTTGAATTCCGGCTTGCGCTTCTCGGCAAAGGCGGCCATGCCTTCCTTCTGGTCTTCGAGTGCAAAGCTGGCGTGGAAAACGCGGCGCTCGAACAACAGGCCCTCGGCGAGCGAGGACTCATGCGCGCGATTCACCGATTCCTTCACCATCATCACCACGGGCAATGAGTACGAGGCAATTATCTGCGCTGCAGCGAGAGCTTCCTCGACCAGCTTGTCGGTGGGGAAGATGCGCGCCACCAGACCGCAGCGCTCGGCTTCCTGGGCGTCCATCAGGCGGCCGGTAAGGCACATGTCCATCGCCTTGGCCTTGCCGACGGCGCGCGGCAGGCGTTGCGTGCCGCCGGCGCCGGGCAGGGTGCCGAGCTTGATTTCCGGCTGGCCGAACTGGGCGTTCTCGGCAGCGTAGATCAGGTCGCACATCATCGCCATCTCGCAGCCGCCGCCGAGGGCATAGCCGGCCACGGCAGCGATGACGGGTTTACGCGCGGTCCTGATGCGCTCCCAGTTGCGCGTGATGAAGTCCGGCTTATAGGCGTCCATGTAACCGAAATCCTTCATGAAACCGATATCCGCACCGGCGGCGAAAGCTTTCTCGCTGCCGGTGAGGACGATGGCGCCGATGGCTTCGTCGGCTTCGAAGGCATCGATGGCGCGACCAATGCCATCCACCACTTCGTTGTTGAGCGCGTTCAGCGCGGCGGGACGGTTAAGGCGGATCAGGCCGACACGGCCGTGGATTTCGGTAAGGACGACTTCAGACATGGGAGGGCTCCGTTTCCTGGACGAGATGCGATGCTAAACCACTCAGACGGCTTCGATCACCGTGGCAATCCCCTGCCCCACGCCGATGCACATGGTGCACAGCGCGTAGCGCCCGCCACGCCGCCGCAACTCGTGCAGGGCCGTAGTCACCAGGCGCGCGCCGCTCATGCCGAGCGGATGGCCGAGGGCGATCGCGCCGCCGTTGGGGTTGACGTGTTCCGCGTCGTCGGGCAAACCGAGCTGGCGCAATACCGCCAGCCCCTGCGCGGCGAAGGCTTCGTTGAGCTCGATCACCTCCATCTGCCCGATGCCGAGACCGAGGCGGGCAAGCAGTTTTTGCGTCGCCGGGGCCGGGCCGATGCCCATGATGCGTGGCGGTACGCCGGCCACCGCGGCGCCGACGAAGCGCGCCAGGGGTGTCAGAGAGTAGCGCCGCATGGCATCCTCCGAGGCGAGTAGAAGCGCGCAGGCGCCGTCGTTCACACCCGAGGCGTTGCCGGCGGTCACCGTGCCATCCGGACACACCACGCCTTTCAGTTTGGCGAGAGCTTCAATGGTCGTCTCGGGGCGCGGATGTTCGTCGCGCACGACGACGAGCGGTTCGCCTTTACGGCGCGGGAGCGTCACCGGAACCAGTTCGTCGCTGAAACGCCCGGCCGCATCGGCGGCCGCCCAGCGCTGCTGGCTGCGCAGCGCGAAGGCGTCCTGATCGGCGCGGCCGATCTTGAAATCCGCGGCGACGTTCTCGGCCGTTTCCGGCATCGAGTCGGTACCGTGCAGGGGTTTCATCAGGGGATTGACGAAGCGCCAGCCAATGGTCGTGTCGTAAATCTCCGCGTTCCTGGAAAACGCGCTGTCGGCCTTGCCCAGCACGAAGGGCGCGCGCGACATGCTCTCGACGCCGCCGGCGATCATCAGCTCGGCTTCACCGGCCATGATACTGCGCGCGGCGATGGCGACCGCATCCATGCCCGAGCCGCACAACCGGTTGACGGTAGTACCTGGCACCGCCACCGGCAGGCAGGCCAGTAGTGCGGACATGCGCGCGACGTTGCGGTTGTCCTCGCCGGCCTGGTTGGCGCAGCCGTAGATCACGTCGTCCACGGCTTCCCAATCCACGCCGGGGTGGCGCTCCATGAGTGCGCGCAACGGAATCGCGCCGAGATCGTCCGGCCGCACACCGGAAAAGGCGCCGCCATAGCGGCCGATGGGGGTGCGCAACGCAGCGCAAAGGTAGGCGGCGCGCATGCTCACTCCTGTTCCGGTGCGGCGATCACCTCGCCGTTGATGCGATGGGACTTGCCGCGAAACAGCGCGACGGTCTTGCCAGCCTGGTTTCTCACGGCAATGTCGTAGACGCCGGTGCGACCGGCGAGCGACTGCTCGACCGCTTCGGCCGCGAGGATATCGCCAATCTGCGCCGGGGCGAGAAAGTCGATGTGGCAGGCGGAGGCGACGGTGATCTTGTTGTAACTGTTGCAGGCGTAGGCGAAGGCTTCGTCGGCCAGCGTGAAGATCAGCCCGCCGTGGCAGAGTTGGTGACCATTCACCATGTCGGGGCGGACGGTCATCTCGACCCTGGCGTAGCCAGGACGGACGGCGACGAAACGGATGCCCAGCAACTGGCTGACCGCATCCTTCGGCCACATGGCACGGACGGTCTCCTCGGCAAGCTGCTGGGCGCTGTCGCGGCTGTGAGAATCAGTCATGGAATGCCCTTCCGGAAAAATGTCTGCGCAGCAATAGCGGCGAGATGCGGTAGCGGTCCTCGCCGTAGCTTTCGCCAAGATGCCGCAGCACCGCGACGATCTTGTCGATGCCGATGGCGTCGGCCCAGGCGAGCGGGCCGCGCGGGTAATTTACCCCGAGACGCATGGCCGCGTCCGCCCCGGCGGCGCTGCACACGCCCTGATTCACCGCGTCGGCCGCTTCGTTGGCGAGCATCGCCACGGTGCGCATCACCGCCAGGCCCGGCACGTCATCGAGCCGCGCGACGGCCAGTCCCGCCGCCTGCAGCAGGCCGGCGGCATCGGCCGCCGCAGCGGCAGAGCATTGGTCGGCGCAGGCAATGGCCAGCACTTCCGCCGTGCCGTAATCGAGCGCCAGATCGAGCAGCACTGTCGCGGCCAGGCCGCTTTCCGCCGCACGCCGCGTTGCCGTCCGACCGTCGGTGACAAACAGCGCCGCCGCGCCGGCCGTCGCGATGCGGCCGTCGGCATGCGCGACAGTACACGGCAACTGCAAACGTGCGGCGAGCCCTTGCGCCGCCGGACTGTCGCCATGCAGGGCAAAAGTCTGCGGCGCGGCGCAGGGCGCGGCAAAACTCGGCGCTGGCGGGACGGCACCCTCGCGATAATCGTGGAAGCCACGCCCGCTTTTGCGGCCGAGAAAGCCCGCCGCCACCATCTCCTGCTGGCGCAGCGACGGCAGGAAACGCGGATCGTGGAAAAACGCCTCCCAGACCGATTTCGTCACCGCGAAATTCACGTCATGGCCAATCAGGTCCATCAGTTCAAACGGCCCCATGCGGAAGCCGCCGGCGCCGCGCAGTACCGCATCGAGCGTGGCGCAGTCGGCCGCACCCTCGGCGAGCAGGCGCAAGGCTTCGCCGTAGAAGGGCCGCGCCACGCGGTTGACGATGAAGCCTGGGGTCGAGCGCGCATGCACCGGCGCCTTGCCCCAGGCCGCCGCGGTTTCGTAGAGCGTGGCGGCGACCGCCGGCGCAGTGGCAAGACCAGAGACGATCTCGACCAGCGCCATCAGCGGCGCGGGGTTGAAAAAGTGCAGGCCGGCCAACCGGTCGGGCCGCGCCAGCGCCGCGCCGATGGCGGTGACCGAAATCGACGAGGTATTGGTGCCGAACAGGCAGTCCGGCGCGACGATGCTTTCCAGTGCGCGGAAGAGCGCCTGTTTCGCAGCCAGGTCTTCGACGATAGCCTCGACCACCAGGCCGGTCGGCGCTAATTCGGCCAGCGTCGCAGCGGGCGCGATGCGGGCACCAGCGGCCTGCGCCTCAGCCTCGCCCAGTTTGCCCTTGGCAGCAAGTCGGGCGAACTGGGCGCGGATTCCCTCGACGGCGCTTTGCGCCGCGCCGGGGCGAGTGTCGAACAGCAGTACCGCATGCCCGGCGCTGGCGGCCACCTGGGCAATGCCGGCGCCCATCGTGCCGGCCCCGACGACGGCGACTATGCGGTGTTGCGGTAAACCGGACGGCATGCTCACTCCCCAGTAAACCGCGGCGCGCGCTTTTCCATGAAGGCGGCGACGCCCTCGGCGTAGTCGGGCGACCCGCCAAGTTCGCGCATCAAGCCACCCTCGAAGGAAAGCTGCTGCTCGAGCGTATGGCTCTGGGCGGCATGCATCGCCTGGCGCGTGCGCACCAGCGCCTTGGTCGGCGCGGCGGCAAGCGTAGCGGCGGTCCGGTCGATGGTGGCGGCAAAGTCGGCATCCGGCACGCATTGCCAGATCAAACCCCAGGCCGCCGCTTTCTCGGCCGGCAGCTTTTCGGCCAACAGCGCCAGACCCATGGCGCGCGCCATGCCGATGCGCTGCGGCAGGAACCAGGTGCCACCGGTATCGGGAATCAAACCCACTTTGGAGAAGGCCTGCAGGAAATAGGCGGATTGTGTGGCGATGACGAGGTCGCAGGCGAGCGCCAGGCTGGCGCCTGCGCCGGCGGCGATGCCGTTCACGGCGGCGAGGGTCGGCACGCGCAGGTTGGCCAGCCGCATGACCAGCGGCTTGTAATTGCGCTCGACGGTATTGCCGATATCGGGCCGTTTTCCCGTGTCGATCTGCATGGCGCGGTCGCCCAGATCCTGGCCGGCGCAGAAGCCGCGTCCAGCGCCGCCAAGCACCAGCACGCGCGCCGTTGCATCGTCCTGGATGCGATCCAGCGCATCGCGCAATTCGGCATGCAGCGCGTCGGTAAAGCTGTTGAGCTTGTCGGGACGATTCAGCGTGATGCGGACGACGCCGTCCTGCTGCGCAACAAGCAGGTTTTCGTAGCTCATGCCTGCTCCTGCGGGACGTGGTAACGGCGCTGCACGACGCGGAAGCGGTTGGCGACGAAGGCTGAGTCGGCATAGGAGGCATTCGCCGCCGGATTGCCGCCGGTGCCGTGAAAGTCGGAGAAGGCGGCCGACTGGTTCACGAATACCCCGCCGGTCAGGTTGATCGACAACGCCACCTTGGCGCGCCAGGTCGCCTGCGTCATCGCCTCGATCACCGCGTGACGGGTCGAATAGAGGCCGGCGGTGAGCGCCCCGTGCGTGGCGACGATGCGCTCGGCCAGGGCGATGGCGGCCGGTGTGTCGGCGACCTTGACGACAAAGCCGATCGGCCCGAAGCGCTCGGTCATGTAGGCGTCTTCCTGCCCGGCGTCGCAGGCCAGCAGCACGGGCGTACGCACCTCGGCATTCGGGAATTCCGGGTTCGCGAGCTTTTCAGGCGCAAGAATCACCCGGCCGTATTGGCCGGAAGCCGCCTCCTCGATGCGCTTGAGCGTATCGGTCGACTGGATCGCGCCGAGCACGGCATGGGCGACCTCGGGCTTTTCGAGGAACTTGCGTACCGCCTGAGCGAGATCGGCGCAGACCTCGTCGTAGGTTTTCGGTCCGGCATCGGTGTCGATGCCGCCGGCCGGCACCAGCAACGCCTGCGAAGTAGTGCACATCTGGCCGGAGTAGAGCGACAGCGTGAAGGCGAGGTTGCGCAGCATGCCCTTGTAGTCGTCCGTCGAATCGACGACGAGGGTGTTCACACCGGCCAGCTCGGCATACACCTGCGCCTGCTTGCAGTGTTCGATCAGCCATTGACCAAATGCGTTGCCACCGGTGAAGTCGACGGATTTCACCGCCGGATGGGTGACGAGACGCTGCGTCGTCTCGCGCCGGTCGGCGACGCTGAGCGTGACGAGGTTGGGGTCGAGTCCGTGCTCGGCCAACACCGTGCGCAGCGTTTTTACTGTGATGGCGGCGGGCAGGACGGCGTTTTCGTGCGGCTTGACGATCACCGCGTTGCCGGTAGCCAGCGCGGCGAACAAGCCGGGATAAGTATTCCAGGTCGGGAAGGTGCCGCAGCCGACGACGACCGCTACGCCGCGACCGACGATCTCGAAGTGCTTCTTCATCCGCAGCGGCGGGTTCTTGCCCTGCGGCTTTTCCCACAACGCCTCGGCCGGCACGAAGCTCATCTCGCGATACGCATAGGCGACGGCTTCGAGGCCGCGATCCTGCGCATGCGGCGCGCCGGCCTGGAAGGCCATCATCCAGCCCTGCCCGGTCGTCGCCATGACCGCGTGGGCGACCTCGAAGCTTTGTCGGTTGAGGCGGTCGAGCATCTCGAGACAGACCCCCGTGCGACCCTCCGCGCCGATGGCCTGCCAGCCAGGCATCGCCTCTTGGCCGGCCGCGATCAGCGCCTCGAGGTCGCACCGTTCGTAGCTCACGTCGAGCGCCATGCCGTAGGGTGAACACTCGCCGCCTTGCCAGCCCTGCTGTCCGGGCTGACCCAGGTCAAAGGGTTTGCCGAGCAGCGTCTCGAAGGCGCGCTTGCCGTCTTCGGGCGCCGTCTCGCCGTAGACCTTGGGGCTGGGCATCTCGTTGTAGGCCGACCAGTAGGCGCGCGTGCGGATTGCGTTGAGCGCGCCGTCGAGCGTCGCGCGGTGCTTTTCGAACAAGGGATGGGGCATGTCTGGACTCCTGAAAAGGTCTGGCCGTGGCTTGGTGTCACGCATAATTACATAACAGCTTTTATCTCGTCAATGTTTGGTAACACATCACGACCACCAAAAGCGATGCAAAGAAATCAATTCCGTATTAAGTAATCTATGAATATCATTAACTTGATAGCACTTCACTCCGGTCCATGCCGCAGCCTTCCGGAGCGCGAATGGTGCACTGCATCCATAACGATACAACAAACCTTGACAGTTCGATATGTTCTGTAACATTATTCGACCCACACAAAAACCTGCCGCCCAGCGCGCACACCGGAGGAGAAACTCATGTCCAGTAGCAAAGAGCGTTTCAGCGACAAAATGGAATTCCCGCCCGAGATCGAGCAGCCGAACGTCTACCCGCTGTCCTGGAACTGCCATACCAAAAAACTGCAGGAAGTCTGGGAAGCCTCCCTGCGCGAGAACTGGGACCCGGAAAAGCTGCCCTGGGACACCCTTGACGTCGATAGCTACTCGTGGGAAGAACGCGAGGCCATCGCCTACTGGTGGACGCTGCTGTCGGTGTTCGACGCCTCCGCGCCCCCGGTGTTCGCCGCGGCCCTGATCAAGACCTACGAAGTGCACGAGGAAGACCCGGCGCGCAAGTGCTTTTTCTCCGTCACGCGCGACGAGCAGAACCACGAGATCATGTGCGGCCTGGCGATCACGAAAATGCTCGGCCATCCCGACCCGATCACCTACGAACCGAAGACCGAGCTGGGCCGGCGTTTGCAGAAAAACGCCAAGTGGCTCTACTTCAACGGCGCGCGCTACTGGAGCGGCTACAAGCAGGCGGTGCCGAAGTATTCGCTGGCGGTGCTGTTCAGCTCCTTCCTGATGGGCGAGATCGCCGCCGCCACCATCTTCAAGCAGATGTACGACAACAGTCGCGAAGCGGTTTTCAAGGAAGGTTTCCGCAATATCGGCCGCGACGAGGGCCGCCACATGGCGATCTGCATGGCGGTGATGGAGCGCGATTACCCGAAGCTGGCCGAGGAGAACAAGGCCATCGTCACCAAGCAGATCCGCGCCGGTTACCTGTTCCTCTCCGCCGTGCTGTTCGAGCCACCGATGGACTTCTGGGATCTGCCCGCCGACTTCATCACCACCCAGCGCGAAGCCGAGGAAGTAGCGCGCGGCGCCGGATTCGGCATTCCCCCCTACGAGATGAAGCTGCAGAACTGGAAGAACGCCATGCTCAACATGAAGGCCGTGCTCGACCGCTATGGCATCGCCTTTCCCGCCATCCCCGAAGTCGGCATCACCGGCCAGGAGATTCGCGACGTGGACATGGACGACATCATTCCCGTGTTTTAGCCAGCAAAGGAAACGCCATGTCCCGCATCGTCATGCAACCCTCGGGCAAGTCGGTCGACTGTGCCTACGGCGACACCGTGCTGATGGCCCTCGAAAAGGCCGGCTACGCCCTGCCCAACAACTGCCGCGCCGGCGCCTGCGGCGAATGCAAGGTCAAGGTGTTGTCCGGCCAGTTCGACCAGGGCATGGTGCTCGACATGGCGCTTGCGCCAGAGGAGCGCGCCCAGGGCTACGGCCTGATGTGCATGGCCAAGCCGCTCTCCGACGAACTGACCATCGAGTGGGGCACCGCCGACGCGCGGCCCAAGCTTTTCCCGCCGCGCGAAAACATGCTGTTCGTGGTCGTCGACAAGCGTCAGGTCGCCGTCCGCGTGGTGGAACTGCGGCTGCGCCCGGTCGGGCCGCCGATGCGCTACTGGCCAGGCCAGTACGTGATGCTCGGCGATGCGCGCGCCGACGCTCCGCCGCGGGCCTATTCGATCGCCAACGCACCGCGCCCCGACGGAGAAATCACCCTGCAGATCGCCCGCGCCGAGGACGGCCACACCAGCGCCTGGGTGCATGAGCAACTCAAGATCGGTGACAACCTCAAGCTTGCCGGCCCCTACGGCACCTTCATCGGCGACCCGGCGGTGGATACCCCCGTGCTCTGCCTCGCCGCCGGCACCGGCCTCGCACCCATCCTGGCCCTGGCCGAGGCGGCCTTGCGGCGCGGCTTCCGCAAACCGGTGATGCTGGTCGTATCGGCGCGCACGCCCGCCGACGTCTATGGAATCGGCATGCTCGTCTGGTGGCGCACCAAGCACCGCAACTTCGACTTTAAGATCTCCCTCACGCGCGAGAATGCGGAAGGATTCCTGTCGGGCCGCCTCGATACGGTGCTGCCCAGCCTGTGTCCGGACCTCTCCAAACACACTGTGTTCGCCGCCGGCAGCCCTGGCTTCGTCGCGACCTGCATGGCGACCGCCCAGGCGCTCGGCGCGCCGGACACGGCCATCCACTGCGAGGGCTTCTTCGCCCAGCAGCAGCCCACCACGGCAGACCCAGCGCACCTCCTCGCCCTCTGACCGCTGCGGGATTGGAGGTAAGATGCCGCGCTCCGCACCGGCTCTTTCCGCTTCCACCGTGACCCACCCCATCGCCCGCCGTCTCGACGACTTCCGCCGGCAGACGCGCGTCCAGGCCACGTCGCTGATCATCTCGCTGTTCGGCGACGCCGTCGTCCCGCACGGCGGCCGCATCTGGCTCGGCAGCTTGATCCGCCTGCTGGAACCGCTCGGCCTCTCGGAACGGCTGGTGCGCACCTCGGCCTTCCGCCTCGCCAAGGATGGCTGGCTCGCCACCGCTGCCCACGGCCGCCGCGCCGACTACCTGCTCACCCCCACCGGCGCCCGCCGTTTCGAGGAAGCCGCCCGCCACATCTACGCCGCCCATGCTCCGCTGTGGGATCGCCGCTGGCGGCTCGTCCTCGTCGTCGGCGAGCTCGCTGCCAAGGAACGCGAAAGCCTGCGCCGCGGGCTGTTCTGGCAGGGCTTCGGCGCGCTCGACGCCGCCACCTTCATCCACCCGAGCGCCGATTTGGGTGCCGCCTTCGATGCGCTGGCCGCTGAAGGCCACGCCGCCCTGCTGGGCAAACTGCTCCCGCTGCTGGCGGCCGAAGCGCGCTTTGAACTGTCGGCCAGCGACACCGGTCTGGTGAGCCGCGCCTGGAACCTCGCCGCACTCGGCGAAGCCTACGCCGGCTTCGTCGCCGCCTATCTGCCCCTGCTTGCCGAACTGCGCCGCGACCGCCACGCCGCCATCGCCACGGAAGACGCCTTCCTGCTGCGCACCCTGCTGATCCACGACTACCGCCGCCTGCTGCTGCGCGACCCGGTGCTGCCCGACGTGCTGCTGCCCACCGACTGGGCCGGCCAGCAGGCGCGTCTGCTGGCGCGCGAACTCTACCGCCGCCTGCGCAGCCCCTCCGAAGCCCACCTCGAAGCTCATCTGCGCCTTGCCGACGGCACTTTCCCGCCGTCAGACCCCACGCTGACAGCCCGCTTCCCCGAAGACGACCCGCTGTCAGTGATTTCGCCAAGCCTCATCCAGATCACACAGCCTGGATGATCCTGTAACCATTCGTAACCGTCGGGAACTACTGGCTCCGACAGCACTCATAGAACAAGACTGCATGATGGCTGGCAAGTTTCTCCCCTTTTCTTGTCAAGCTCAGTCGATCTGCCCCCGAGAGTACTCCTCCCGCTCTCGGGGGATTTTTTTCAGTAACCAGAATGTAATGTTTGACTGCCATACTGGTAACGTAATACCAACAGAAGATATGGAGAAGACGTAGGTGGAATGTGAAGAATTGATGGACCCCTTGCAAGACGAAGAGTTTGACGACGACATTTAAGGCCTGACAGCCCCAATTCAGCGAGCCGCCAAGAGCGGCTTTTTTGTTGTCGAGTTTGCCTGGAACCAGCGTGAAACTGCGTTCTGGACAATTGGTCGGTGGGCCGAAAGCGAGCCGACTTGGTTATACTCGGCCAATCCATATGTTGGTTCTGACACGATAGCCCCGATTACCACCCACTCAGGAGATCATCATGCTCGTAACGAAAGACCTCATCCAGCAGTTGGTAGTGGAAACGGTCGCCTCGCAGGACAACGAGGCGGTCGGCGTGGTGGTGATCGTTGTCGGAAAAGACGGTTTGAGCGTCGGAGGCGTTGGCTCTGCGCCCAACCTTGACGATTTCTCGCAGGCAATCGCATCCTTTGTCCATCGCGACATGCCATCGACACTGCTGCATTAGCCACTCGCCGGAGAGCGCAACCTTCTCCCGTCGCGAGGTTTCAAAAAGGCGCTAATCACCCGCGCGCTTTTCGCTCCTGTCACGGCGCCCAAACCACGGCATCGTCGACGGCGTAAAGCTTGCATTCGAGTTTGGCATAGCCGGCGCAGCGCTCGAGGGCACGCTTGATCGCGCTGTCTCCAGAGACATAGCTCCATTCGCCGCGCGGGCCGATGGCGAAGGCGCGCGGTACGTCCGCGGCAAGAAAGCGGCGATAGCCGTTTTCCTTGACCTCGGCTGAGACATGCGGCAGTTTGCCCACATCGTCGAGGCCGGCAAAGCGGCTGGGCGGCGGCGCGTTGGCGGACTTGGGTACGGCGATGCCCAACTGGCCAAGGAAGCGGTCAACCGCCGGACGCCAGAGGTGACGTCCGTTACGCAGTAGGGCGTGGCCTTCGTTGCCGAGGGGCGGGAACATGACGAACTCGGCCTGGCCACCGGCTTCGGTGAAGGCGGCGTGCCAGCGTCGCGGCAGCGTCTGGCCCCAATAATTGTCGTTCTCGGCGTACAGCCAGAGTGTCGGGGTGGCGCCCGCGTTGGCACTGCCAGCCGCCGCATACACCGCGCCGAGCCGTTCGCCCTGACAGGGATTGCCGGGTCGGGTTTTGGGGTCGCCGCCGGCGCCCCCCGCGAAGTTGATGCTGGCGATGACGCTCGGGTGATTTTTACCCACCGTGGCGATAGCGGCAAAGCCCCCGACCGATTGCCCCTTGACGATGACTTTGCTCTTGTCGATCCAGGGCTGCGCGACAGCGAAATCGATGGTTGCCAGTACTTGCCGCGAGGCCGCTTCGGCGGCGACTTCGAAACGCTTGCCGTTGCATGGGCCGGTGGATTCCGGATCGGGTTGCAGACCGGTATCGCCATAGCCAAGACGCGTCGGTACAAATACCGCAAAACCGCGCCGCGTCCAGTGGCGGGCGATATCGAGATAGCGCCAGCGGCCCGGCTTGGCGCGGTCGCTGCCACGGCCGTGCAGGGCGATCAGCGCGGGAAACGGCCCGTCGCCGGGTGGCTTGTAGTGCGTGATGATCATCTCGCCGCTGCGCAGTCCGCCCACCAGCGGCTGCACGGTGACCGGCACGTAGGCGATGGTTTCGAACAGGTCGGCAGCAAGTTGCGGGGGGGCGGGCGCTTCCTCCAGCGCCGGCTGGGAATTGGTTTGCGCCCATGCCGGGACGGCAACGAGCACGCCGGCGAGCGCCAGGAGGATGCGCCGAACTGCCTTCCCGATCGCTTGCATCGGCGTGACTCCGTTCGCGCCGCGCTTTAGGCGGCGTCCGGCTGGTTGTGGGGCGCGGCGGCGACAAAGGCCGGCAGTTGTTCGCAGGCCTCGGCAATCCGGCGGATGGTCGGCATCGCATCGAGCGGGCAGTCGAAGCGGCGGGCATTGAACACTTGCGGTACCAGGCAGCAGTCGGCCAAGGTCGGCGCATCGCCATGGCAGAAATCCCCGGTGGCCGGATGGTCGGCCAGCAGCCGTTCGACGGCCATCATGCCGTCGGCCAGCCAGTGGCGATACCAGGTCATTTTTTCCTCTTCGCTCGCGCCGAGCGTGCCGGTCAGGTACTTGAGCACGCGCAGGTTGTTGAGCGGGTGGATGTCGCAGGCGATGGTCAGCGCCAGAGCACGCAAGCGGGCGCGGCCGAGCGCGTCGGCGGGCAGCAGCGGGGGCTGCGGATGGGTTTCTTCGAGATACTCGATGATCGCCAGCGACTGCGTCAGCGCATCCCCCTCGTCGGTCAGTAGCGCCGGCACCGTGCCGAGCGGGCTGAGCGCACGGTAGGCCGGATCGTTCTCTTCGCTGCGCAGCAGATGCACGGGAACCGCCTCGTAGGGCAGTCCCTTGAGATTCAGCGCGATGCGCACGCGGTAGGCCGCAGTGCTGCGGAAGTAGGTGTAGAGCTTCATGCCCCGGCTTTTTCCACGCGCTGTTCAATGGCGCCGAAGATCGATGCGCCGTTGCGGTCGAGCATCTCGATATTCACCGTGTCGCCGAAACGCATGAAGGGCGTTGCCGGCTTGCCGCTTTCGATGGTCTCGTACATGCGCACTTCGGCGAGGCAGCAGTAGCCGACGCCGCCCTGGGCAATGGATGACCCGTGCAATCCCCCCTGCTTGTTCGACACCGTGCCCGAACCGACGATGGAACCGGCCGCCACCTCGCGCGTTTTCGTGATGTGCGCAATCAGTTGCGGGAAATTGAACACCATGTCCGTGCCGGCGTCGGGTCGGCCGAACAACTGGTTGTTCAGATGCACCGTCAGCGGACGGTGAACTTTGCCGTCGCGCCAGTCCTCGCCCAGTTCGTCGGGCGTCACCGCCACCGGCGAGAAGGCCGAAGCAGGCTTGGACTGGAAGAAGCCGAAACCCTTGGCCAGTTCGCCGGGGATCAGGTTGCGCAGCGAGACATCGTTGACCAGCATCAGCAGGCGGATTCCCTGCGCGCACTGTTCGGGCGTCGCGCTGATCGGCAGGTCGCCGGTGATGACGGCCACCTCGGCCTCGAAGTCGATGCCCCAAGCCTCGCTGACGGCGAGGATGGCGTCGCTCGGGCCGACGAAGCTGTCCGAGCCGCCCTGATACATCAGCGGGTCGGTCCAGAATTCCGGCGGCAGTTCTGCGCCGCGCGCCCGGCGCACCAGCTCGACGTGGTTCACATAGGCCGAGCCGTCGGCCCACTGGTAGGCGCGCGGCAGCGGGGAGTGGCATTGCGCCGGGTCGAAGGGCTGGGCGTGGCGGGCTGCGCCGTGGTTAAGGGCGGCGTACACCTCGGCGAGTTGCGGGGCGATCCGTTGCCAGTCGTCGAGCGCCGCCTGCAGCGTGGCGACAATACCGGGCACCGGCTGGCAGAGGGTCAGGTCGCGGCTGACGACGACCAGCGTGCCGTCGCGGCCGCCTTGTTTGAGCGTGGCAAGTTTCATGCTGTATCGAATTCCTTTGTGTGCATCCAGGCGGCGTGACGCGGCGCGCGTTTCGTCTGCGCCCACTCGTCGAGCATGGCGCGCTTCACGGCGTCGAGTTTCGCATACATTTCCGGCGTGCCGGTGTTCGCCGCGAGTTCGAGCCGGTGACCGTTCGGGTCGAAGAAGTAGATCGACTGGAACAGGGTGTGATCGGTGGGGCCGACCACATCAATTCCGGCAGTTTCGAGTTTGGCTTTGGTTTCGAGCAGCTTGGCCAGCGATTCGAGCTCGAAGGCGATGTGTTGCGTCCATACGGGGGTGTTCGGATCGCGCCCCATCGGCGGGCGCGTCGGCAATTCGAAGAAGGCGAGGATGTTGCCGGCCCCGGCATCGAGGAAGACGTGCATGTAGGGGTCGGGCTCCTTGGTCGAGGGCACGGCATCCTCGGCGATAGCGAGCACGAAGCGCATGCCGAGGTGCTTTTCGTACCATTCGACGGTTTCCTTGGCGTCCTTGCAGCGGTAGGCCACATGGTGGATTTTTTGCAACAACATGCTCAGACTCCTTGCCGCGCCAGCCGCAGCGCCTCGCGCAGTACGGACAGGTCGCCGATGTGGTTGGACAGCAGCAGGATCAGACGCGCATTCACCTGTTCGCTCTGCTCGTCGGTCAGGTCGCGGTGCGTGGCGATCAGCGCCTCGTAGAAATCGTCGCCGGGGCTGAAGGGGCGGAAGTAACGCGTGCCCGGCTCGGCGAAATTCGGCTTGAGATTGAGCGGCATGAGGTTCTCCTAGTGCCGGTTGCAGGTGGCGACGCCCACCGCCGCCTCGATGCGCGCGGCATCGAAGCTGCGCCAGCGCGCGGCGACATGCTGGTCGGGGCGGATCAGATAGGTCGTCCCGGGCGCGGCATCGTAGCGTTCGGCGAAGCGGCCGCTGGAGTCCTCCAGCACGCGCAGTCCGTCGATGCTGCCGCCCTTGGGCGAGACGATCAGCAGCTCGACGGGGATGCTCAGTGCGGCCAATTCCCGCGCCGCTGCCGTCACGCCAGCGCCGACTTTCGCGGGATCGGCGACGTAGAGCAAGGCGACGAAACGCTTGCCGACCTGGTCGAGCAGCCAGCCGTCCCGTCCTTCCACTCCGACCGGTGCGTCGTCCATCGGCGCGCCGGGCAGCATGTCGCCGGCAAAGGTTTCGCTGTCCGGTGTGTTGAGGCGAGAGTCGACGAGGAAACTCGGCACCGACAGGCGGCCCGAATTCACCAGCGCGCGGGCGAAGGCGTGCTCGCGCGCCAGGGTCAGCACGGCGTTGCGGAAGGTCAGCGAAGTCTTGCTCTTCGGCGTGATGAAGTCGGTCGAGCGCGTCGAGTTCATCAGATTCTCGTCGGCGGCGAAGCAGCGTTCCTCGGAGTAACTGTCGAGCAGGCGCTCGGGCGCCTGGCCGTCCATCACCAGCTTGAGCTTCCAGCACAGGTTGTCGCTGTCCTGGATGCCCGAGTTGGCGCCGCGCGCCCCGAAAGGGGAAACCTGGTGGGCGGCGTCGCCGACGAACAGCACGCGGCCGTGGCGGAACTGCGCCATGCGCCGGCACTGGAAGGTATACACGCTCACCCATTCGAGTTCGAACTCGCGCTCGTCGCCGAGCATCGCCCGGATGCGCGGGATGACGTTTTCCGGCTTCTTCTCCTCTTCGGGGTCGGCCTGCCAGCCGAGCTGGAAGTCGATGCGGTAGACGTTGTCGGTCTGGCGGTGCAACAGCACCGACTGGCCGGGGTGGAAGGGCGGGTCGAACCAGAACCAGCGCTCGGCCGGAAAGTCGGCCTTCATGATCACGTCGGCGATCAGGAAGCGATCCATGAAAATCTTGCCTTCGATGTCGAGGTTCATCATGCGCCGGATGCCGCTCTTCGCCCCGTCGGCGACAATCAGCCAGTCGGCCTCGATCATGTAGATGCCGTCCGGGGTTTCCACCTGCAAGGTCGCGCCATCGCCACGCGGCGTCACCGAAACGACGCGGTTTTTGAAGCGCAGTGAGAGGTTGGGCAACTCTTGAGCGCGTTTGACGAGAAATTCTTCGAGGTAATACTGTTGCAGGTTGATCATGCCCGGCCGCTTGTGGTCGGGCTGCGGCAGCAGGTTGAAGTTGTACACCTCCTCCTCGCGGAAGAAAGTGCGGCCGACGTTCCACGACACGCCCTTGGCCACGCAGGCGTCGCCGACGCCAAGGCGGTCGAGTACTTCCAGCGCGCGCTTGGCGTAGCAGACGCCGCGCGAGCCGATCGACACCGTGTCGTCGTCATCGAGCAGCACCACCGGGACGCCGGACTGCGCCAGCTCGATGGCGGCGGCCAGCCCCACCGGCCCGGCGCCGACCACCACCAGCGGGTGATGACCGACCGCGCCGGCCTGCTGCTCGGGCGGCGACGCATAGTCGTATTTCGGATAGCGGTAAGTCTTCAGCATCGTCCCGCTCCTCTGCGCTTGTCGATGGTCAGGCCGCCTGCAGGGCGTGCCACATTTCCTTGTCGCGTTCGGCCGTCCAGATGCGCGGATGCCGGAGGCCGGAGGCTTCGTCCACCGCCCGCGTCACGTCGAAGGGCAGGCAGTGCTCGTAGATGAACACGCTGCCGAATTTCGGGTCCATCGCCTGGCGCGTATGCGCCATCGCCTGGTGGAGATTCATGCCCTGCGCCACGGCCTCCTGCGCGCAGGACAGCAAGGTGGTGACGAAATCGCGCGTGTAGGCCAGTCCTTCGGCCACCCGTTGCGGCGTTTCCAGGGCCGGGCCGCGGCCGGGCACCAGCTTTTCCGCGCCGAGGGCGGCCAGCGTGTCCAGCGTCGCCGGCCATTCCGCCAGTTGCGCGTCGCCGGTGTAGCAGGCTGCACCGAATTCCACCAGGTCGCCGGAGAACAGTACCTTCTCGGCGGGCACCCAGACGACCGTGTCGCCCTTGGTATGGCCCGCGCCGGGATGCATGATGTGCACTTCCAGATCGCCCAGATGGAGGGTAATGCGCTCGTCGAACACCAGCGTCGGCCAGGTCAGGCCCGGCACCGATTCAAAATTCTGGAACAGGCGCGGGAAGCGTTCGTACTCCGACTGCATGTCCTGCGCGCCGCGCTCGACGATCAGCTCCCAGGTGCCGCGGCTGGCGACGATCTCCTGCATGCCCTCGGCGCGGTAGGCGGAAGCGCCGAGCACGCGCACCGCGTGGTAGTGCGACAGCACCACATACTTGATCGGCGCCCGGCTGATCTTGCGAATCTCGGCGATCAGTCGCTGCGCCATCGCCGGCGTCGCCAGCGTGTCGCAAATCAGCACGGCCTCATCAGTCACGATTACGCCGGTGTTGGGGTCGCCCTCAGCGGTGTAGGCCCAGCAGTGCGCGGAAAGCTGGGCGAAAGTGGTCTGCTTTTCCTCGAGGTCGGCGACCGAGGCGAATTTTTTCTCTGACATGGAGCGGGGTCCTTTTCTGGCGGCTTGCGGAAACAGAGCGGATTATGAATAGCGTAACCAATATCGTCAAGCGGAATCGAATTGGCAACGGATAACTTCGCCGATGCGCGTAAGGCAGGGCGAACTCTGCCGGCTGATCAGTCAGTTGCGCTTGAAGAAGCGGATGTCGGCGAGCAGTTCGGCCGCGTGACGGGCCGGTTCCACATCGCGGTAGACCTTGGCGATGCGGCCGTCCGGGTCGATCAGGAAAGTATGGCGTTTGGCGAACTTCACGATGGCGAGGTTGGTCAGCGCGCCGTAGCTACGCGACGTCTTGCCGTCTTCGTCCACCAGCAGCGGAAAGTTCAAGCGCTGCGTCCTGGCAAAGGACTGATGCGAAGCCGCATCGTCGAGGCTGACGCCCGCTACCTGCGCCCCCAGAGCCGCGAACTCGGCTTGCTTGTCGCGGAACCCCTGCGCCTCGACAGTGCAGCCAGGCGTATCGTTCTTCGGGTAGAAATACAACACCAGCCACTGCCCGCGCCAGTCGGCCAGCTTGCGCAGTTTCCCCTCGCCATCCTGCAGCGCGAAATCCGGCGCCGGCGCACCAGGTTGCACGGCATCAGCGGATGCCATCTGAGTCGTCAGCAGGCACAGGCAAGCGAGTAGCCCCCGCCGCCAATTCATCGCAGACTCCTGTAGCGAGCGCGTGGGTCGGTATTCGGGCAAACATCATGCATGCTGATCTCCTTGGGGGACGTGGACAGTAAATACCCGAGCTATTTACTTACCGAAGCATCCCAAACAACGTCATCATCAACTGCATACAGGGTGCAGGTTGTTTTGGCATAGCTCTCACAATTTGATAGCGCCCTGTCTAGGGGATCAACTCCCTCAAAAGCCCAACCAACATTTCCCGTTTTAGCAATAGCGAAAGCACGAGGATAGGGCTGAGAAAGAAACTTTCTATAGCTCTCACGCCGGTTGTTGTCTAGATACGGAACAGCCGCAACATCAGACAATTCAGCAAAGCTGGTCTTGGGAGGACGTGGTGTTATCTCTATCTCAAAAACCTCTTTGGTCGGCATACCGATTTCGCGGAGGAACTTTTCGGTTTCAGGCAGCCAGATGCTTACTCCTCTGGCACTGCTCATCATATTGTGGGCGTCACCATCGCTGAAAACGCCATAAGACACAAGTTGAGCCTTACCGCCTGCAGTCAAGTAGGCTGCATGCATTTTTTTGGGTAACTCAGCGCCCCAGTAGCTGTCATTGTCACCGTAGAACCACAGGGTGGGTAATCTGGATTCTTTGCCATAGGCAGCAAATGCATCAATGAGGGCTTGCTCCCATCTGCAAGTCATCTCGGTTCGCTTGATCCCTCCTGCAAAATTGATGATCCCTTTCACCGCAGGAGGATTGCTAGTACCTGCAGCTATCGAAGCAATGCCCCCATACGATTGGCCGACGAGGAGAACGCGATTCTTGTCGACATCAGGTCGCTCCAGCAACTTCCCCAAGGCGGCGAAAATATCCTTGGCTTGCAGGTATCCATTGCTTTCCGTATTGCATCCAGAGTCGATGTTTGAGCCACCAGACTTCGAGTAGCCTGAGCGCATCGGGATTGCAACCAGGTAACCCCGTTTCAGAAATTCGCGACTGATCACCGGATAGCGCGCACGCGGATCAAATCTGGGGTTCCCGAATGCCTTTCCGTGGTTGATGACAACCAATGGGAATGGGCCGGTGCCGGGCGGGACATACAACGTTGTCTCCAACTCGAGACTGAATAGACCTGAGCCGGTAGAGATCATCTCTACCTTTTCGTTCATATTTTTCGGGATAACCTGCTTTACATCCGCAAGGCACGCGCCAGAAAAGACAACTGCTGAAGCAAGCAGCATCAAACTGCGTTGAAGTTGCATCCGATCTCTCCACGAATTACCCGCGAATCAATTCTATTGGATCGACTGCTTCAAGGCGACTGCCGTCATCGACCCGCCTGGACGGATCGTCAGCTACCAGTCTCTTGCTGCTTCTCGTCTGTAAACCCCGACAGACAAGTCGAGGCCATCTCCAGCCGCCAAAGCCGACGACGGGATCAAAAACCCAGA
>CAZAWN010000012.1:0-30019 GCA_964488825.1 uncultured Methyloversatilis sp. | reverse complement strand
GAGAGATCGTTTTCCAGTCCGTAGATGGCAAGGATGCGCAAGTAAGTACCCAGAGTCACCGAGGGGTCGCCTCGCTCTACCTTGGCGAGCGTTGGCCGGGAGAGGTTGGCACGTTCGGCGACGACCACGGCCGTCAGTCGGCGGCGCAATCGGGCGAGGCGCAAGCGCTCGCCGAGATTGGCCAACAACTTGGCTTCCGACGGAAATGCAAGGGGAGCTTTGCTTGGCATGGTAAAACCATTATCGACGTAAAGATGACTTTATGTCAATAATGGTTTGCTTCCCAAATGTACTACCACCCCCACCGGGTTGTCACTTGGCCAACGCGAACGGCAGAAAGGGACTTTCGGGATTGACCGTGAGGGTTTGCGTGGCCGGGTGCAAGACCAGATCCATCATCTCCATCGGCACGGCGCCCAGCAGCGGTTCGTCGCCAAACACCAAGGCGGAAAGATCACAGTGACGATCACGCGAAATCCAACCACCCGCATTCCCCAAAGCTCAGCAAATACGCGGCAACTGATCCCCAGCCAGCCAATCGACGATTCTCCGGCCGCCGAGCGTGGTGGTGAGTTGCACGAAATGGTGGTCGTCGACGGTGACCGTGCCGATCTGCGCCGCGTTGGCGCCGAGCGGGTGGGCGCGCATGACGGCTAGCACGCGCTCGGCATCGACGGCGGCGCAGATGCAGATCAGCTTGCCTTCGTTGGCGACATAGAGCGGGTCGAGGCCGAGAAATTCGCAGGCGGCGCTCACCACCGGGTGTACCGGAATCGCCTTTTCGTCCAGCATCATGCCGACGCCCGATTGGGTGGCGATCTCGTTGAGCGTGGCGGCTAGTCCGCCGCGCGTTGGGTCGCGCAGCACGCGAATATCGGCACCGGTGGCCAGCAATTCCGCAATCAGGCCGTGCAGCGCGGCGGTATCAGAAACGATCGGCGCATCGAAGCTGAGGTTTTCACGTTGACTCATGATCGCCACGCCATGATCGCCGAGCGTGCCGGAAACAAGGATCGCATCGCCGGGGCGCGCCCGCGCGCCGCCGATGTCGCGCCCTTCGGGCAGTACGCCCACCCCGGTGGTGGTGATGAACACGCCGTCGCCCTTGCCGCGCTCGACCACTTTGGTGTCGCCGGTGACGACCGGTACGCCGGCCGCCTTCGCCGCCTGCGCCATCGACGCGACGATGCGCGCCAGATCGGCGAGCGGGAAGCCCTCTTCGAGGATAAACCCGGCCGACAGATAGAGCGGCTTGGCGCCCATCACGGCGACGTCGTTGATCGTGCCATGCACCGCCAGACAGCCGATATCGCCGCCGGGAAAGAACAGCGGCGAGACGACGTGGCTGTCGGTCGCCATCACCAGCCTTTCTCCGAAACTCGGCGCTGGTAATACGGCACCGTCGTTGCCCTGGCCGAGGTACTCGTTGTCCAGATGCCTGGTGAACAACTCGGAAATCAACTGCGCCATAGCACGCCCGCCAGCCCCATGCGTCATGTCGACGCAGCCCTGCTTCAGATCGAGCGGGCGAACATAGGCAGGCTTCATCAGTTCTTCTTCTGGCGCGCCGCCAGCAGGGCGAGCATCTGGGTGACGTGCTCGGGTTCGATATCCATGCCGAGTTCGAGTCCCGGGTTCACGGCAATGGCGAAACCGGGGTCCATGCGCTCGACGATCCAGGCGAAATCCGCCAATAATCCTCCGCTGTAGCCCGGCACATCGGCAAGAAAATCGCGCGCCCGTTCGGGGCTGGTGAACAGCACCAGGATGTTGCTCCCGGCTTCGTCCTGAATGACCAGCGGCGTCGCCTTGGTGGTATGTTGAAACCCCTTGATTCCGCTGTCCTTGTCGTCCTTGATCGGAACGAAGACCTGCTGTTCCAGCAATTCCCGCATGAAATCTTCGGGCGGCAAAGCGCCATCAATCGCGGCGAGCAGCTTCTGTTCCAGTTCGTTTTTTGCTTCGATTTGCGCTTCCTGCATGATTCCTCCCGTAAGGCGAGGAGGATACATGGCTACGGCTGTGTAAGATTCAACCCGCCCACCCTACTCCTTACTTCACGCCCATGCATCCCGAAACCCGAATCGCCGGCAAAGATGCCGCGCTCGAAACCTCTATCGCCTTCCTGCAGGAACGTCTGGCGCAGATCGGTTTCCATGTCGAAGAAAAATCCTGGCTCAATCCGGCCGAGGGCATCTGGTCGGTGCACCTGCGCGACCGCGACTGTCCCCTGCTGTTTTCCAACGGCAAGGGCGCTACGCAACTGGCCTGCCGCGCCAGCGCGCTGGGCGAATTCTTCGAACGCCTCTCGACGCGCTACTTCTGGACGCACTACTTTCTGGGAGAGGAGATTGCCAACCGCGACTTCGTCCACGACCCGCGCGAACGCTGGTTCCCGCTGCCGAAAAACCGCAAGTGGCCAAAAGCTTTACTGACCCCGGAATTGCAGGGGTTCTACAACCCCGACAACAGCATTCCGGCGCGCGCGCTGGTCGACCTCAACTCGGGCAACGCGGCGCGCGGCCTCTGCGCCCTGCCCTACACGCGCCTGCGCGACGGCCAGACAGTCTGGTTTCCCGTCAATATCATCGGCAACCTGTACGTCAGCAACGGCATGTCGGCCGGCAATTCACCGACCGAGGCGCGTACGCAGGCGCTATCGGAAATCCTTGAACGGCATGTCAAATTCACCGTCATCGCCGAGGGGCTGTGCCTGCCCGACGTACCGGAAGCGGCTATTGCGCGCTATCCGCACATTGCCGCCGGCATCACCGCATTGCGCGCCGCCGGTTTCGGCATTCTCGTCAAGGATGCTTCGCTGGGCGGGCAATTCCCGGTGATGAATGTCACCCTGCTTAACCCGAGCGATCAGGGCTGTTATGTCAGCTTCGGCGCCCATCCGCGCTGTGAGATTGCCCTCGAACGCGCGCTGACAGAACTGCTGCAAGGACGTGCGCTCGACGCGCTCGAAGGTTTTCCGCCGCCGGGCTTCGATCTTGACGAAATCGCCAGCACCCCGAATCTGGAAATTCATTTTGTCGATTCGAGCGGCATCGTGCATTGGAACTTCCTTGCCGAGACGCCGGATTTCGATTTCCACGACTGGGATTTCAGCACTCCGGAAGCCGACACCCGCCACGACGCGCAATGGCTGGCCGACTGCATCCATGCGCTCGGCCACGACATCTATTGCGCGGAATTCACCCAACTGGGCGTTTACACCTGCCGCATCCTCGTGCCGGGCCTATCCGAGATCTACCCGGTCGACGACCTCGAATGGGAAAACAACAGCCGCGGCAATGACCTGCGTTCCGCCGTACTCAGTTTGCCGCACCTCGACGCCGCCGGCTGCGCCGCACTTCTGGAGACGCTCGACGCGGCCGAATTCGACGACCAGCGCCTGGTGCGCGAACTGATCGGCCTCGCCGCCGATCCCGGCACCCTGTGGGACGACCTCCGCATCGGCGAACTGAAAGCCCTGCTGGCACTCTCCTGCGGCGATGCCGCCCGGACCCGCGAAGGACTCGAATGGATCATCCACTTTGAACAACTCAACCCTGTACGCCGCCGCGTCTATCAATGCATCGACAGCTTGCTGCAACTCGAAGAGAATGAAGTGGATTGCACCAGAGCACTTCCCCTGCTGTTCGATGCCGATACCGTGGCAGCCGCACGAGACTTGATCGAGGGCCGACACCCCTTTTTCGCCTCGCAGACCTTGGGTGCAAACTTCCAGGAAAGTGCGTTGCACCGCAGTTTGCTGGAGGCTTACGGGAAAGTTCAGTCGCAGGCGCAATAGCAATACTTGGCGGAAGCGACCTCAGCCCAAGCGCTTTGACAATAGTAATATCTGATTTTATTATCGTCATATGTACTTCCAGCGCCAACTTGCCGCCACTTTACGCAAGGCAATCGCCGGGTTTCCGGCCGTATTGCTGACTGGTCCGCGTCAATCGGGGAAAACCACTTTCCTGCGTCACGAGGCGGGCGAGCAGATCGACTATGTGAGCTTCGACGATCCGCTGGAGCGCGACTTTGCCACCGTTGACCCAGCCGGTTTTCTTGGACGTTTTGCTGATCGCCCGGTGATATTCGACGAAATCCAGTATGTACCCGGCCTGTTGCCACATCTGAAGATGCGTATCGATGCCGCGCCCGAGCGGTGCGGCCACTGGTTGCTGACAGGCTCACAGCAATTCGGTCTGATGCGCGATGTCAGCGAGTCACTGGCCGGACGTGTGGCGCTTCTCGAATTGCCACCGTTCTCCCATGTCGAGTATCCGCGCGAAAGGATTGAGACAACGCTATGGAATGGCAGCTACCCCATCCCGGCGCTTTACCCGGAGCGGCGCGATCTTTGGCTGCGCAGTTACATCGCCACCTATATCGAACGTGATGTACGCCAGATACGCGCCATTCCCGACCTGCACAGTTTTCAGCACTTTTTGTCGCTGGCAGCGGCTCGGCACGCGCAGGAGTTTCATGCGGCAGATCTGTCGCGCGAACTGGGCATCAGCCAGCCGACCGTGAAATCCTGGGGCAGCGTGCTGGAGGCTTCCTACCTGGCGTTTTTTCTGCCGCCCTGGTTTCGCAACTACGGCAAAAGGGTGATCAAGTCGCCCAAACTCTACTTCTTCGATCCTGCGCTGGCGTCGCTGCTGACACGCCAGCCAGACGCTGCCGCCGCCCTGGCCGGTCCGCTGGGCGGTGCGCTGCTGGAGGGCTGGATAGTCATCGAGACGGTGAAGACATTCATGGCGCAGGGACGCAAGCCGGATGTGTTTTTCTGGCGGTCCCACGACGGCCTGGAAGTCGATCTGCTGATCGTCATCGACGGAAAGCTTCAAGCGGTGGAAATCAAAATGACCGCATCGCCGCATGCCGGCCACGTGCAACCGCTTGATCGCTTCATCACTGCCGCCGGCGCAGAAGCCCATGCAACAGGGCTGCTGGTCTGCCGCACGGAAAGCCGGCGCAGTTTGCCGGGCGGCCATACGGCCCTGCCCTGGGCTGACTTTCCACACTGGTTGCAGACAAAATTGTCGGGAGCATAAGTTGCGGACCATCAACGATAACAACGGAACCCTCGCAGCAAACCTGGTCGACATCCCGGCTCGATCAGTCCGGCACGCCCGCGTGCGTTGGCACTCAGGATTGATCGTCTCAATCGACGTGCTGGGCGATGCAAAGCCCGAACTCCCGTATCTGCTACCCGGTTTCATCGACGCTCATGTGCATGTCGAATCTTCGATGCTGGTTCCGAGCGAATTCGCCCGGCTAGCGGTTCGGCATGGCACGGTGGCGGCCGTCAGCGATCCACATGAGATCGCCAATGTACTGGGTGAAGCGGGCGTGCACTTCATGCTGGACAACGCCGCTGCCACACCCTTTCACTTCCTCTTCGGCGCCCCGGCCTGCGTGCCGGCCACCCCGTTCGAGACCGCCGGGGCAACGCTGGATGTCGCAGCGGTCGAGCGGCTGCTGGATACGCCGGGCATCGGTTATCTGTCCGAGATGATGAACTTCCCCGGCGTACTGGCGGGCGACGCCGAGGTGCTGGCGAAGATCGCCGCCGCCCGAGTGCGCGGCCTGCCGGTGGATGGTCATGCGCCGGGCTTACGCGGGGATGCGGCGGTTCGCTATGCCACTGCAGGCATCAGTACCGACCACGAATGCGCAAACCTCGTTGAAGCACAGGAAAAGTTGGCTGCCGGCATGCACATTCTGATCCGCGAGGGCTCGGCGGCACGCGATTTCGAAACCTTGCACCCGCTGATCGACACCCATCCTGGCCAGTTGATGTTCTGCAGCGACGACAAGCATCCCGACGACCTGGCTGCCGGGCACATCGACCGCCTGGCGGCGCGTGCCCTGGCGGCCGGTCACGATCTGTTCGATGTGCTCACGGTGGCCTGTCTGAACCCGATCACCCACTACCGCCTGGCGGTCGGCCAACTGCGTTTGGGCGATCCCTTCGATGCCGTACTGGTGGCCGATCTGACCGATTTTCAGCATCGGGCAACCTGGCTGGCAGGGGTGAAAGCCGCGGAATCGGGGACATCACTGTTACCAAGCGTTGCCGTGGCGACCCGCAATGTCTGGCATGCCCGACCCATCGATCGCAGCGATCTTGAGATTGCAGATAGCGGGCGACCGGTCCGCGTCATCGAAGTGTGCGACGGCGAACTGCTCACCCGCGCCAGCAGTGCTCGTCCGCATGGCTTCGCCGGTCGACTTGCACCCGACCCGACGAGCGATCTTGCCCTGCTGCTGGTCATGAACCGCTATCAGCCATCGCCCCCGGCGCTCGCCTTCGTCAAAGGTTTCGGCCTGCAGCGCGGCGCGCTGGCTTCCAGCGTGGCACATGATTCCCACAATATCGTCGCCGTTGGCGCCGATCTCGACGACCTGGTCGCTGCCATCAATGCCGTCGTCGCCAGCCGGGGCGGGATTGCCGTTGCCGATAACGGCGCCGTATCACTGCTCGCCTTGCCGGTAGCCGGGCTGATGAGCGACGGCGACGGCGACAGCGTGGCCAGCCGCTACGCCGCGCTCGACCGTCGCGCCCATGCACTGGGCGCAACCCTGCGCGCGCCCTTCATGACGCTTTCCTTCATGGCCCTGCTGGTCATTCCGGAATTAAAACTGTCCGACCGGGGTTTGTTCGACGCTCGTTCGTTTTCATTCGTCGATCTGACCATTTAACGCTCCGCATCTGGACGCAATACTCGCACACAAGAATTCCGGTAAAGTCGGCGCTGGCAGTACGGCATGATTGAGGAGGAAGCGATGGAACTGGCATGGTGGCATTGGGCGGTGGGCGGCCTCGTCCTGATCGTAGCGGAACTGGCGATCCCTTCGTTCGTGTTGGTCTGGTTCGGGGTGGGCGCACTCTGCGTCGCCCTGCTTGTCGCCCTCGTTTCCCCCGGACTCACCGCTTCCCTGGCGGTCTGGCTGGCGATTTCGCTGGCTTTAGTGGCGGCCTGGTTCAAGGTGTTCAAACCAAACATGCACAAGACGCGCATCGGCATGGCGAACGCCAACGTCGTCGGCGAAATCGGCCTGCTGGTGCGCGAGGTCGCGCCTTTCGATAAAGGTCAGGTGCGTTTCCAGAAGCCGCTGCTCGGTGACGATGTCTGGGAGTGCATCGCCGACGAAGCGATCAAAAGTGGCGAGCGCGTCAAGGTGCTCGATGTTGAAGGCAGTTTTCTCAAGGTAGGGAGGGTCTGATCATGTCCGAAATGCTGATTTTCGTTGTTGCGTTGCTGGTCTTCGCCGGTGTCACGCTGGCCAAGGGCATCCGTATCGTGCCGCAGGGCGAGGAGTGGATTGTCGAGCGGCTGGGCAAATATCACGGCACGCTGCTGCCCGGCCTCAATATCATCATCCCCTACCTCGACAATGTGGCCTACAAGCTCGTCACCAAGGACATCATCCTGGATGTGCAGGAACAGGAGGTGATCACCAAGGACAACGCGGTCATCGTCACCAATGCCATCGCCTTCATCAAGATTACCGACCCGATCAAGGCGGTATACGGCGTGACCGATTTCTCCGAGGCAATCCGCAACATGATCATGACCACGCTGCGCTCGATCATCGGCGAGATGCAGCTCGACGAAGCCCTCTCGAACCGCGACATGATCAAGGCGCGCTTGCGTGAGTCGATTGCCGATGAGGCGATCGACTGGGGCTTGACCGTCAAGTCAGTCGAGATTCAGGACATCAAGCCGTCGATGTCAATGCAGAAGGCGATGGAAATGCAGGCCTCTGCCGAACGCGAGCGCAAGGCCATGATTACGCGTGCAGAAGGGGAAAAGCAGTCGATGATTCTGCAGGCCGAGGCACGCCTGGAATCCGCCAAGCGCGACGCCACCGCCCAGGTGACGCTGGCCGAAGCGAGTGCCGAGGCGATCACGCGCGTTACGACCGCCATTGGCGATCAAGAGGGGCCGATGCGTTACATGCTGGGCGAGAAGTACATCATGGCCATGACGCATCTGGCCAATTCGTCGAACGCCAAGACCATCCTGATCCCCGGCGATCTGCAGGAAACGATCCGCTCGGTGCTCGGCCGGAAGAGTTAGACCGTCGCGGCGCGCTGCCGCCGCAGCGCCCAGGCGCTACCAAACAGCAGCACGCCAATGACCGCCGAGGTGAGCGCCAGCGGCACCAGCGTTCCGTTATGGCTGAAGCCAACCCAGGTGCCGGTGACGAGCGCCACCACCATGGTAAAAAAACCCAGCAGCCCGGCCGCCGCACCCGCTTCACGCGGAAACGGCGCCACGGCGCCAGTTTGGGCGCAGGGAAAGTTAACACCGTGTGCCCCCATGGTGAGAAACAGGCAGAGCAGTACCACCGACCAGTGGTGCAAACCGCCCAATACAAGCACGGCAAACAGTAGCCCGGAAAACAGCGACAGGCTCGCACCGGCCATCAGCGCGCGGGGCAAGCCCCATGTCGCCAACAGCCGCCGGCAAACGATGGTACCGAGCAAGTAACCCGACACCCCGAAGGCAAAGCAGTAGCCGTAGTAGTGTGTCGGTACGCCAAGGATATTAATCAGGACGAAGGAGGAGCCTGAGATGAAGGTAAAGATAGCCGCATACGACAGCGCTCCCGGCAACATCCAGGCCCAGAAGAAGTCGGCGCTGGCAATACGGCAGTAGGTGGCGAACAGGCGGTCAAGTCGCGTCGCGTCGGGATTCAGGTGCAAGTTGGTCTCACGGAACAGCCGCGCCGTGGTCGCCAGCAGGGCGATAGCGAACAGGGTATGGAATACGAAGGCGGCCCGCCAGCCGAACCACACCTGCAGATAACCGCCGAGCACCGGCCCGAACAACGGCGCCAGGGCCAGCAGCGAACTGGCCTTGGCCAGCATGCGCGCTCCCTCGGCCGGTTCGAAGGCATCGCGCACCATGGCGCGCGCCACGACGGCGGCGGTGCAACAACCGATGGCCTGCACGAAACGTGCAATCACCAGCAGATCAAGAGTCGGCGCCACGGCACAGGCAAGGCTGGCGACGATATAGATGACCAGCCCCCACAACAGCACCGGGCGGCGTCCATGACGATCCGACAACGGGCCACTGATCAGTTGCGCAACGCCAAAACCGATCACGAACAGCGAGAGGGTTTGCTGGACTGCCGCCGGCGTGACGGCAAAATCGACCGCCAGATGCGGCAGCGAGGCCAGATAAAGATCGGTCGACAGGGGCTGCAGCATCAGGCTACCGGCGATCAGCCAGAGGATGGTGGTCGGACTCACAGCGCGTCGCCTAGACCTTGTCACGCATCAGGCGGGCCTTCTCGCGCTCCCAATCCTTCTCTTTCTCACTCTCTCGCTTGTCGTATTGCTTCTTGCCCTTGGCCAAGCCGATTTCGAGTTTGACGCGGCCCTTGCCGAAGTGCATGTTGAGCGGCACCAAGGCATAGCCGGCGCGCTCGACCTTGCCGATCAGCTTGGCAATTTCGCGCTCGTGGAGCAGCAATTTGCGTGTCCGCACCGGGTCTGGCTTGATATGTGTCGAAGCGGTGGTCATCGGGCTGATGTGACAACCCAGCAGCCAGACTTCACCATCCTTGACGATGACGTAGGCCTCCTTGAGCTGCACCCGGCCGGCGCGAATCGACTTCACCTCCCAGCCTTCGAGCACGAGACCTGCCTCGAATCTTTCCTCGACGAAATAATCGTGGAAGGCTTTTTTGTTTTCGACAATGCTCATGGTGCGGGGCGTGGAGGCATGAAGGGCGGAGCGCTAGAATCGAGGCATTCTAAAGCAGCCCCACGCCCTCTTTCTGTCATTCTCACTTCTTCCTGAACTTCCCGATGGCGAGTGTCGACAAGTCCGTATTGATCATGCGCTCCCCCGAGCAGATGTTCGCGCTGGTCGATCATGTCGAGGACTATCCCAAATTCCTTCCCTGGTGCGGCGGCGTGGATGTGCTGGGGCGCACGGCCGACACGACGGCGGCGCGCATCCACATCCACTATCGCGGCATCAAGGCCCACTTCGCCACCGAGAACACCAAGGAACCGCCGCATCTGATGAAACTCGTCTTTCGCGAAGGCCCTTTCCGCCGCCTCGATGGCAGTTGGCGTTTCACCCGGCTGGGCGATACCGGGTGCAAGGTGGAGTTTCACCTCAACTACGAATTCTCCAGCAAACTCCTGGAAAAAGCGCTCGGGCCGGTGTTCGGGCACATCGTCGGCACCTTTGTCGACTCCTTCGTCAAACGCGCTCAACAACTCCATGGCTGAAACCATCCATATTGAAGTCGTCTATGCCCGCGCCGAACGGCAGGACGTGATTCCCCTCTCTCTGGCCGCCGGCGCAACGCTCAAACAGGCTGTCGAAGCTTCCGGCCTGGCGGCCAAGCATCCGGATATCGATCTGGTCAAAGGCAAGTTCGGCATCTACAGCAAGCTGGCCAAGCCCGACACCCTCCTGCGTGACCGTGATCGCGTGGAAATTTACCGTCCTCTGATTGCCGATCCGAAAGAAGTGCGCAAGCAGCGCGCCGCCGAGGGCAAGGTCATGAAAAAAGGCGGCGGTGCAGCGGAGACTGGCGAAGAATAACTACTTCGCCGCTGGCGGTTTGCACAATTCCGCTACCGACTTCTTCGCCCTGTTCAATTCCGAGTCGCGGGCCATGCCGTCCAGCGCAATGCGTTCGCCCCGGTCGTTCAGCCCGAAGCGGATATGACCGGATTCCAGCCCAGCCAGCGCGGATCGGGCACGCTTGCAGTTCTCGGCACGGTCGCGCTCCCTGGCCGCCTCTTCGGCAGCCTTGCCGGCTTCAGACTGCTTGCTCGCCTGTTTGTCGCGCTGTTCGAATTGCTTCTCTGCTGCAGTCTTACGGGCAATCGCCGCATCGCTGGTCTCGACCGGTGCAGCCTGGAGTTTGCGCGCTTCGACCTGTTTTTCGGTGGGCGGCCGGTCGCCATAATGGACTTTCCCATTCGCGTCCTTCCAAGAATAGGTTTGAGCTTGGGCCGCCGCCGCAAGCCCCAGCATGGCGACGAAAAACAATAACGGAAGAGGAAAATGATCTTTGCGCATGGAAGGGCCTCGCACGAGAAGTGATTTGCCGGTGATTATCAGCATCCGTATAATACGTTTTTGGATACAAGGATAACAGCATGCGACTCCTCAAGAAGGCCCTGACCTTCGACGACGTTCTCCTGGTTCCCGCCCATTCGGCGATCCTTCCCCGCGACGTTTCTCTGGCTACACGCCTGACCCGCAAGATTCGGCTGAACATGCCGCTCATCTCTGCGGCGATGGACACCGTGACCGAGGCGCGTCTGGCGATCGCCCTGGCTCAGGAAGGCGGCATCGGCATTGTTCACAAGAATCTCGAACCCGCGGCGCAGGCCGCCGAAGTGGCCAAGGTCAAGCGCCACGAATCCGGCGTTCTGAAAGACCCGATCACCATCCCCCCGACGATGACAGTTCGCGAAGTGCTCGCCCTGACCCGTTTGCACAAGATCTCCGGCCTGCCGGTGGTCGATAACGGCAAGGTAGTCGGCATCGTCACCAACCGCGACCTGCGCTTCGAAACACGCTACGACGAGGTGGTCGGCAATATCATGACGCCACGAGACAAACTCGTTACCGTGAAGGAAGGCGCCAGTCTCGAAGAAGCCAAGGGATTGATGCACAAGCACCGCCTCGAACGCGTGCTGGTCATCAACGAAGCTTGGGAACTGCGCGGCCTGATGACCGTCAAGGACATCCAGAAATCGACCGATCACCCGCTCGCTGCCAAAGACGAATTCGGTCGTTTGCTGGTCGGCGCGGCCGTGGGCGTCGGCGAAGGCACTGAAGAACGCGTCGCGGCATTGGCCGAGGCCGGCGTCGACGTGATCGTCGTCGATACGGCACATGGCCATTCGGAAGGCGTGCTCAAGCGTGTCCAGTGGGTGAAAAAGAACTTTCCCCAGATTGAGGTGATCGGTGGCAACATCGCCACCGGTAATGCCGCCAAAGCCCTCGCCGATCATGGCGCCGACGCCGTCAAGGTGGGCATCGGTCCCGGCTCGATTTGCACCACGCGTATCGTTGCCGGCGTCGGCGTACCGCAAATATCCGCTGTCGAAGGCGTCGCCAATGCGCTGGCAAACACCGACATCCCCCTCATCGCCGACGGCGGCATCCGCTACTCCGGCGACATTGCCAAGGCCATCGCGGCCGGCGCCCATGCCGTGATGCTCGGCGGCCTGTTCGCAGGCACCGAAGAAGCGCCGGGCGAAACCGTGCTGTTCCAGGGCCGCTCGTACAAGTCCTACCGCGGCATGGGTTCGCTGGGCGCGATGCAGAAGGGCTCTTCGGATCGTTACTTCCAGGAAAACGAATCCAACGTTGAGAAGTTGGTGCCCGAAGGCATTGAGGGCCGCGTCCCCTACAAGGGCCCGGTCACTGCAGTCATTCATCAGTTGATGGGCGGCCTGCGTTCCTCAATGGGCTACCTCGGTTGTCCGACCATCACCGAGATGCACGCCCGCGCCGAATTCGTCGAGATCACTTCCGCCGGCATTCGTGAATCGCATGTGCATGATGTGCAGATCACCAAGGAAGCGCCCAATTATCACGTCGAGTAATCACATCGATAACTCTAAAAGGCGGCCATGGCCGCCTTTCTTTTCTTGAGCAGACGTCATGTCCCACCAGAAAATCCTCATCCTCGATTTCGGTTCCCAGGTCACCCAACTGATCGCCCGCCGCGTGCGCGAGCAGCAGGTGTATTGCGAGTTGCATCCCTTCGATGTCACGGAAGACTTTGTCCGTTCGTTCGCGCCGACAGGCATCATCCTGTCGGGCGGTCCCAACTCGGTCTATGAAGCGGAAGACTGGCGCGCGCCACAGGCGGTATTCGAGCTCGGCGTGCCGGTGTTGGGCATCTGCTACGGCATGCAAACCATGGCAACACAACTGGGCGGCAAGGTCGAAAGCTCGTCCAAGCGCGAATTTGGCTTCGCCGAAATGCGCGCACGCGGCCATTCCAAACTGTTCGATGGCATTCAGGATCGCAGCAACGCCGAGGGACATGGCCTGCTCGAAGTCTGGATGTCGCACGGCGACAAGGTGACGGAGTTACCGCCCGGCTTCAAGATCATCGGCGGCAACGACGCCACACCGATCGCCGCGATGGCCGACGAGGCACGCCACTTTTACGCCGTGCAGTTCCACCCCGAAGTCACGCACACGCTCAAGGGCCGGGAGATTATCAGCCGCTTCGTACGCGACATCTGCGGCTGCCGCGGCGACTGGAACATGCCCGGCTACGTCGAGGAAGCCATCTCGAAAATCCGCGCCCAGGTAGGCAAAGACGAAGTAATTCTTGGATTGTCCGGCGGTGTCGACTCCTCCGTGGTCGCCGCGCTGCTTCACAAAGCCATCGGCGACCAGCTCACCTGCGTATTTGTCGACAATGGCCTGCTGCGCCTGAATGAAGGCAAACAGGTGATGGACACCTTTGCGCGCAACCTCGGCGTCAAGGTCATTCACGTCGATGCCACGGTGCAGTTCATGGGACACCTGCAAGGCGTTGCCGATCCCGAACAAAAGCGCAAGATCATCGGTCGCGAATTCGTCGAAGTGTTTCAGGCCGAAGCGAAAAAACTACCGAACGCGAAATGGCTGGCGCAGGGCACCATCTACCCCGACGTAATCGAATCCGCCGGCGGGAAGACCAAGAAAGCCCACACCATCAAGAGCCACCATAACGTCGGTGGCCTGCCCGAGACGCTCAAGCTCCAGCTCTGCGAGCCGCTGCGCGAACTGTTCAAGGACGAGGTGCGCGAACTGGGCGTCGCCCTCGGACTGCCGCACGAGATGGTCTATCGCCACCCCTTCCCCGGTCCCGGCCTCGGTGTGCGTATCCTCGGCGAGGTGAAAAAGGAATTCGCCGACCTGCTGCGCCAGGCTGACGCCATCTTCATCGACGAACTACGCGCCGCCGACTGGTACGACAAAACCAGCCAGGCCTTTGCCGTGTTCCTGCCGGTGAAGAGCGTCGGCGTGATGGGCGATGGCCGCGTTTACGACTACGTCGTCGCGCTGCGCGCCGTGCAGACCTCCGACTTCATGACCGCGAAATGGGCCGAACTGCCGCACGAGCTACTGGCACGCGTCTCCAACCGCATCGTCAATGAAATTCGCGGTATCAGCCGCGTGGTGTACGACGTAACAGGCAAGCCGCCGGGTACCATCGAGTGGGAATAAACGCTCATTTAACGACCACGAAGCATCACTATTCGACGAAGCTGTAATCTACCAGCGAAGCGAATATTGGCAGCTGGGTGTATGGCTTTCCGCATCTTTCGGTACAGGGCAACCTCACCTACGGCATGCGGCGCTCAGCATGCCGTCCCGCCAGCGCCGACTTTGAAAAGACTCTGGATCTGTTCGGCGTTGGTCGCCCGGCGTTGCGGTCTGGGCGCAGATCAAGGGCGTAAAGCTGATCGGATGAAGTCGTGATGAAACCAGCTGCCCGATACTCCCCCATTGCCGCCATCGTCCATGCCGACCGGCGCGCTGCCGACATCCTGGTCGGCGCATTTGCCGCCGAGCTGATCCACGCCGGCCATGCCGTGCATGGCCTGGTTCAGCATCGCCCGCCGGGCGGCAAGACCGGCGCCATGCTCATCGACCTGCATGACGGTACGCAGCATGCACTATTCCAGAACCTCGGCAGCGGCTCGGAGTCCTGTTCCGTCGATACCGCCAGCCTCGCCATGGCCAGTCTGGCGCTGCGCCGCGCGCTCGATGCCCGCGCCGAGCTTGCCATCGCCAACCGCTTCGGCCCGCTAGAAGCCGACGGCGGCGGCCTGGCCGCCGAAATGCTTGCGCTGATGGCCGAAGGCATTCCCTTCCTGACCATTGTTCCCGACATCCTCTTGCCCGCCTGGCGCAACTTCACCGGGGGACTCGGCATCGAACTGCCTGCCGAACGCGCAGCACTTCACGCGTGGTTCGCTAGCCAGGTTAACGAAAGGCGATGACCTGCCGGCATGGCGGATCTGCTGCACGAACTGGTCACCCTGGAAAGCGATTGCCGCACATTCCTGCCGGAGCGATAATACGACTTTAGTTATAGCCTGCATGAGCACATGAACCGCACGTACGGTGATGCCTTTCCTTGGAGCGACGGCTACCAGACCGGCCTGAAGGAAGTGGATGACCAGCATCTTCGGCTTGTCGAGATACTCAACAGACTGGCGTCACATCACGCTGGCCAGGCAAGCGACAAACTGCTGCTGAAGTTGTTCGATGAACTCATCGCCTACACCGCTTATCACTTCCAGACGGAAGATCAGCTAATGGAAGAGTTCGCCGTGCCCGCCGAACATGCTGAGCGTCATCGGGTAGCCCATCAGCGCTTTGTCGAGCAGGTACTTCAGGCCCGGCAGGATGCGGAGAGCGAAGCGCAAGACGTCACAGGACAGGTGCTGGCCTTTCTCACCAAGTGGTTGATCAAGCATATCCTGGGTATCGATCGGCAATTAGCCGCCGAGGTCGCCAAGGTACAGCGTCTCCGAGGCGAAACTGTGACAGTGGCTGAGCCACCCGATGGAGCACGGACGACTGAAGTACTGTTGGAGGCACTCGATAGTTTGTATATCCGCCTCGGGCGAAACGCAGCCTCCTTGACCACTACCAACCGGGCGTTGCGGGCAGAAGTCAACCGCAGTCACCAGGTACAGCAGCAGTTGCGCGTTGCAGCGACCGCCTTTGAGGCAATGGAAGGCGTGTTAATCACCAATCAGAACGGCAACATCATCAAGGTCAACCAGTCCTTCTCAAGGATTACCGGCTATGACACCGACGAGGTTCTGGGCAGAAATCCACGTTTCCTGAAATCCGGGCGACAGGCTCCGGAGTTTTACCGCACGATGTGGGACCAGATTATCCAATTCGGCAGTTGGCAGGGCGAGATCTGGAACCGCAGAAAGAACGGCGAGGTTTATCCGGAGTGGCTCTCGATCAATGCTGTTCGGGACGAGAACGGCGTGGTTAGCCACTATGTCGGCACCTGTACGGATATCACCCACCGCAAGGCCGCCGAAGACGAGATACGGCATTTGGCCTTTTATGACCAATTGACGCGCCTACCCAACCGCCGCTTGATGCTTGATCGGCTTTCGCACGCATTGTCCAGCAGCATGCGCACAGGACAGTATGGCGCCCTGATGATCATCGATCTCGATAACTTCAAAACGCTCAACGACACGATGGGTCACGCTGTCGGCGACCGACTCCTGGTAGAGGCTGCCCTTAGGCTGTCCGGATGCGTGCGTGAAGTCGACACTGTCGCGCGACTGGGCGGCGATGAGTTTGTTGCCATCATAGAAAATCTTGACGGAAGTGATCGTGCTGCTTTACAGGCCCAAGGGGTCGCCGAAAAGTTTCTGAACACCCTGGCAGAAGTATTTATCCTTGAGGCGGCTGTGGCCGATGGGGAGGCGAGCAAGTGCAGTCACCACTGCACGGCGAGCATTGGTATCGCGTTGTTTCATGACGGCTCGGTGGGCATCGATGAGTTGATGAAGCGCGCAGACACTGCGATGTATCGGGCCAAGGAGGCCGGCCGGAATGCGCTAAGGTTCTTCGATCCCGAGATGGAGGCGGTGGTCAAACGACGCGCCGCGCTTGAAGCGGACCTCCGGCAGGCGATTGTTCGCGGTCAGTTCGTGTTGCACTATCAAGCCCAGGTGGATGCCGAGAATCACGTCACAGGCGCCGAGGTGCTGCTGCGCTGGCTGCACCCCGAGAAAGGCATGATTTCACCCGCCGAATTTATCCCTCTTGCCGAAGAGACCGGGCTAATTCTGCCGCTCGGATACTGGGTGCTACAAGAAGCGTGCAAACAGCTCGATACCTGGGCAAAAACCCGGGATACCGCCCACCTTACCTTGGCGGTGAATGTCAGCGCTCGCCAGTTCAGCTTGCCCACTTTTGTTGAAGAGGTCGTGGCATTGCTCAATTGCAGCGAGGTCGTGGCGAACCGCCTGAAACTGGAGCTGACTGAAAGTCTGCTGCTCGAAAACGCCGATGAGATCATCCTCAAGATGCTGGCCTTGAAGGAACAATCTGTTGGCTTCTCGATGGATGACTTCGGAACCGGCTACTCATCCTTGTCCTACCTCAAGCAATTACCACTTGATCAGTTGAAGATTGACCAATCTTTTGTGCGCGACATTCTGACGAACCCGAACGATGCTGCGATTGCGCGGACGATCGTGGCCTTGGCACACAGCCTTGGACTAGCGGTGATCGCCGAGGGCGTAGAGACCGAGGGACAGCGCGACTTCCTGGCGCGTAATGGTTGTCCGACCTGCCAAGGGTATTACTTCAGTCGGCCGTTGCCTCTCGATGAGTTCGAGAGGTACGCCGCAAACAACTTGCCCAGCCGCGTAGTTTCTCATCTGCACTGACGACACTGATCTGCCGATTGCCCCGTATGGCTCGTCAGGTGAGTGGGCTGAAAGTCGGCGTCGGCAGGACGGCATCCAGTCTGGCCTGCCCTGTGATATCTGGGGAGATTCGCGAAAAACCCTACCAGGGAACAAGCGTATGATCCGTCTGCCGACCGCGCCATTTCCAGTTCCGATTCAAGGCTGCGGTTCCGGCATGGATAATCTGCCGCAAGGAAGCGTTCATGCAGCCACACCTACGTCTGCTGCTTTTTTTAACGGTTGCTGTTGCGTATTGCCTTACACACGGGGCAAGAGCGGCGGATTCTCCGGCGGAGGTAAGAATCCGGCCGCTGACATTCGGTGTCCTTAACCAGCAAAGTTCTATCCAGACGGCCGAACGATGGAATCCCATCCTTACCTATCTGACCTCCAGAACGGGCATCCCTCTGCGGCTGAAAATGGGGGCCACCGTGGATGCGACCGACGCCATGATGGGGCGCGAGGAATTCGATCTCGTATTCACCAACCACAACTTCATGCCTGAGTTCGACGGCAAGTATCGGGTACTGGTGCGCTGGGCCGGTAGTTCGATTCATGGTGCCATCGTGGTACGCGAGAACAGTCCCGTCGGTTCTCTGAACGATCTGGCGGGAAAGAGAGTTGCCTTTCCCTCTCCGGCGGCCTTCGTTGCCTATGCCGTTCCCATGTCTGCCATCAATGAAAAGCGCATCGAAGTCGATGTCCGGTTCTCAGGCAATCAGGAAGGCGCTCTCGCTCAACTGAAAGCGGGCCAGGTTGATGCAGCCGCCGTCAACACTCGTTTTCTCGAATCTTATGCCCGGCGCGAAAACCTGACTTACCGGACAATTTTCGTATCCGAGCCGTTTTATGAACTCCCCATCGTCATTCACCCCCGCGTTCCGGCTGCCCAGAGGGCGGCGCTGCGTCAGGCGCTGCTGGACATGCACGTCGACCCAGCCGCCGCTCCAGCACTTGCGGCCGCCCAGAGCAAGGGTTTCGAAGCGGCCGACGAACGTGACTATGACAATGCCCGCCGGATTTACCGGATGATCGGACCATGACGGGCGTTCGGCTCCATCATCGCCTGTTCCAGTTGGTCCTGATCGCGATGCTTGCCACCTTCGTCGTTCATCTGGTGATCGAGATTCGCGGGAATGTTCGCCTCGCCAGCGAACATTCCGCCGCGGACACCCAGGATGTCGCCAGCGCGGCGGTGCCTTTACTGAAGAGCGCCATGATCGTAGGCGATCTGGCCACCGCCCAGGAAACGCTCGACAACATCGCGCGCCACGGTCATTTCGTGCGCCTTCAACTGCTCGAACCAGAGGGTATCCAGGTCCTCACCGAGGGTAGGGTGCCACAGACGCGGCACGATCAGGCGCCGGGATGGTTCATTACCCTGCTGGATATCCGCTTCGAGGCGCAGCGTTTTCCTGTCGAGGCGGGAGGGGTCCGCTACGGCATCCTGGTCGTCGAACCTTCCGCCGCCTTTTTGACTTCAGATATTTGGGAACGTCTTTGGACCTCGCTTCTGGTCTGGCTGATCGCGATCGGCACTTTCGGCATGCTGCTGAGGTTCGCCTTGCGGCATGCGTTGCGCCCGGTAGCAGAACTGGCTGATGCCGCGCACCGCCTTGGCGAGGGCGATCTCGGCGCACGTGCACCGGTCGGAGATATTGTCGAGCTTGCCAATACCGCACAAGCCTTCAACAGCATGGCTAACAGGCTAGCCGAGGCGCAGACGCAATTGGAAGCACGTGTTCGGCAGGCAACGCGCGACCTCGAACACTTGATCATGCAGATTCCGGTAGGTGTTTTCAAGCTGCGAGTATCACCCGGCGACACGATGCATTTAGATTTCGTCAGTCCGCGTTGGCTCGAACTGATCGAACTCGACGAGTCCACAGTGCGCGACAATCCGACAGCCGTGATGGAGCAAGTGCATCCCGAGGATGTCGACAATCTCCGGCAGTCATTCGATGCTGCGCAGGCGATCCAGGGAGACTTTCAGTGGGAAGGCCGCTTGCGTCCCGGGCTGCGTGTGAGATGGATTCATCTTGAAGCGACGCCCACCTTGCTTGACTCCGGCGACACCCTCTGGGAGGGAATCCAGTACGACATTTCCGACGCGAAGGAACGCGAGGAAGAACTGGACCGCATCGCGCATTTCGATGCATTGACCGGTATTCCTAACCGGATTCTGTTAGCTGACCGTCTGCAGCAGGCAATCGCCCAGGCACAACGCAACGACACGGCGCTTGCGGTGTGTTTTCTTGACCTGGACGGTTTCAAACCCGTCAATGACGCGCTGGGGCACGATGCGGGCGACGCCCTGCTGGTCGAGATCGCCCGGCGACTACACGCGAATTTGCGCGGCGGTGATACTGTAGCGCGCATCGGCGGGGATGAATTCGTCCTGCTGCTCTCCGGCATGAAGAGCATGGACGAATACGAAACGACACTTGGCCGCATACTCGAGACCATCAATGCCCCCGTCCAGCTAGATAAACAACAGGTGGTTTCGGTGTCGGCCAGCATCGGCATCGCACTTTATCCCAAGGACAACGTAGATCCTGATCTGCTGCTGCGGCATGCCGACCAGGCGATGTATCAAGCGAAACAGGCTGGTCGCAACAAGTTCATCTTCTTCGACCCGAATGTCGAGGATGCCGCGCGGCGCCACCGTCACCTGCTGCGGCAGATCGAGGACGGACTGTCAGGCCGCGAGTTCGAGCTCTACTACCAGCCCAAGGTCAACATGCGGCTGGGAACGGTGATCGGCTTCGAGGCACTGGTGCGCTGGCGCCATCCTGAAAGAGGCATCCTGTTGCCGGAGGAGTTCCTGCCCCTGATCGAAGACAACGACCTGATCGTCGCGCTCGGCGAATGGGTGATCGACAACGCCCTGACTCAACTGGCGACATGGAAACGACGTGGCGTCGACTTGTCCGTCAGCGTCAACGTCGCACCGCGCCACTTGCAGCATGGCGATTTCGCTGCGCGACTGCGACAACGACTCTCTATCCATGCCGATGCGCCCGCCGATAAGCTCGAAATTGAGGTCGTGGAGACGGCCGCCCTTGCTGATACAGTGCGAGTTGCCGAACTGATCGACGAGTGCAAGAAGCTGGGGGTTACGTTCGCGCTGGACGACTTCGGTACGGGTTATTCGTCGCTCAGCTACCTCAAAAGCCTTCCTGCCAGAACGTTAAAGATCGATCAGTCCTTCGTGCGCGACATGCTGGTCAATGCCAACGATCTGGCCATCGTCGAGGGCGTGATCGGTCTGACCGAGGTGTTCCACCGTCAAGTCGTCGCCGAAGGCGTGGAGACGACGGAGCACGGTACCTTGCTACTCAACATGGGGTGCGAACTGGCGCAAGGTTTCGGCATTGCGCCGCCGATGCCAGTCGCCGAGGTAGATGAGTGGCTGCGAACCTGGCGGCCCGATCCGACCTGGAGTGCCATCGACGGCGTGCGTTGGCCTCGTGACGATCTACCCCTGGTCATCGCGGAAAGTAATCACCGGGCATGGGTCGAAACGGTAGCCAACTATGTGAACGACGCTACCACCGAATTACCTGAACTCGACAGCACGCAATGTCGTTTTGGCCAGTGGTACGCCGGCAACGGCCGACGGCGGTATGGAATCTTCAAGGAATACGCCGCCATCGCACCGCTGCATGACCAGGTTCATGTGCTGGGAGGCGAGTTGATCGACCTCGTGGATGCTGGCCGGTCCGAAGAAGCGCGGGCGCGCCTCGCGGAACTGTTTGCCTTGCGAGATGAGCTGTTGAATCTCCTTCAACAATTGATGACCACCGCTGCGACGACTCTTTAATGAGTATCAGGCGCCAGGCAGCGCGCGCGCCTGCGTCTGACTGGCATCGGCAACAGCAGGGTCGAGCGCCTTGTGTCAGCGTTCCAGGGGGACGTCATGCCCATGCAGTGCGCTGGCCGTATGCGACAACCATGCCTCGAACTCGCCTTTCGGCATCGGCTTGGCAAAGTGATAACCCTGCAGGTAGTCGGCACCCAGCGTGGTCAGCAAGGCGGCGGTCTGCTCGTCCTCAACGCCCTCGGCAATCGTCTTCAAGCCGAGCGCCCGGGCCAGATGAATGATGGCCTGCACCATCGAATACCCGGAAGGCTCGTGGATTCTTCGCACAAAAGAAATGTCGATCTTGAGTTCGTCGACCGGCATCTCGTGCAGCTGCGACAGCGCAGAATAGCCCGTGCCGAAATCATCGATGGCCAGGTGGAAACCGCGCTTGTGCAGGTCGTCGAGACGTTCGGAAGCATGAGCAACGTCGAGCAGCGCCACGCTCTCGGTCACCTCGAGAATGATGGCGTCCGGTTTCAGGTTCCGTTTGACCAGGTCCTGTGCAAGCAGCGAGGCAAATTGTTCGGAAAATAGCTGCCGTTTCGAAATGTTGATGGCGGCCCGCAGATGCAGGCCCTGCGCTCGCCAGGCCACGAGCGCGTCCAGGCTCTGCTCCCAGATCTGGTAACCCAGCTCGCGGATCGTGCCGGTATTCTCGGCGATGGGAATGAAGGTGGCCGGGCTCACCCAGCCAAACTCACTGTCGTGCCAGCGCGCAAGGACTTCGACCACCTGGCACTCGCCGCTCACCGGGGAGATGATCGGCTGAAACCACGCCTGGATGCGCCTGGCGGCGACCGCCTCCACCAGCCGGTTCTGGATATACAGCTCGCGTTTGCTGCCACCCTTGTCAGCAATTTCGCCAAAGAAGCTGGTCTGGTTGCGGCCCTGCGTCTTCGCATAGAACATGGCGCGATCGGCGTGGGACAGCAATCCTTCCACGTCAAGCGCATCGTCAGGATACATCGCCACCCCCATGCTGAAAGTGACCAGGTAGTCGGTGGCATCATCCAGCTTGAGTGGTTGACGGAAGGCCGACTCGACCTTGCGCGCCACTTCGCGCGCATCCTCTTCCGCCCCCAGTTCCGGCAGCAGCATGACGAACTCGTCCCCCCCCCAGCGCGCCAGCGTATCGCCCGCGCGCAACTGGCTGCGCAGCGCCGTCGAAAAAGCAATCAGCAGATGATCCCCTGCCTTGTGGCCAAGGCTGTCATTGATGTTCTTGAAGTGGTCCAGATCGATGAAACAGATTGCCACCTTGTGATCACTGCGGCTGGCCATGCGCGTAGCGATCTTGATGCGATCTTCCAGCAAGACGCGATTGGGCAAATCGGTCAGGGCATCGTGCAGCGCCATGTGGGTAATCTGCTGCTCGTGCAGGTAGGTCTGCGTGATGTCGCGCAGCACGCCGCGAATGCCTATCAGTTGCCCGTCCAGTCCGCCCTGGGCAATCAGGCGGCATTCGGCCCACTGCTCGCCTCCCGCATCATCGCGCAGGCGCAGGCGCAACTGGGCCTGCGTCTTTTCGCCGGACTTGAAGCTGCCGCATACGCCACGAATCGCTTCGACATCCTCGCGGTGGATGAACTCGGTGATCGACACCCCCTTCAGGCTGTCTGAACAGTGTGTGAGCCGGTACCAGCCCGGACTGGCGTGCACGACACGCCCCTCGCAGTCGAGCTCAAGCACGGCCTCTTCCAGCATGGCCAACGTTTCGAGATAGGTACGCTGCTCCACATCGCGTTCATGCACGCGCTGCATCATGAATTCAAGCGTATCGGCGACATCGTCGATTTCGTCGTTGACGGAGTGTGCCGGCAACAGTACCTGCCTCGCCGCACTGACGGAAGCGTCTTCTGCATAACGACGCGTTGCATCCTCGAGCGATTCGATGCGGCGTACCGAACGCTTGAGCCAGCGCCCCAGGCCCAGCCAGAGCATGACTGACACCATCAGGATCGCCATCAACGGTCGCAGCATGAATTCCTGCATGGGCATGCTGTCGGTGAACTTATGATGGATTATCAGGGTGGGTGCCTGAGGACTTTCGTGCGGCCAGCGCAGATCCACCTGAATGACGGGCGGTGTGGCGTCCCGATGCAAGCCCTCCTCGCCTGGTCGGCCGTCAGGAATCATGAACGGATTGGAATTTGCAATCAGGCTGCCGAACCCGTAAATGTGCAGGTGGGTCTCCGGCGTCACCATGGACTGCAGTACACCGCTGTTGATCGGCTTGAACAGGATCAGCGTACCCTGCCCCCTCTCTCCAAGCCAGATCGGCAACTGGAAGACGCGATACAGCTCCTGAGTATCGCTGACGAAGTGCCAGCCCGGATTGAGAGACTGCACCTTTTCTGGCAGGCGTGCAGCCTCGGTACCATAGCGATACAGCAACTCCCCCTGCGGCGAAAGGAGCAGCAGGTTGGAAAACTCGAGAAATTCCCACTGTGCCGTCAAAAATGTATTGAGGCTGGCCCAACGCAGTTCGCCCTTTTGTTCGAGGACACGCGTGAACTCGATGCGCGAGCGGGTCTGCTCGGCCTGGCTCTGCCAATGGGTTTCCAGACGCGGTAGCCGTTCCGAATAGTAACTGCGGGAGACCGCCATTTTCTGGTCGATTTCCCGGTTCTGGCGGGTGTGGAAGGAGTTGAGTCCGATCAGCGTAATGCCGACGATCAGGACCACCATGACGACTGCGAGGCGGACCAGTGCCTGGCGACGGATCGTCCGGCGTTGCTGAAGGGTTGCCCCGGGAGCGCTCATGACATCCTGCCGGCCCATCGATCGTCGATGAGGCTGTTCGCGGGAGCCAGCTTGAGGGTGGCCTGCATACTTCGCAGGAAAACATCTGTTGCCTCGACCTGGCGGGTGACAAAACGGGCATCCTGACTAAAGATGCGTGGTGTCTTCCGCAGAACCGAAACGATATCCTCGCGCTCCGCTTCGGTTTTTACAACGGAATGACTCGCCACCGTTTCCGGCGAGCTTGCCTGCAACCAGACAAGGGTTTTTCGTAACATGCGCACAAGAAGATCTGCCTTGTGTTGTCCGTCGGGTTGATTGAGCAGCACCCGGCTGGTTGCCACTACGCTACGCAAGGCATCGATGCCCACCACGCGAGCCTGGATACGTGGATCACTCAAGTCGGCAATCGACACGCCCTGCCCGCCGCGGATCAGGCGTTGAGGAAAAGGTTGCTCACATAGGACGGCATCGGCCGCCTTGCTGATCAGCGCGCCGCTGATGCTTTCCCAGTTCTGCCCGGTGCCGAGCCAGCGGACCTTCCCCGGAGGCACGCCGTAGCCATCCAGCAGCAGTTCCATCAGCATCTGCATATAGGTCTTGCTGTTGGTGCTGCCGGTGGAGACGCCGATGGTTCTCCCTTTCAAGTCCTGCAGCCGGGTAATGCTGGACGCAAGATCCTTGCGGACGATCAGATGGAAGGTATGCTGGACGCCCGACAAGGGCGCGATGCCGATCACATCCTTCCCCCTGGCATGCAGAACGGGAAGCGTCGGGAAACCCAATGCGGCGAAATCAGCGTTGCCCACCATGACATCCTCGATTGCACGGATACCGCTCGGGTGGTAGCGCAACAGGAGTCGGGCGCCAACTTCTCGGTCGAAGCCGAGGGCGGGAATCAGTTCAAGCGGAAGGAAGGGCAGCGAACCCGGCCCCGGCAGGTTGATGCGTATGGGCACCTCGGCTCCGCCCGAAGCATGTTTGGCTTGTTGCTGGGCAAATACAAGCCCCGCCGGTACGAGACTTGCGGCCAGGATTTGCAAGGCACGGCGCCTCCCCATGGACATGCTCGACCTCCTCTTATGCATTTTGCCCAAAGCATACCAAAGTTATCGGGTTTCTTGTCGGCTCATTTCAGCATTCCCGTCTCGCCAGCCCCGACTTTTCGCATGCGAAGGCGACCGCACCGAAAACCTATCGGACTAACCCCCGCTGGCCGGCAACGGGCCACCCACCCGGCTCATGGCCATGTTGGCCGCCGCCGTGCGCGTCTCGACGCCTAGCTTCTCGAAGACATGTTCGAGATGTTTGTTCACCGTGCGCGGACTGGTGCCGAGGATGTCGCCGATATCCTTGTTGGTCTTGCCCTGAATCACCCAGTACAGCACCTCGGCCTCGCGCGGCGTCAGACCGAGGTCGGCCGCAAGTCGCGTCTTCAGCGTCTCGTCGTCGAGCGATTCCAAGCCCTTACGGGCTTGCTGCAATTGGCGCGCGGTGCGCAGATGGGCGGCGATGCGCGCCAGCACTTCGGGCGGGCGGATCGGCTTGGTGACGTAGTCGTTGCTGCCCGCTGCAAAAGCGGCGACAACATGCTCGGTCTCCGTCAGCCCGGTCATGAAAACAATCGGAATGTGCTGGGTCGAAAAGTCAGCCTTGAGGCGACGGGCGACCTCGAATCCGTCGATGCCGGGCATGATGGCGTCGAGCAGGATCACGTCCGGCAGCGCCTGGCGCGCCCGCGCCAGCGCCGATTCACCGTTGGTGGCGACCAGCACCTTGTAGCCCGCCTCGTCAAGCGCGTCATGCAGCAACGAAAGGTTATCCGGCACATCATCCACGATCAGGACGACATCTGCGGCGATATCAGCCATCGTTCATTTTCCTCAGCAGTTCGGCCAGTTCATCAATGCGGAAATTCCGCGCCAGTTCGCGCAGTTGCGCAAGCACCACGGCGGAACCGGGATAGGCGGCGTCCAGCGCATCGAGCTCGGCATGCACGCCACGCATGTAGCCCGCCTTGACCTGCTCGGCGAGCTTTGTCATCGCGTCGCGCGGCGGCCAGACTGGTTGCTGAGCAACAGCCGGCGCGACCAGAGGGAATCCCCTTTCCGGCTCTGGCAGGACGGCATCCTCGGCAACCTGCCAGTCGAGGTCGAGCGCGCGGCCGAGCCAGTCGAGCAGTTCGTCGATGCGTACCGGTTTGGTGATGAAATCCTCGTTGCCGATATCCAGGTCATTCTCCAGCCCCTTGTCGAAGGCATTCGCGGAAACGATCGCGATCCGCGCAGCGGAAAGCCCCCCCAGACGGATGGCACGGATGGTTTCCCAGCCATCCATGCCTGGCATGGCCAGGTCCATGAAGATGATATCGGGAGAAAAACGCGGCAGCACCTCCAGGCATTCAAGGCCGGAAGCCGCCTGATCCAGTACGAAGCCGAGCGGCGTCAGAACGCTGACGAGGAATTCACGGTCGACGACCTCGTTGTCCACAATCAGGATGCGGCGGCGCACACCGGCATAACCGAGGCGCCGGGTGTGCGCAACCGCCGGCGCCCTTGCCGCATCAGCAAGGTGCGGCAGATAGAGACGAATGACGAAGCGGCTGCCACTGCCGATCAGGCTGGAAACATTGAGTTCGCCACCCATCACTTGCGTCAGCATGCGCGCGATGGTCAGGCCGAGGCCGCTGCCGCCTACCGCGCCCTGCGCTGTGCTGCCGCGCACGAAAGGTTCGAAGATGCGCTCGATCTCGTCGGCGGGAATGCCCGGCCCGGTGTCCTCGACCTCGAAGGTCGCCATTTCGCGCGCGTAACGCACGCGGAAGTTCACTTCACCGCGCGCGGTGAATTTCACCGCATTGCCGAGGATGTTGATGAGGATCTGGCGCAGGCGCTTCTCGTCGGCGCGCACCGTCGCGGGCAGTACGTCGTCCGGTTGATAATGGAAATGGATGCCCTTGGCGCGCGCTTGTACCTCGATCATGCGCACGATCTGCTGGAGAAAATCGTGGAAGTCGATCGGCTTGGGTTGCAGCGTCAGCCGGCCACCCTCAATGCGAGCCAGATCGAGTGTGCCTTCGATCAGCGACAGCAAATGTTCGCCGCTGCGGCGAATGACCGCCACCGCCTGGCGACGGTGTGGCGGTATGGCCGGATCGCCATCGAGAATTTGCGCATACCCCAGCATGCTGTTGAGCGGTGTCCGCAGCTCGTGCGACAGCGTACTGATATGGCGGCTTTTGGCCTGATTGGCAAAGTCGGCAAGCTCTTTGGCTTCCTGCAGAGCCTGGTCGGTGCGTTGGTGCGATTTGATCTCGCGCATCAGCAGCCCGGTCTGGCGGTTGGATTCTTCCTGCGCCGCCTGGCGGCTTTTGAGCGTCAATACCAGCCACCAGGCGAAAATGCCGCCGACCAGCAGCAAGGCGGCGAACAACTTGAGAAACAGGTCTTGCAGCGTTGCAGCCAACTCGGGAGCGGATTGCAGCTGATGCAGATAGAGCAGTCCGAGCAGAGCGGCCAGCAGCGGCGCCACCGCCGCCATCAGCAACAGGTAATTACCGAGACCGGCGGCAAGCACGCGCTGCAAGGGAACGGGCAAGCGGATCAGCCAGCGCTGCCAGCGCAGGGCGTAGTCGGCGCGCGGCTTGCACTGGTCGTGGCAACGGGCGTCAAGCGCACAGCACAGCGAACAGATCTGGCCGGCGTAGGCCGGACAAGCGGCCATATCTTCCACCTCATACTCGCGCTCGCAGATCGCACAGCGCTGCAACAAGGCGGTACTAGCCTCGGGTTGCCGAGCCAGGTAATAGCGACCGCCGGTCAGGCGCGCGAGCAGGGGCGTGACCACCAAGGCCACGCCGATGGCGATGAAACTGGCAAAAGCCTGCGCGGCGGCGCCGAAGGCGCCCAGAAAGGCGGCGATCGACAACCCCGACGCAAGCAACATGGAGCACACCCCGACCGGGTTGATGTCGTACAAATAGGCGCGGCGAAACTCCACCCCCGGCGGCGACCAGCCCAGCGGTTTGTTGATGACCAGGTCGGCTACGACCACCATGATCCAGGAGATGGCGACGTTGGAATACAGACCCAGCACCTGCTTGAGCGCCTGAAAAACATTCAACTCCATGAGCATCAGGGCGATCAGGGTGTTAAACACCATCCAGACCACCCGACCAGGGTGACTATGCGTCAGCCGCGCGAAAAAATTCGACCAGGCCAGCGAACCCGCATAGGCATTGGTGACATTGATCTTGATCTGCGAAACGATGACGAACAGCGCCGTGGCGGCAACCGCCCAACCGGGATGAGCGAACACATACTCGAAACCCACCAGATACATCTGATTTGGATCGACGGCACGGTCGACCGGCACGGCATGCGATATGGCCAGAAAAGCCAGCAGCATGCCCGCGAACATCTTGGCAACCCCGACGAACACCCAGCCGACGCCGCCGAACAGCACCGCCGCATTCCAGCGCCACCGATTGGCTGTGGAGCGCTCTGGCATGAAACGCAGATAATCGGCCTGCTCGCCCATCTGCGTGATCAGAGCGATGCCGACGCTGAGTGCCGCACCGAACAGCATCCAGTCGAAGCTGCCGCCATAAGCGCTGATCCCCGAAAACGCCTGCGGTTCCTGGGCCAGCACGAAAATGAAGGGCAGCACCATGAGGATCAACCACAGCGGCTGCGTCCAGGCCTGCAGGCGCGATATGACCGTTACGCCGTGGGTAACCAGGGGAATAATCACCAGAGAGCAGATCAGATAGCCCCAGACCGGAGGAATCTCGAAAGCCAGTTCGAGCGCGTACGCCATGATCGCCGCTTCGAGGGCGAAGAAGATGAAAGTAAAGCTGGCATAGATCAGTGAAGTCAGCGTCGAACCGATATAGCCGAAACCCGCGCCACGCGTCAGCAGATCCATATCGACGCCGTAACGCGCCGCGTAATAGCTGATCGGCAGGCCGGCCAGAAAAATGATCAACCCGGCCGCCAGCACGGCATACGCGGCATTGGCAAAACCATAGCTGACCAGCAGCGTTGCCCCCACCGCTTCCAGCACCAGAAACGCCGCATCGCCAAACGCCATGTTGGCCACGCGAAACTCGGACCAGCGCCGGAAGCCCTTGGGCGTAAAGCGCAACGCATAGTCTTCGATGGTTTCATTGGCCACCCAGGTGTTGTAGTCGCGGCGCTCCTTGACGATGCGCTGCGGGGTCTGCGAATGAGCGGGCGGGGAAGTCTCGGACATGGCGCGATTATCGCCCGTGAGCAGACTGTCATGCCGCCGATTCCTGACTGCCTACGCTATCTAACGTATTCCACGTCCCGCCTTCGCTCCGTACATTGGCACCGTGTCCGCTGCATTGAAAAGCGGCCCGATTACCCAACCGGATTCCCCAACCTACAGGAGCCTCGCCATGCATCGTCGTTCATTCGTTAAAGCCTCTGCCGTTACCGTCGCGCTGGCCGCCGCCGGTTTTCTCTCCGCCCCCGTCCTCGCTGCCGACACCATCAAGGTCGGCATCCTCCACTCGCTATCGGGGACGATGGCGATTTCCGAAACGGCGCTGAAGGAAACCGCGCTGATGACCATCGCCGAGATCAACGCCAAGGGCGGCGTGCTCGGCAAGCAGCTCGAACCCGTGGTCGTCGACCCGGCCTCCAACTGGCCGCTGTTCGCCGAAAAGGCCCGCCAGCTGCTGACACAGGACAAGGTCGCCGTCACCTTCGGCTGCTGGACGTCCGTGTCGCGTAAGTCGGTGAACCCGGTGTTCAAGGAACTCAACGGCCTGCTGTTCTACCCCGTGCAATATGAAGGTGAAGAACTGGAGAAGAACGTCTTCTACACCGGCGCCGCGCCCAACCAGCAGGCGATCCCGGCCGTCGAATACCTGATGAGCAAAGACGGCGGTTCGGCCAAGCGCTTCGTGCTGCTCGGCACCGACT
>CAZAWN010000011.1:0-30129 GCA_964488825.1 uncultured Methyloversatilis sp. | reverse complement strand
GGGCAAGCTCGGCGAAGCCTCGTTTGTGGCGGATGCCACCGAAACGGTGGCGCTGGTGCGCAAGCAGTTTCCCGGACCGCTGATCCTCGCCGGTGAATCGCTCGGTGCGGCCGTTGCTGCTGCGTTAGCGAAGACTGTCGAGGCTGACGCGCTGCTGCTGATCACGCCGTGGGATACGCTGAAGAACGTCGCTGGCCATCATTACCCATGGTTGCCCGTCGGCTGGATGCTGCGCGACCGTTACGACAGTGTGGGCAACCTTGCCGGGTATCGCGGCGGCGTTGCCGTCGTTGTTGCAGAGCGGGATAGCATTGTCCCGGAAAAATTCGGCCGCGCGTTGTTCGCAACCCTGTCCGAACCCAAGCGGCTATGGCTCATCCCCGCCGCCGACCACAATGACTGGTGGGATCGAGTCGATGAGGTGTGGTGGGAATCGGTCACCCGGTTCCTGTTCGGTAGCGAGGAAAGTAGGTAGCCGGCCGGGATTTAACCGGACAGGTTGCGGCGACACTTTGTGATTACGAACTTCCGGCCATTTATGGAGCCGACTGGGGAGACAGCTCGCCTGGCAGACGCGGCGCGCCGAGTGAACTTGACAGTGACCACCACCGCACTCGACGGTGAATCGCGGTTCGATCAGATACCGTTGCAGATACGGCGAATTAAGTCATGCTGCACTGCAACTTGACATCGCTGCCAGTAGGTTTAGGCTCTCGCACCCCAGACTTATCGTATACGATTAAACGATCAACCCGATTCAGCGTCTCCTTCATGTTGGATAAGCTTGCCCTTCCCCCTACCGCGTTGCGCAGCACATCCGACCTGATTGCGGAAGTCCTGCGTGAGGCGATAGTTTCTGGCCAGCTCTCCGCAAGAACGGAACTCAAGCAGGATGACATGGCTGCACACTTCCGGGTCAGCAAGATTCCCGTACGTGAGGCGCTCAAACGGCTGGAAGCCGAAGGTCTCGTCACCTTCCTGCGCAACAAAGGTGCCATCGTCGCCGATCTGTCGCCCGAAGAGATCTGGGAATACGTCGAGATCCGCGCCATGCTCGAGGCGCGTGCCGCCGAGTTGGCTGCACCGCGAATCAGCGACGCCAATCTGACGCAGGCGCGTGCCGCCCTGCAAGCCTTCGGCGACGAGCTCAATCAGGCCCGCTGGGGCGAACTGAACTGGAAGCTGCACTCCCTGCTGTATGCCGATGCCGGACGACCGGTACTGCTTACGGAGATCCGTTCGCTCTACGACAAGGTCGAGCGCTACGTCCGCACGCTGCTGGCGGTGACAGATGAAATGCCCAAGACGCAGCGCGAACACGCCGCGATCCTTGATGCCTTCGCTGCGCGCGATGCTGAACGCGCGGCGGCCCTGACCCGCGCTCACGTCCTCGACGGCGGTGCCGCATTACTGAAGTACCTCTCGGACCACCGAGCCAATCCACCCGAGCCATCCGCTCCATCCACTCACTGAGGAGAACTAGATGCAAAAGACACTTCTTGCCGCCGCCTTCCTGACTGCTTTCGCCGGCACCGCTGCTGCCGACACGGTCGTCGCCATCGCCGGCCCGATGACTGGCCAGTACGCTTCCGCGGGCGACCAGATCCGCAAGGGCGCCGAAATGGCGATCGCCGACATCAACGCCAAGGGCGGCGTGCTCGGTCAGAAGCTAAAGCTCGAAGTCGGTGACGACGCCTGCGACCCGAAGCAGGCCGTGGCGGTCGCCAACCAGATGGTCAACAAGAAAATCGCCTTCATGCACGGCCACTGGTGTTCGAGCTCGACGATTCCGGCGTCGGATGTCTACAACGAATCGCAGATCCTGATGGCGACCGTGTCGACCAACCCGCAGGTGACCGAACGCGGCCTGAAGAACATCTTCCGCATCATGGGCCGCGACGACCAACAGGGCCTCGTTGCTGGCGGCTATCTCGCCGACACCTTCAAGGGCAAGAAGATGGCCGTGGTCGATGACAAGAGCGCCTACGGCAAGGGCCTCGCCGACGAGATCGCCAAGGCAATGGACGGCAAGGGCGCCAAGCCCGCGCTGCGCGAATCGATCACCGCCGGCGAGAAGGACTACTCCGGCCTGATCACCAAGCTCAAGGCGGCCGGCGTCGAAGTGATGGCCTACGGCGGCTACCATACCGAAGTCGCGCTGATCCTGCGCCAGGCGCAGCAGGCCGGCCTCAAGCTCACGGTGCTGGGCGGCGACACGATGACCAACACCGAGCTCGTCACCGCCGCCGGCGCAGCCGCGGACAACGTGATCTTCACGTTTTCGCCCGACCCGCGCAAAAACCCCGGCGCTGCCGATGTCGTCAAGAAGTTTCGCGAAGCCAAGGTCGAGCCGGAAGGCTACGTGATGTATGCCTACGCGGCGATGCAGCTCTTCGCGCAGGCCGCCGAGCAGGCCAAGAGCATCAAGTACGCCGACCTCGAGAAGACCATCCGCAATGGCAGCTTCGACACCGTGATCGGCAAGCTCAACTTCGATGCGAAGGGCGACAACAAGCTGCCCGGCTTCAAGGTCTACCGCTGGCAGGGCGGAAAGTACGACTACGTAAAGTAACTCGTTAGCCTGGTTGCTGTTCAACACCGGGGGGGCATACCGCCGCCCGCCCGGTGTTTTCATCCCGCGCCCCCTTGACCCAGGTTGGCCATGACGATCAAACCACACGACTCCCTGCCGACGGCCGAACTGCGCCGCCGCATCCGCGATCACCTGCGCTGCAACGAGGAAGAGCTCCTCGACGCGCTGATCGCCAAGGCGCGTTTCACCGAATTCGAGCGCCAGCGCATCGCCGATCGCGCGACACCGCTGATCGAGAAGGTCCGCGCCGAGCGCACGCGAACCGGCGGCATCGACGCCTTCATGCAAACCTACGATCTCTCGAGTCGCGAGGGCATTGTGCTGATGTGCCTGGCCGAAGCGCTGCTGCGCATTCCCGATGCCGAGACGCAGGACCTACTGATCAAGGACAAGATTGGCCCGGCCGAATGGGAAAAGCGACTCGGCAGTTCGCATTCGCTGTTCGTCAATGCCTCGACCTGGGGGTTGATGCTCACCGGGCGCATGGTCAGCCTCGATAACGAGGAACGCAACCTCGGCGGTGTGATCAAGCGCCTGGTCGCGCGGCTGGGCGAACCGGTGATCCGCCAGGCCGTGCTGGCGAGCATGCGCATCCTTGGCCGCCAGTTCGTGATGGGGCGCAATATGGCCGAAGCGCGCGAACGCTCGCGCTCGGCCGAAAAATACGGCTATCGGCACTCCTACGACATGCTCGGCGAAGCGGCGCGCACCACACAGGACGCGCTGCGCTACTTCGAGTCCTACACGCGCGCCATCGACGCGCTGGCCCTCGAAGTCGACGGTCAGTCGCCGATCAACGCGCCGTCCATTTCGGTCAAGCTCTCGGCGCTGCACCCACGCTACGAGGAATCGCAGCGCGACCGCGTCTGCGCCGAACTCGTACCGGCCGTGAAGGGGCTCGCCCTGCAGGCCAAGCGCGCCGGCATCGGCTTCACCATCGACGCCGAGGAAATGGACCGGCTCGAACTCTCGCTCGACCTCATCGAACAGCTCGCGCTCGATCCAGACCTCGCCGGCTGGAACGGGTTCGGCATGGCCGTGCAGGCCTACGCCAAGCGCGCTCTGCCCGTGATCGACTGGCTGGCCGAACTGGCGCGCCGCGCCGACCGGCGCCTGCTGGTGCGGCTGGTCAAGGGCGCCTACTGGGATGCCGAGATCAAACTCGCGCAGGAGCGCGGCCTCGAGGACTATCCCGTATTCACGCGCAAGGCCTCAACCGACGTCTCCTACCTCGCCTGCGCCAAGCGCCTGCTGAGGGATCCGGTCGCCTTCTATCCGGCCTTCGCGACGCACAACGCCCACACGCTGGCCGCCGTCGCCGAGATCGCCATTGCCGTGGGCGGCAACGACGAGTGGGAATATCAGCGCCTGCACGGCATGGGCGAGGAGCTCTACAACCAGGTCGTCGGCCCGGACAAGTGGGACGTGGCCTGCCGCGTCTATGCGCCGGTCGGATCGCACGAAGACCTGCTCGCCTACCTGGTCCGCCGCCTGCTCGAAAACGGCGCCAACACTTCCTTCGTCAACCGCATCGCCGATGCGAACCTGCCGATTGCGATGCTGCTCGCCGATCCGGTCGAGGCGACTGCGGCACTGCCACGCAAGCGCGCGTCGCGCATCCCGCTGCCACGCGACCTGTGGCGTGTGATGGGTGCGCACCTCAACGACAACCGCGACAACAGCCAAGGAATGGACATGTCGGATCTAACGATTCTGAACAAACTGGGCGAAGCCATCGCGCTTTCGCGCAAGCAGGACTTCCTCGCCGTCCCGATCGTGGGCGGCCGCAGCGTCGATCTCGGTCCCCGCGCCGCGGTGCGCAACCCAGCCGACCGCCGTGAGGTGCTCGGCTACATGGTCAACACCGATGTGGTGGATGCCGCCGCTGCGATGCAAATTGCCGCCACCGCGCACCACGACTGGGACGCGACACCGGCCGGCGAGCGCGCCGCCAAGCTGGAGCGCGCCGCCGATCTGATGGAACAGCGCATGGCCGAACTCGTTGCGCTCATCGTGCGCGAAGGCGGCCGTACTCAGGGCGACAGCGTCTCCGAAGTGCGCGAAGCGATCGACTTCCTGCGCTACTATGCCAAGGAAGCGCGCCAGAAATTCAGCGACCCGATTGCCCTGCCCGGACCGACCGGCGAGAAGAACACGCTGGTACTGCGTGGTCGCGGCGTGTTCGTCTGCATCTCCCCGTGGAACTTCCCGCTCGCCATCTTTACTGGCCAGATCGCTGCCGCGCTCGCCGCCGGCAACTGCGTGGCCGCCAAGCCCGCCGAGCAGACGCCGATCATCGGCGCGGTGGCCGTCGCCCTCCTGCACGAAGCCGGCATTCCGAAAGACGTGCTGCACTTCCTGCCCGGCGACGGCAGGGTCGGCGCCGCGCTGGTCGCCGACCCGCACTGTGCCGGGGTCGCCTTCACGGGCTCGACGGAAGTCGCGAAGCTGATCGCCATCTCGCTGGCGACCAAACCCGGCCCGCTGGTGCCGCTGATCGCCGAGACCGGTGGCCAGAACGCCCTGATCGCCGACTCCTCGGCATTGCCGGAACAACTGGTGCGTGATGTCGTCGCCTCGGCCTTCAATTCGGCCGGCCAGCGCTGCTCGGCGCTGCGCGTGCTGTTCGTGCAGGCCGACATCGCCGACAAGGTCATCGCGATGCTCGCCGGCGCGATGCAGGAACTGCGGCTCGGCGACCCATCCAGCATCCGCACCGACGTCGGCCCGGTCATCGATGAGGAGGCGCGCAGCCTGCTGGAAGCGCATGCGCGCAAGCTCGAATCCTTCGCGACGCGCATCCACGTGCTCGACGCCGACGTGCCGGTACATGGCAGCTACTTCGCACCGCGCGCCTACGAGATCGACAGCCTGTCCCGCCTTGAACGCGAGGTGTTCGGCCCGATCCTGCATGTGATCCGCTGGCACGCGAACGAACTCGACACAGTCTGCGACGCGATCAACGCGACCGGCTACGGTCTCACGCTCGGCATTCACAGCCGCATCGACGACACCGTGAAGACCATCACGCAGCGCCTGCATGTCGGCAATACCTATGTGAACCGCAACATGATCGGCGCGGTGGTCGGCGTGCAGCCCTTTGGCGGCGAAGGCCTGTCCGGCACCGGGCCGAAGGCAGGCGGCCCGCATTACCTGTATCGTTTTGCCTGCGAACGGACGATCTCGGTCGACACCACGGCGGCGGGCGGCAACGCCAGCCTGATGGCAGGCGGCGAATAGGACAGGATTCCGGATGGAACATGCACTCCAGCAACTGATCAACGGCCTCACCCTCGGCGCGGTGTATGGGCTGATTGCCATCGGCTACACGATGGTGTACGGCATCATTGGCATGATTAACTTCGCGCATGGCGACATCTATATGGTGTCGGCATTCATTTCCGTGACGGGCTTCACGATCCTGGCCGCCCTCGGCGTGACCTCGGTGCCGCTGGCCCTGACCGTCGTGCTAGTCGTCGCCATTCTGTTTACCTCGGCCTACGGCTGGTCGGTCGAGCGCACCGCCTACCGGCCGCTGCGCGGCTCGACGCGCCTCGCGCCGCTGATTTCGGCGATCGGCATGTCAATTTTCTTGCAGAACATGGTGCAGGTGACGCAGGGCGCGCGCGTCAAGCCGATTCCGCCGGTACTTGAAGGCGGCATCGAGTTGATGCGTGGCGGCGACTTCGCTGTCACCGTCTCCTACGCACAACTGCTGATCATCGTCGTCACGGTGACCCTGATGCTCGCCTTTACCTGGCTGATCACGCGTACGCCCTTCGGCCGCCAGCAACGCGCCTGCGAGCAGGACCGCACGATGAGCGCGCTGCTCGGCGTCGATGTCGACAAGACGATCTCGCTGACCTTCATGCTCGGCGCCGCCCTGGCCGCGGTGGCGGGCGTCATGGTCACCGTCTATTACGGCGTGGTCGATTTCTTCATCGGCTTCGTCGCTGGCATCAAGGCCTTCACGGCCGCCGTGCTCGGCGGCATCGGCTCGTTGCCTGGCGCGATGCTCGGCGGCCTGCTGATCGGCCTGATCGAGGCCTTCTGGGCCGCCTACCTCTGGGCCGAGTACAAGGATGTGGCGACTTTCGCAATTCTCATCCTCGTGCTGATGTTCCGACCCTCGGGCCTGCTCGGCCGCCCCGAAGTGGAGAAGGTCTGATGACGGCCGTCGTCCTGGTCGGTCACGCGCCCACGCTGCACGAGCGGCTGCGCGATGCGGCGTGGATCGCCTTTGTGGCGCTGGTGCTCGGCATCCCGATGATCGGATTGACGACCGTCGATGGCGGCGGCAAGCTGGTGGTGGAAACGCGCTGGGCGCTACTCGGTTACTTCGTTGCGGCGAGCTTTTTCGGCCGGCTGGCCTTGCGCTATGCCATCGATACGCTCCGCAACCGGCGCGTCCAGCGTACGTCGGGTGCGGCAGTCCGTGCCGGCGCTCCTGCACCGCGCTTCGCCATGACGACACTCATCGGCTGGCTGCTGCTGGGCGCGTCGCTTGCATTGCCGATCTTCTTTTCCGACAACCGCTACGTCGTCGACACCGCAACCACCGTGCTGATCTACGTGATGCTCGGCTGGGGCCTCAACGTCGTGGTCGGCCTCGCCGGCCTGCTCGACCTCGGCTATGTCGCCTTCTACGCTGTCGGCGCCTATACCTACGCCCTGCTGGCCACGCAGTTCGGCTGGAGCTTCTGGGAGGCGCTGCCGGTCGCGGGGGCGATGGCCGCCCTATTCGGCGTCATCCTCGGCTGGCCGACACTGCGGCTGCGCGGCGACTATCTCGCGATCGTCACGCTCGGCTTCGGCGAGATCATCCGCGTCATCCTGGTGAATTGGACGGAGCTGTCCGGCGGACCGAACGGTATCGCCTCAATCCCGCGCCCGAGCTTCTTTGGCCTGCCCTTCAAGCCGCCGGTCGATGACGGACCACCGACCTTCGCGCAGTTCTTCGGCATCGAGTTTGTCCCCGAGCACCGCCTGATCTTCCTCTACTACCTGATTCTCGTGCTGGCGCTGCTGACCAACCTGTTCGTCTCGCGACTGCGCAGGCTGCCGATCGGCCGTGCCTGGGAAGCCGTGCGTGAAGACGAGATCGCCTGCAAGGCGCTCGGCATGAACGTCATCAACGTCAAACTCTCGGCCTTCGCCATCGGCGCAATGCTCGGCGGCTTCGCCGGCGTCTTCTTCGCCGCGCGGCAGGGCTTCATCTCGCCTGAGTCCTTCGTATTTACGGAGTCGGCGATCATCCTCGCGATTGTTGTGCTGGGCGGCATGGGCAGCCAGCTCGGTGTCGTGCTTGCCTCCCTGGTACTGGTGCTGCTGCCCGAGATCGGCCGCGATTTCGCCGAATACCGCATGCTGCTGTTCGGCCTGGCGATGATCCTGATCATGATCTGGAAGCCCGGCGGCCTGCTCGCGCACCGCGAACCGACATTGCGGGCACCCGAGGCAGCACCATGAACGACGCCATCCTCAAGGTCGACGCCCTGACGATGCGCTTCGGTGGTCTGATCGCCATCGACAATCTGTCGTTCACGGCGCCGGCCAAGGCAGTAACCTCGATCATCGGCCCGAACGGGGCGGGCAAGACGACGCTGTTCAACTGCATCACCGGCTTTTATAAGCCGACGGTCGGCCGCGTCACCCTGCATCATCCGGTGCGGGGCGCGACACACCTCGAACGGCTCGCCTCGCATCGCGTCGCGCGCGACGCGCAGGTGGTGCGCACCTTCCAGAACATCCGACTGTTTCCCAAGATGACGGTACTGGAAAACCTCATCGTCGCCCAGCATAACGTTCTGCAACACGCATCGGTGTTGTCACTGGCGGGGTTGTTCAAGCTCGCCAACTACCGGCGCGCCGAAACGCTAGCGATTGAGAAGGCGATGCACTGGCTGGCTCGCCTGGGGCTGACCGAGTTCGCCGACAACGCCGCCGGCGCGCTGCCTTATGGAACGCAGCGGCGCATCGAAATCGCCCGCGCACTATGCGTCGATCCGGTCCTGCTCTGCCTCGACGAACCAGCGGCCGGCCTCAACCCGCGTGAGTCGGCGGCACTCAACGAACTGCTGATACACCTCGCGCGCGACGAGAACATCGCCGTGTTGCTGATCGAGCACGATATGAGCGTGGTGATGAAGGTATCCGACCATATCGTTGTGCTCAACTACGGCCGCAGGATCGCGGCAGGCACACCGACGGAAGTACAGAACAATCCGCATGTCATCCAGGCGTATCTCGGCGAAGAGGAGACGGCGCCATGAGCCTGCTCCGTCTCTCCGGCGTGCATGCGCATTACGGCCATATTCACGCCCTGAAGGGGATCGAGCTCGATGTGAATGCCGGCGAGATCGTCACGCTGATCGGCGCCAATGGAGCCGGTAAATCGACGCTGATGATGACGCTGTTTGGCACGCCGCCTGCCTCCGCCGGCCGCATCGTCTTCGACGGCGAGGACATCACGCGACTCAAGCCGCACGAGATCGCCCGACGCGGCATCGCGCTGGTGCCGGAAGGCCGCCGCATCTACCCACGCATGACAGTACTGGAGAACCTGCAGATGGGCGCCGGGTTTGGCGACCCGGCGAACTTCGACGCCGATAGGCAACGCATGTTCGCGCTGTTTCCGATTCTCGAAGAACGCATCACCCAACGCGCCGGCACGCTGTCGGGCGGCGAGCAGCAAATGTTGGCGATCGCACGCGGGCTGATGAGCCGACCCAAGCTGCTGATGCTCGACGAACCCTCGCTGGGCCTTGCGCCGCTCTATATCCGGCGCGTGTTCGAGATCATCCGCGAACTGAATCGCGACCACGGCATGACCATCCTGCTGGTCGAGCAAAACGCGCACCACGCCTTGCGCTGCGCTCATCGCGGGCTGGTACTACAGCATGGCGAGGTCGTATTGAGCGGCACAGGCGCCGAACTGCTGGTCAGCCCCGAGGTGCGCGCGGCCTATTTGGAAGGGGGAAACGCTTCTTGATAGGACGATTGGATTTTCAGGTCGCCCAGCGTTCAACTCAACAACCGGTCATGCAATTATTCGGGGATCGCCCCCCTCCGAGAAGAGCCATTCCATCATGTTGATTAGGCAAGCCGAAGCGCGAGACGAGCATAGCATTGCCGAAATCATTCTCCCAGTTATCCGTGAAGGAGCGACATACGCCCTTAACCGGGATATGGGAGAAATCGATGCCGTGAAGTACTGGACTGGATCGGACAAGGAAACCTTTGTCGCCGAGGAAGAAGGTTTCATTCTCGGAACTTACTACATGCGTCAGAATCAGTCGGGCGGAGGCAAACATGTATGCAATTGCGGCTATGTGACCCGCACCTGCGCAACTGGACGCGGCGTGGCGCGTACGATGTGCCTGCACTCATTGCGCCATGCCGTTGTACGGGGATACCAAGCAATGCAATTCAACTTTGTTGTCAGCACGAATGAACGTGCGATACGCTTGTGGCAATCCCTTGGATTCCGTATTGTTGGCCGTATTCCGGAAGCTTTTCTGCATCCGGATCATGGCTTCGTTGATGCCCTGCTAATGTATCAACAACTCGCCAGAGCCACGTGATTATTCAGATCTCGAAATCGGCATCGAGCACCATACGTAAGCACGTGTTGCCGAAGCGCAGATGGCCGTGACCACAGCACTGAGGTTAACTGCTTTTGGACATCGTAGCTGTTGACCACGCATCGTATGCTCCAGTCGTCGCAGAGTCGGGGCACGTCAGGCGCGTGCGGTGTTTCTGTCTCGGTCATGTGCTATTACGCTGCCTGGGCATCATGTTCCGCAGAATGTGCAGTAATTCGCCGTAAATGAAGCCGGGGCAGGTCTGGAAAATTGGACGAACTCGGCATGCGCTTCGTAAGGGTTCTTGAGCGCATTCAACAGTTGCTCAAACGGTCCGAAGTCAGCGTGATCCGATGCGGCGGACAGTGCATCCTCGACACAGTGGTTACGCGGTATGAGCCAGGGATTGGATCTGCGCATTCTATTTGCGCGCGTCGATGCGGCAATACCAGACGCATCAGAATCGGTGCGACCTTCTTCTGCGGCGCATCGAGTCTGCCACTTCTCTAGCCAGACATCCAAAGCGAAGCGATCAGCAATGAGATCCCGTAGTGGCAACGGATTTCCCTCAGCCGCATCCGCCAGATGCCGCCATGCGAGTGTGAAATCGACTCTATTGGCCTGGAGCAGGGCAAGCCATTCCTCGATCAAGGCCAAGTCCTCATCCTTCTCCCCTGCTCCATTGGGTACGCGAATACTGAGCCCCAGTTTCGCGCGCATCACATCGAGCCAATAGCGCTGATAGCGGTTATCAAAGCTTGCGACGGCTTCGGAGGCTAGAGCAACGGCCTCCTCCTCGTCATCGGCCAGCAAGTGCAGCAAGGACTCCGCCAGTCGCGCCAGATTCCATTGCGCAATGCTCGGCTGATTTTGGTAGGCATAGCGACCGTGCCGATCAATCGAACTGAACACCGACTTGGGATCGTAGGCTTCCATGAATGCGCAGGGGCCATAGTCGATACTCTACCCGGGAATGCTCATATTGTCGGTGTTCATGACGCCATGGATAAAGCCCACCCCCATCCATTGCGCCACCAATGCAGCTTGACGATCGATCACGGCACCAAGAAAGTCCAGATAGCGCCCTTCCTTGCCGATCAATCCGGGGTCGTGCCGTGCCAGGGTGTAGTCAGCCAGTCGGCGCACTCGTGCGTGGTCGCCACGGGCCGCATAGTATTCAAAGGTTCCGACACGGATATGGCTGGCGGCAACGCGTGTTAGTGTCGCGCCGGGCAGAAGTTGCTCGCGCCGAACGGCCTCACCCGTAGCAACGACCGCCAATGCTCGTGTCGTGGGAATGCCCAATGCGTGCAGTGCTTCGCTGATCAGCACCTCCCTCAACATCGGACCAAGGGCAGCCTTTCCATCTCCGTTGCGAGCAAAGGGGGTTGGCCCAGAACCTTTGAATGCAATATCGCGGCGCTGATCGTGACAATCGATAAGCTCGCCAACGAGCAGCGCCCGGCCATCGCCGAGTTGTGGTGAGAACCGTCCAAACTGATGGCCGGCATACGCTTGTGCAATGGGTTCGGCTCCCTCCGGCAAGTGGTTGCCGGAAAACATGTCTGCAAGCGACGCCGCATCCTGCTGCCTTGTATCCAGGCGGAGCTCCTCTGCCAGCGCATGATTCAAATACCGCAAACGCGGACCAGGCACGCGACCTGGTTCCCATTTCACGTAGAAACCGGGCAGTTCTCGGGCGAAGCTATTATCAAAAGCGAAATTCATCATAGCTGCGCTAAACCCCTCGCCGCGCAATCGCCTCAAGATGCTCGTAGGCTACTTCGCTCACGAGCCGTGTGTCGATCACGGCCGCACCGACGGTAAAGTGGTAGATATCCTGAAAGCGCGTGGTATCGAGTCCAAGGGCGCGATGCACCTCGTCGTCGAAATAGCAGCCGATGCCGGTACCCTGGGCACCGGCAGCTTCAGCCTCCAGATAGAGAGTTTGGCCCAGCATGCCGGCCTCCCAAAAGCGCTGGCGGTAGCGCCATGGGTGCGCCGTATCGATGTCATCGAAGCGTGCCAGCATGGCCAGGGCGAAGGCGGAATCAGCAGCGATGTCCTGATGGCATGACACGGTGAGAGCGAACTTGCGCGTATCGAGGGGTGCCAGCAGGTAGAGCGGCAGATGTTCCGGACCGTTGGAAACCCGCTCCCAGAGCCAGTCCGGACGCATCGCAGTGCGCAAATCTGACAGCGCCTCCGGAGTGCGCGGCAGACAGTAGATGCCAGGTTCCAGACCCTCCACGCGATGGACGAACAGTACCGGATGAATGCTCGGTACCTGTTCCAGCAACGCCCAAGGCGGCTGGCCGGCGCGCGGCAGCAAGGCGTCGAGTATTCGATAGAAGCGTTGCTCACTGAGAGCGGTAATGCCATCGAATGCTTGGGCGGAACGGCGGCGGCGGATAAGTTGGCTGGCTGGCTCGCGTGAGGCCGGGGCTAGTGCTGGCAATGAGCCGGGCAGCGGCGCTGACAAGCTGGCCTGCTCGAGCGGACCGGCGGGTTTGCAGGTGGCGGAGGCCACTGCGGGGATGTCCGGCCAGTCGCGATGTGCGCGGCTCAGGGTATTGGCATGGCCAGCCCATTCTGCGCCTGCCAACAGGGCCAGCACCTCTGTCCTGTGAGGCGCCCCCCCCGATCCGATCCAGAGCAAAGCTTCGGGAGCCTCAGCTTCCGCGAAGTCATCTGCACGATTCACCCCGGTGAGGGTGGCAATCTCATCGTCACCCCAGTCGGCCAGCAGGCGTACCGGCCAGCCGAGTGTCGCAGCAGCATAGGACATTGCGGCCAGGGCATGCCCGCAATCGTGCTGGCAGTAGCGGAAAGCACGCATGCCATACTTCCATGCCTCACGCCAGTGGATGCCGGTGAGTGCCAACAGGACGCCCCCGGTCCATGCGAATGGCAACGCTGCACGCTTTTCGAGGCAATGCCGGTCGGAGCGATAGTGATAGACGCCGGCTGGCAGTCCCGGCAGGTCGGGGCAGATCAGGTAGCCCTCGGTGGGATGCAGATTGCCGCTGGAAGGGTTGCAGCGCAGCGCCCAACGATTCCCGCCAAAGGATTTCCAGGCCGACAGGCCAAGAGACAGCTGCAACAGCTTGGCCACGCTGTCTACATTCAGTGTCTGTTGCGGCACACCTGTGGAGTTGAACAACTCGTCCCAGCAAACGGGTAGCTCGCCCTCCAGCAGCGGCAACTCCAGCTCCGGCGCGCCGGCATAGCGGCGGAAGGGGTCGGGTTGCGAGGTCCAGTCCAGACCGTCGGGGCCGGGCGCATAGCGATTCAGGTGATGCTTTGAGCGTTCGTGGTAGTCGAGGACGGGGTTCATGCGCGCGTATAAGTAACAATCCATCGATCGAGAGCACGCCAACGGATTGGCTCAGGGGGATTGCTGGTTCCCGTCAGGTACTGGCGACTTGCCACACTCATAAAGCCGTCTGCGACCAGCATGTCCCAAGATAGAACGACATTGCCACCTGAATCACCGTCAGTGGATCGCCGATTCACGTATCGCCCCATCCGCCGGCCCTCGCGCGCCGATGGCGCCTCCTGGTCAAGAGAGAGAGCCAGGACAAGGAATTTGATGAAGAAGATTGGAGTAACCATCGCGAGTACGACGAGTGACGAGGCGAACGGGAAGTAGTTCGGTCATGATGGGCTCCTTTCAGCGATTTGTATGAGACGATGCCAAGCTACTAAAGCCGACAAGGATAGTCAACTACAAAAGCAACCTAACGGTAACCGTTGAGCAACTTGTAGGGGGCAAACGCCTACTATGGAAAATGTTCAAATCCGTACCCCCTGGAACAAAGGCAAACCGGTCGACCAAAAACCACCAGGGACATCAGGGCGATCAGGATATATCGCCAGAACGAGCAACCTAGCCAAGTTCACCCGGGTAGTGCGGTTGCTCGGCAAAGATCGCAAACCTCCCACGGGGGGCAGTCACAAACACGAAGATGTTTGACATAGTTACTGCCCACCGTCGTGATGCCCGCTGACTGGTTCGGTTTTGCCGAGGATTGTTTGGCGGTGGCAATGTCTGCATCCGTCGTCCCGCCACTGCTCGGCAACCACCGGGCAAACGGTTTCATGTCATCCCTATTCTCGACGAACCAGACCTTCCGGGCAGCATCCCATCGAGCCCCCAGTTTCTTGGCATCATCTTTTTCCGCAAAAGGGACCTGCAGGTTTGTTCTCATGGTTACCAATATAAAGGTTCGTCGAACGGCGTGTCGGGCTCGGTCGAAAAAAAACCGGAACGAATCGTGGATTTTGTCATGGAGTGGTCTGCCCCGGACAAGTGCCGTATGCTCCGGATACCTTCACCTCAATCCAATGCTCATGCCGATCGTCAATCAGCGGGATGACTCCATCCTTCCGACCAACGCCATCGACTGTCACGCTCATCACGCCACTCGCCTCATCAGCCCCTTCCTGCGTTTGCGCAACAGCCATGTGATAAACGGTTTCGCGATACCGGTAGTGGATCGTGAAACCCTCCCAGTCTGCCGGTAGACAGGGAGCAAGATGCAGCGTATCCCCCTCCAGTCGCAGGCCCAGCAAAGACTCCACGACCAGGCGGTACATCCATCCCGCCGAGCCGGTGTACCAACTCCAGCCGCCGCGCCCGATGTGGGGCGCCGCACCGTAGACGTCGGCCGCGACGACATAGGGTTCTGCCTTGTAGGTTGCGATGGCCTCTGCAGAAAGGGCATGATTCACCGGGTTGATCATGTTCAGCAGCTCCCAGGCGCGTGCGTTTTCGCCCAGGGCGGCAAATGCCATCGCCGCCCAGACGGCGCCATGCGTGTATTGACCGCCGTTCTCACGAACGCCCGGCACGTAACCGCGGATATAGCCGGGGTCGAGGTTGGCCGTATCGAAAGGCGGAGCAAGAAGTTGGACCAATCCAGCGTCGCGACGCACGAGTTGCGCATCCACCGCCTGCATGGCCTGACGCGCACGCGCGTCATCACCCGCACCGGAGAGCACTGACCAGCTCTGCGAGATCGAGTCAATGCGGCATTCCGCGTTCTCGGCTGAACCAAGCGGCGTGCCATCGTCGAAATAGGCACGGCGATACCACGCACCATCCCAGCCGTGCTGTTCGATGTTTTGCCGCAAGCGCGCGCCCTCTTCGATGCACAGGGCGGCGAAGGATGGGTCACCATGCCGTCCCGCCAGCGCCGAGAATTGTTTGAGCACGTCGCAGAGGAAGAAACCCAACCAGACGCTCTCTCCTTTACCGAGGATTCCTACCCGATTCATGCCGTCGTTCCAGTCGCCGGAACCGATCAGCGGGAGGCCGTGCGCGCCGAAATGCAGACCGCGCCGAATGGCACGTACGCAGTGTTCGTAGAGCGTGGCCACCTCGGTGGAACGACCAGGAAGATCGTAGTAGGAGTCATCCTCTGCATTCACCGGTCGGCCTTCGAGGAAGGGCACGGTCTGATCCAGCACGCCGGTATCGCCGCAGCTCGATACATAGCGGCACACCGCCAGCGGCAGCCAGAGGTAGTCGTCCGAACAACGTGTGCGCACGCCTCGGCCGGTTGGCGGATGCCACCAATGCTGCACATCGCCTTCGACGAACTGGCGGCTCGCACACAGCAGCAGGTGTTCGCGCACCAGTCCCGGCCGGGTGTGAATCAGCGCCATGACATCCTGCAACTGGTCGCGGAAACCAAAGGCGCCACCGGACTGGTAGTAGCCGCTGCGCGCCCAGATGCGGCACGCCAGGGTCTGATACACCAGCCAGCCGTTGACCAGCACGTTGACTGCCGGATCGGGGGTTTCAACCTGGATCGCGCCGAGCGTGAAGTTCCAGTGCTGCCACACTGCTTCAAGGGCACCGCGCGCCGCCGCCGAACCCCGGAAGCGCTTTACCAGTTTGTCCGCCTCGGCGACATTGCGTCCGACGCCGAGACGGAAGATGATTTCGCGCGCTTCACCATCGGCCAGATCGATACTCACCTGGATCGCGCCACAGGGATCGAGCCCGGCGCCGACCTTGCCGGATAGGCGCGAGCGCTGCAGGGCGGCAGGATTGCGCAATGTGCCATTGCGACCGAGGAATTCCGTGCGGTCGCCGCTCAGACCCCGGTTTGGGGCATCTACATCGAAGAAAGCCACCCGCTCGCCAAACTCCGGGTTGTAGGGGTTGCGCGCATAGAGCGCGCCGCTTTGTGGCGCGATTTCGGTACTGACGTGCATGGCTGACTTCGCGCGCAAATCGCCCAGCACCCATTCGACATAGCCGGTAGCGGAGAGCCGCCGCAGTCGGCCGGATGCGTTGTGCAGTTTCAGAACCGAGAACTTGACAGCGGCGTCCATCGCCACGTAAACCCACAGCTCGGCACGAATCCCACCCACTTGCGTCTCGAAAACACTGTAGCCGAACCCATGGCGGACAAGGTAAGGCGTCGTGGTGCGAACCGGCAAGGGGGTCGGCGACCAGACGTACCCCGTTTCCTCGTCACGCAGATACAGCGCCTCGCCGCTGGCATCGCTGACCGGATCGTTGTGCCAGGGCGTGAGGCGGAATTCATGTGCGTTCTCGCTCCAGGTGTAGGCGCCGCCGCTCTCGGATACGATGGTGCCAAAATCAGGGTTGGCCAGTACATTGACCCACGGCGCTGGTGTTGTCTGGCCGGGGTTGAGGGTCATCACATATTCGCGCCCGTCCGCCGTGAAACCACCCAGTCCGTTGCGCAGGATCAGGTCCTGGCGTGGCGGGGCAATGGTCGCCGGCACCTCAGGTCGATGGGCGCGGATCGGCTTGAATGGCGGCATGCGCGGCTCCAGCGGCAGGCCGTGGTCAAGCTGTTCCGTCAAGTTTCCCCGACTGTCGAAGATCAGCACACGGGCGACCGACTGGAGCAGGATGCGGTCCTCGCCGGAGATCTGCTCGGCGGGACGCACGAAGATGCCGCCCGGCCGATCGATCACGCCGGCCTCGATGCCCGAGGCGATCAAGCCCATGATCTGTTCCTGCAATTGTTGCCGGTAACCGGCGTGATCCTCGTTCCAGATCACCAGATCCACTGCCAGCCCCTTCAGGCGCCAGTAGGCATGGGCCTGCACGAGTTGGCGCACAAGATCGATATTGGCCGCATCGCCGATCTGCAGCAACACGATCGGCAGATCGCCAGAGATCGCGTAGCCCCACAGCCCCGACTGACCACGGCGATTCTTGATGAGTACGGCCGGGTCAGCGCGCAGGGCCGGGTTGGCGTGGATGACGGCGCCGGCGAGTCGTGCATAAAGTTGCGCATCGGCCTCGGTGGCATTGATCTGGCGCAACACCACCTGGCTGTGGGTCCACGTCAGATCGAAGACGCGATCGGCCAGATGACGGTCCTGATATTTATCGACCAGCCTCACGGCCAGGTCGTGCGTCTCGGCGATGCCCGAGACAATGTCAATGGTGACCGACTGTTCCGGCTCGAGCCATATCGTCGTGCGGATGGCGACCACCGGATCGAGTACCGAGCCGGCCGTGTTTGAAAGTGGTGTCGAGTAGGCTGCTTTCCGGCGCATCGTCATGCCGGGCAAAAAGTCGGCGCTGGCGGGACGGCTCAATGGACTGGACAGCGTGGCGGAAAGTCCGCCATGACCATTCAGTGCCAGAGGAGTCGCCGCACTTCTTCCCCGCCCGATGAAGCGCAGTCGATCTGTCTCACAGGACACCTCGCCATTTGCCGCACCGTGCACCACCATCTGATGCAGCATCCACGGCGCTTGCTCGCCCAGTGATCGCGGCCGCCGCGTACATAAGATCGCATTTCTATCGGGCAGTATCTCGGTCTGCACAAACAGATTGCTGAAGGCCGGATGCAGCGCATCGGCAGCGGGTGGTGCGATGACGACTTCGGCGTAGCTTGTTACTTCGATCTGCCGCCGCTGGCGTGAGCGATTGGTGACGCGGACGCGGCGCAGCTCGATATCGTCCTCCGGCGAAACGACGATCTCGGTATAGGTTTCGAAATGACCATCGCGGCGGCGGAACTCGGCACGCCCCTCCGAGAAAATCGCTTCGTAGCTGTCCGCCCGCTTGCGCGTCGGCTGGTGGGTGGTCGACCAGGGTTCGAAGCTCCCCACTTCGCGGAGGTAACAGAAGCTGCCCCCATTGTCGCAAGTGCCATCCTCGCGCCAGCGGGTGACGGCGAGATCTTTCCAGCGACTGTAGCCGCCACCGGCGTTGGTCAGCATGACGTGGTAGCGCCCATTCGACAACAACTGCACCTCGGGTTGCGGCGTGTCTGGGCTGTCGAACCGCCGGATCGGCGCAGCCATGACGTCTGTCGCCGCACGCATGTCGGCCAGCTGTGCCGTATGCGAAAACAGGGTTGTGGCCTTGGGAATCCGCTCCTGCAGCAACAGCATGACTGCCTGGAACTGTCGATCCGCTTCGAAGCGCCGCTGCATTGGCCGATCCATCACCTGGTAGGCCAGCGCCAAGAGGCTCATGCCCTGATGGTGCGCCATGAAGGAGCGCACCACCGTGCCGGTTTGTCCGCGCCGCTGGCGTGCCGGCGTGTAGTCGATGGCTTCGAAGAAGCCAAAGCGGCCCATGAAGCCATCGGCTGCGAGCCGTTGCAGATTTTGACAGGCGGCTTCAGGCGCCACCATCAACGCGAGCACCGAGGCATAGGGCGCGATGACCAGATCCTCGGCCAGTCCGCGCTTGAGTCCCAGGCCCGGCACGCCGAAGGCACGGTATTGATAATTGAGATGCAGGTCGACCGTGTTGTAGCCCGATTCCGAAATACCCCACGGTACATCGCGCTGGCGGCCGTACTCGATCTGCCGCGCCACCGCCGCCTTGCAGGTCTGGTCGAGCAGCGTGTTGTCGTAGCCGGGCATTACCAGCAGCGGCATCAGGTACTCGAACATCGATCCGCTCCATGACAGCAACACCGGTTCGCCACGGGTGCTGGTCAGCAGGCGCCCAAGGGCAAACCAGCTTTCCTGCGGCAATTGCCCCTGCGCAATGGCGACAAAGCTGGTCAGGCGTGCTTCGGAGGCCAGCAGGTCGTAGTAGCTCGTGTCGGCGCGGCGTTCGTCCACGTTGTAGCCGATGATCAGGAGATGGCGCGTCTCGTCGAAGAGGAAGTCGAATTCCATGCGCGCCAATTCAAGGGACTGCCGCGCCAGGCGTTCGATGCTCGCCACGCGCTCAAGCGCATGGGCGCTCCCGCCCTGGGCAAGTTGGCGCAGGGTCGGGATGCTGCCGGTGTCGGCAATCCTTTCCGCCGGGGCGAGAAAGTTCAGTTCATCCAGCGCCGCATGCACTTGGCGCGACAGGGCATGCGCCCAGGTGTTGCCTTCGCTGCCTGGGGCCGCATCCTCGTTCCTGCCATCGGGCCGTGCTGCCACTTGCGTGATCAGTTCGGCGCCGCAGGCAGCCAGGCGGCTGAGGATGACACGGAGCGCCGCAAGGCTGGCGGGCGGCATCGCGCAAGCCATGTCCAGTTCATTGCGCAGCGCCGCCAGCGTGCCGGCGGCGCCATTGGTCATGCCGCCCAGATCATCCACCAGCAAGCGGAAGCTGTCATTCAGTCCGTCGAACACGCGCAGCGGCATGATTGAATCATCGGTCAGTGCCAGCAGGCCGGCGCGCAAGGTCAATAAGTGCCCGGCAAGGTTGCCGCTATCCACGGTCGAGATATAGCGTGGCGGCAAGGGGTGCAGCGTTTGTGTGTCGTACCAGTTATAGAAATGCCCGCGATGGCGCTCCAGCCCATCCATTGTGGCGAGCGTGCGCGACGTACGTTCGAGCAGTTGGCCGGCCGATAGATAGCCAAAATCGTAGGCGGCCAGATTTGCCAGCAGCGCCATCCCCATGTTGGTCGGCGAGGTGCGATGGGCAATCGCGGCGACGCGATATTCCTGATAGTTGTCCGGGGGCAGCCAGTGGTCTTCCGCGCCGACGAAGTTGTCGAAGAACGCCCAGGTGCGCCGCGCCAGGGCACGCAGGAAAAGGGTCTGCTCGAGCCTCAGGATATCGGTGCGGCGCGCGAGCGGGCGACTGACCCACCAAGCGATCAGCGGCGAAATGAACCACAGCAGCAGTAAGGGTCCTGCGACCACCAAGACCACCGGTGTTGTTGTCAGCAGATGAGCAGTCACGGCAACGGCGAGAACAGGGCCGATCCACATCGCACGGATTTCGTCAGCGAGGGTGTCAGTGCTGTACTGAGTCGATGAGCTGGAGGGATTCCATTCCAGCAGCTTTTGGTGTGCGATACGCATTCGCCACGCGGTGCGCGCGATGGCATCGAGACTGTAAAACGCCTCATAAGGAAGGCAGGCAAGTTCATACGTCACCTGCTTGAAGTACCGGCCCAGCGTGCGGGCAATGGCGGCAAGATGCTGTCGCCACAGCATCTCTTCCGGCTTGCGCAGCAGGTCGAGCATGGCGCCGCACAGGGCGGGCAGCAGCAGGATGCCAATCACCGACAAAGTCCACAGCCCTGCCGAGGACAACACGGTCCACCCCAGCAGCAGCAGCAGCGTCAGCGCCGCCGGAACGAGGCTGCGCCGCAGGTTGTCGATCAGTTTCCATTGAGAAAGAAACGAAAGTGGATTTCCTTGTGTCTGCCCCCACCCTCCCCCCGGCACACGTCGCCGTAGCCAGCCGACAAGTTGCCAGTCGCCGCGTATCCAGCGGTGGCGGCGGCTGACGTCGGCGCTGTAACAGGCAGGAGTGTCCTCGTACAACTGCACATCGCTCAACAGCCCGGAACGCGCGTAGCAGCCTTCCAGCAGATCGTGACTGAGGATCGTGTTTTCCGGGAAACGACCGCCCACGGCGGCCTCGAAGGCATCGATGTCGTAGATGCCCTTGCCGATAAACGAACCTTCGCCGAAGACGTCCTGATACACATCCGAAACCGCCCGCGTGTAAGGATCAATCCCCGGCTCGCCGCCATACAGGCGGGCATAGCGTGAGCGATTGGCGCCCGGCAGGCTGATCGCCACGCGTGGCTGCAAAATCCCGTAACCGGCAGTGACGCGTTGCTGCCCGGCGTCGTAGCCCGCCCGATTCAGCGGGTGCGCCATGGCACTGACAAATTGTCGCGCCGCATCGCGCGGCAGTTGGGTGTCCGTGTCCAGGGTGATCACGTACTTCACGCCGGACAGTACGCCGGTGTGGCCCGCAATCAGCGAAAAATTCGCGCTGGCACGGCCGTTGGGGGTATCGCGCAGCAGCGCATTCAAGTCGGCCAGCTTGCCGCGTTTGCGCTCGTAGCCCATCCATAGCGCTTCCTGAGGATTCCAGCGGCGCGGGCGGTGGAAGAGAAAGAAAATGTCGTCCACAGTGCCATGTCGGTTGCGACGGTGTTTCTCGTTCAGCTCATCAATCCGCCGCCGGGCAAGTTGCTGCAACGCTTCATCCCCGGGGAGCGATTCCAGCCGGGCGTCACGAAAGTCTGTCAGCAGGCCGAAGTGCAGACACTCATCCCGGTTCGCCAGATATCGGACTTCCAGTGCCTCGACCAGCTCTTCGATGCCTGCGGCGCTTGTCAGCATGGTCGGGACCACTACCAAGGTGCGCGCTGGCGCAGGGATACCTTTCGAAAAATCCATTCTGGGCAGTGGCTGAGCTGCGACCAGCAGGGTGGCCAGCCAATTCACCAGCGCCACGGCCAATTGGCTGGCGCCCAGCAATGCGACCAGGCCGACCGCCAGCAAGACCCCATCAGGCACGCCATCGGCAATCGCCAGCGCCAGCAGAGCGGCGCACACGCTGCTCGTGATCAGAGCAATGGCGCCCAGGTAGACAAACAAGGGAAACTGGCCGATCTTTCTCCGCCAGACTGTGGCGATGGGAAGACGGACTTCCGCCGCCCGTTCGAGCACGGGCAAGCCCTTGTCGATCAGATAGAAGCCAACATGTCCGTCACGGGTTCCACTCTCTCCGGATCGGGCTAGATCGACCGCCTTGCGCGCCACCTCGATCTCGGTCAAGCACCCCAGTTTTGCAATTCGTTCCGTGGCATGGCGATAGCGGTCGCGGGTTGCAAAATCCATCTGGCCATAAACGCCGCCCGGATCTTCAAGCAGGGTCCGCTCGACGGAGCTCAGGGATTCGACAAATTCGCGCCAGTCCGCCGCGCCCAGTACCCTGAGGCTGCCAATACTGTTGCTGATGGATACCTGGTCGGCAGCCTGCTGCTGGTTCTCGCTCTGCACCAATTGTGCGATCGTCAGACCTGACTCAGAAAGTCTTTGCTCGATCCAGGTCAAAGGCAAAGCCAGGGCAGGGCCGCGTCCCTGCAGGCGGCGGGCGAGTTCGGCGACGAATGCGCCCACCATCGGCGGGTCTGAGCGCGCCATGTCCGAGATCACCAGAATCAGGCTCTTCGGATCGTTTTCGGCGGTCTCCATCATCTGGTCCGCCCAGGAATCGGCCAAAGTGTGCGCGCCCCAACCGGCCCCGATCCGCACGCTGACACGTCGCAGATTCTCGATCACTGCCAGGCGCAGCATGATCGGGATCGCCCACAGCTCACCCAACTTCAGATCCGTGACGGTCTGGTAGGCGGCCACGAAGCGCCCGAGGCTGACCGTATCGACGCGACCGTCGCCATGCGCCACAGTCTCCTGCGCTATGTCATAGACACGCGGCCGCCCGGCCGATGCTCCAGTGGCCAGGCGAGGTAGTTCCCGGCTGTAGCCTTTCGGCAAGTGGCGCTTCGCTGTACGAATCTGCTCTTCGATGAGATAAAAATTATCGAGCAACCAGTCGCCGGCCGGTGAGATCCGGTACTTCTCTGACACCGCTGTCGTGAGTAATTGACACACCTCGACCAAGGTGCTTTCGTTGGCCGCCAGCCGCTCAAGCAGCTGATCAGGCGCACGCCCCACTGCCAACCGGTGCGAAGCGGCGAGCACCTGGCCATGCTGCTCCATCTGGTCGGCGCTGAACAGTCCCGAGCGGAATGGAGTTTCCTCGTCGGGTAGGCTTCCGCGCCAAGGGCTGATGCTCAAACGCGACAGCCACGGGCGGAGATATGCGGTGATATGTGTGCCGAGATTCATATACTCCCCAGCAACCCGGTTACCGATTCAAATTGTCGGCAACGCCAGACGATCACAGCCATGATGACCGTGATCGGAGTGCCTGGCAGATTGTCCTGTCTTCTTCCGCAAGCCACTGCAAGACAAATGTCTGCCAGAGGCCTGCGGCGAGACATGTTTACTTCAGACGCATGTCGTTCTTGACGGACTTCACGCCCCCGACACTACGGGCGACTTCAACCGCCTTGTTCTCTGCGGCCTTCGAACTTACGAATCCACTCAACTGCACCACGCCCTTGAAGGTTTCGACATTGATTTCAGCGGACTTCAGCGTAGCTTCATTGAAGATCGCCGCTTTTACCTTGGTGGTGATGGCACTGTCGTCGATGTACTCGCCGGTGCCCTCCTGCTTCGAAGAAGAAGCGCAGCCCACGACTGACGCCAGCGTAATGGCCATGAACAGTGCAGAAAGATACTTTTTAAGTTGTGTCATGATTGAATCTCCAAAGGTGAGTGAAACAGAATTGCCGTCCGGTTTGGAACCACACCGCTTGCTTGCTGTGTCTAAACCTGAGAGCCAGAATAGGGAGAAAGGTGGGCGCTGACGGTACGGTGGCGCACATAGCGCGCTGGAACCTTCATTTCAGCCACCGGTGTGGCATTATTTCGTGGCTCTCCACCAGCAGCAGCGCAAAATCTTCGGCGGTCAGTGGCTGGCCGAAGAAGAAACCCTGCCCTCCATCGCAGTGTTGTGCCTGAAGAATCGCGAGTTGCTCGCTCGTTTCGACACCTTCCGCAATGACCCGCTGCTTGAGGTTTTTCCCCATGCCGATTACTGCGCTAACTATGGTTGCGTCATCCGCATCGGTCGTCAGATCACGGACAAAGGATTGGTCGATCTTCAACGTATCAATGGGGAAACGCTTCAGATAGCTGAGGCTGGAATAACCCGTGCCGAAGTCATCGATGGCCAATGTCACCCCCATGGTCTTGAGTGCTTTAAGTACCGATTCCTGGGATTCGGCGTCGTGCATGAGGATGCTTTCTGTAAGCTCAAGTTCAAGATAGCGTGGCGGCAAGCCGGTCTCTGCCAGAACCCGGATAACACCATTCAGAAAATCTTTATGCTTGAACTCCACGGCAGAAATATTGACCGCCACGGGCACGGCGGGGAGCCCTGCCGCCAGCCAAGACTGCGTTTGCCGGCAGGCTTCGCGCAGCACCCACTGGCCGATCGGCACAATCAGGCCGCACTCCTCCGCAATCGGCACGAAGTTTCCCGGATTGATGGCGCCTGACTGCGGATCCTGCCAACGGATGAGGACCTCGGCGCCCGTCATCCTGCCCGTCACCAGATCGATCTGCGGCTGATAGTGCAGGAAGAACTCCCCCAATTTCAGCGCGCGGCGCAGGCCGCTTTCGACGCTCTGCCGGCGCACGGCGCGAGCATTCATTGCCGCCGTAAAAAACTGGTAGTTGTTGCGACCGCCGGCCTTGGCGTGATACATCGCCGTGTCCGCGTTCTGAAGGATGGTATCCACATCGTCACCATCGTCCGGATAGACGCTGATGCCAATGCTCAACGTGACATGCAACTCCTGGCCGCTGACCAGGTGCGGGGAGACGAACTCGGCGAGCAACTTCTCCGCAACCTGGGTCGTATCTTGCGGCTGCGCAATTTCCGCCAGCAGAATCACGAACTCGTCGCCCCCCTGGCGGCACACCGTATCCGAGGCACGTACGCATCCTGTGAGGCGGTCGGCTACCGACTGCAGCAGCTGATCACCGATGGTATGCCCCAGCGAGTCATTGATGTGCTTGAAATGATCCAGATCCAGAAACAACAGGGCGACTTGTTTATGGCGCCGCTTGGCCAGTCCCATCGCCTGAGTAAGCCGCTCGGTCAGCAGCACGCGATTGGGCAGGTCGGTGAGAAAGTCGTGCTGGGCCAGATGGGCCATTTTCAACGCCATGGCGCGTGACTTGCTGACGTCGTGGAAGACGATCACTGCGCCGGCATCCTGACCATCCCGGTTGTGGATGGGCGCCGCAGAGTCCTCAATCGCCAACTCGAAGCCATCACGACGAATCAGCACGCTATCGGCAGCCAGCCCCACTGTCCGGTTCTCCTTGATAGCCCGTTGCGCCAGATTTGCCGCCACCTGGCGTGTCATGCCGTCGATGATATTGAACACTTCCTCCAGCGGCTTGCCGACTGCCGCCGCACAAGACCAGCCGGTCATCTTTTCCGCAACAAGATTCAGATAGGTCACCTTGCCCTGGAGGTCGGTGCTCAGCACTGCATCACCGATGGAATTGAGTGTCACCTGGGCGCGCTCCCGTTCTTCGAACAAGGCCTCCTCGGCAGCACGCAACGCCAGTTCGGTTACTTTGCGCGCTGTGATGTCTTCAACCGTCATAACCCGTCCGAACGGGCCCCTGTCGCCCGTCATGACGGCGCTATTGACGCGCGTCCACACCAGGCTCCCATCTTCCTGAAGAAAGCGGAATTCGGTCTGGAACGGTTCCAGGCTTCGTGCCGCCGCGCTCCACTCGGTCATGACGCGTTGGCGATCCTCCGGATGGATCGTGCTGCTCCAGTTGGTGCCCAGCGTCTGTTCGAAAAGCAACCCCGATATCTTCTGATAGGCCGCATTGGTGTATACGCACTCACCTTTGGCATCGGAAACGAAGATGCCGAGTGGAGACGCATCGCTCATTGCCCGAAAACGTGCCTCGCTGCTCAGCAGCTCCCGCTGGGTCGCCTGACGCTCAATGAGGTAACGCAATGCGCGCGGCAGCCAGTGACCGTCAACATGGCATTTGACAAAATAATCATGCGCACCACGCTGCACGGCTTGCCGCGCCGTCTGCTCATCGTCCGCTGAGCACAGCACCAGAATCAAGGCATGCGGTGCGGCCCGGAACACCTGATCGAACACATCGATGCCTTGTCCGTCGGGCAGTGACAGAACCAACAGAATGACATCGATACCGCCTTGCTCCAGCCGGGCAAGCGCAAGGGCGCGGCCAGTCACCCACTCGACCCAATACCTCCGCCGGCCAAGGGATCCGGAAAGCGCATCCATGATGGTTCTGGCTGTGGTGGGATCACTCTCGACAAGCAGTACGTTCGTCTGATCGACCATGGCATGGGAAGCGAATACTGCCTCTTCCATCGCTTGTCCTCTATCCAATCGGTCTTTGACCGCTGATGACCCTCAACAGAACCACCACAATGGCAACGACCAGAAGAATGTGAATAAACCCGCCAATGGTGTAGGACGTGATCAGGCCAAGAAGCCACAAAATGAGCAATACCGCTGCGATCGTATAAAGCATGATGGTTATCCCTATGTATGCACAGAAAAGATCGACCGGGCCGACCTGACAGCAGCATGACTTGTTATTGCCAAACGAACGGTGCGCTGGCGAACAAACGGCTTGGCGTGCTTTCTCTATCTTTCGCGGATGAACCCGGAAGCCAGGACACCTGCGTCATCACTTGAAACTCTCGGCCGCAGCACCGTAGCGACTTACGCGGAAGGTGTTGCCTTGCTGAACTTTGTCGGGGAAAGCGCCGCTGTGCTTGTTAAGTGCATCGCGCACCCGTCACGCATGCGCTGGCAGCCATTCCTGCACAACATTGGCCTTGACGGAGTTGCGGCACTGCCTATCGTCGGGCTGCTGTCGTTCCTGCTCGGCATCGTGGTCGCCTATCAGGGCTCTGGCCAGCTCAGGCAATACGGCGCCAACATTTTTGTGGCCGATCTGGTCGGTATTTCGATGCTGCGCGAGTTCGCCCCCCTGATCACCGCCATCATCATCGCCGGGCGCTCGGGCTCTGCCTATGCCGCGCAGATCGGCACCATGTCGGTAAGCGAGGAGATCGACGCCATGCGTACGCTCGGCATGGCGCCGCTGGAAGTACTCGTGTTGCCGAAGATCCTGGCGCTACTGATCGTGTTGCCGCTACTGACGGTGTTCGCTGATGTGTGCGGCGTCTTCGGCGGCATGATCATGGCACGCGCGCAATTGGACGTCGGCTTCGAGGAGTTTCTTGAGCGCTTCACCAAGGTGGTGAGTGTGACAACCTATCTGATCGGGGTCGGCAAAGCCCCGGTATTTGCCGCCATCATCGCCACAGTGGGATGCTTCCAGGGTTTTCGCACCCGGGGCGGCGCCGACAGCGTGGGCCGCCAGACCACACGCAGCGTCGTGCAAGCCAGTTTTCTCGTAATCGTTGCCGACGCCATGTTTTCAATTGCCTTCAGTGCGCTGGATCTCTGACATGTCCATCCCTACGGCGCAGCCGGGAAACACCACGGTTATCGAGGTCCGCCAGTTATCGACGCGCTTCGGCGCTCATGTCGTGCATGCGGACCTCGACCTCGACGTGCGTCAGGGCGAAATATTCGCCGTGATCGGCGGCAGTGGGTCGGGCAAGTCGACGCTGCTGCGCGAAATCATCCTGCTGCACCCTCCGGATGCCGGCTCCATCCGGGTACTTGGCGTCGACCTGCACGACATCGATGAAGCGGCCACCCTCGCCCTGCGGCTGCGCTGGGGGGTGATGTTTCAGCATGGCGGCTTGTTTGGCTCTTTGACCATCCTGGAAAACATCGGGCTGCCGCTGCGCGAACATCGCCAGCTTGATGAGGCGGCGATCGATGCGCGGGCCGCCCAAAAACTTGCCTTGGCAGGTCTCTCTCCAGAGGTGGGTGCGCAATACCCAACCGAGCTCAGCGGCGGGATGCTCAAGCGCGCCTCGCTGGCACGCGCCCTGATCCTCGATCCGGAACTCCTGTTTCTCGACGAACCGACTGCCGGTCTCGACCCGGAAAGCGCTGGACAGGTCGACCAGTTGGTACGCAAGCTGCACGATCAGGGTGGCCTGACCATCGTCATGATCACCCACGACCTCGATCTCTTGTGGCAACTGGCCGACCGTGTGGCGGTTCTTGGCGACGGCAGGGTGGCGGGCAGCGGTTCGATGGCCGAGTTGGCGCGCATGGATCAACCTGCCATCCGGAAATTCTTCGACGGCCCGCGAGGCCGGGCGGCGCAGGAACAGCGGGAATCCTGCTTGCCACAATCTACCGGGAGGCCCTCATGGAAACCAAAGTGAACTATGCGGCTGTCGGAGCGTTCGTCCTCATTCTTGGCGCCGTGCTGGTGGCCAGCGTGCTCTGGCTTGCCTCCGGAGGCGCTTTCCAGAAAAGGTTCGATCTGTATCTGGCGATCGAAGACGAGTCGGTTGCCGGCCTCAACCTGAATGCGCCGATCAAATATAACGGTGTCGATGTCGGCAAGGTGCAGCAGATTGCGCTCGATTCAGGCAGCCCGGAGCGGGTCAATCTGATCTTCGCCATCGAGCGTGGCACGCCGATCAAGGAGGATACAGTGGCTGTACTGAGGACCCAGGGCCTGACCGGTATCGCCTATGTCGAGCTCAGCGGAGGAACCGTGGATTCACTGCCGCTGCGCCTCAAGGCGGGCGACCGCTATCCGGTGATCCCGACCAAGCCATCGCTCAGCGCGCGGCTGGAATATGTCTTTAGCGCTGTGCTGGCCAAGCTGGACAGCACCTCGACCACCATCAACGCGCTGCTCAGCGATGCGAATCGGGCGGCCTTCGCGACTACCCTCGCCGACATCGCCGCCGTGGCCAGGACAGTTGCCGCGCGCCAGGACGCCATCGATGCAGGCATGCGCCATGCTGCCCGCACACTGGAGAATTCCTCGCGTGCCTCGGCGCAGCTCGGGCCCGTCATTGATCGCATCGGGCGCGGCGCCGATGCGGTCGAAAAGATGGGCAAGGAAGTCGCCCAAACGAGCGCCAGTGCCGGCCAGACGGTGAATTCCATCGGCGCCGACGTCAAACACTTTACGGCAGAGACACTGCCCGAGCTGGAACGCCTGCTTGGCGAACTGAGCGTGTTGTCCGCCTCGCTGCGGCGTCTGACCGAGCAAACCGAACGGAATCCGGCCGGTCTGCTGTTCGGCCGCCAGCCGGTGCCTGCAGGACCGGGCGAATGAACGCAAGGAGTTACACCACCATGATCCACTATTCTTTCGTCCCTACCCTCCGGTCGGGAAGCGCCATCTTGCTGATGGCGATGCTCGCCGCTTGCGGTTCTCTGATGACAACCACTACACCGCCACCGGCGTTGTATTCGCTCGACAGCTTACACAGCGAAGTCACTGCGGCCGGCGCGAAAAGTCGGCGCTGGCGGGACGGCACTTCAGCACCCAGCTTGATCGTCAATCCACCGCATGCCGCCGCAGGCTACGACAGCCAACGCATCATCTATGTGCGCGAGCCGCATCAGATCGAATATTTTGCGCACAGTGAATGGGTCGATACGCCAGCGCGCATGCTCGTGCCACTGCTCGTGGCGGCGGTCGAGGGCAGCGGGGCATTTCGCGCCGTGGTAGCGACACCGAGTGCCGCGACCGGCAAGCTGCGTCTCGACACCGAAATCCTCCGCCTGCAGCAAGACTTTGGTAGCCGGCCCAGCCAGGTACGTTTTACGTTGCGCGCCTACGTGGTGGATAGCACGACGCGACAAGTACTGGCTCAGCGCGAATTCGACGCCACTGTTCCGGCCGCAGGTGACGATCCCCGTAGCGGCGTCCAGGCCGCCAACCGCGCAGTACGCAAGGTGCTGGAAAACCTGGCGGATTTCTGCAGTGAGTCCGCCGACCTCTGGCAAGCCGCGACCGACAGTAGGTCGGCAGGACCCGCCGACAGTGTGAACAGCCGCTAAGCCTCCCCGCTAACGACCATGGCCCACCACCACCCGCAGAAGATGGAACATCTACGCCATGGTTGTTCCACGTTAACGAGGGGCATCACTCGCCCGCATCATCTCGGTTATCGATAACGATCATGCGTTCCCCCTCGTGCCAGTT
>CAZAWN010000010.1:24395-30725 GCA_964488825.1 uncultured Methyloversatilis sp. | reverse complement strand
AGCCGTGCCAGCGCCTTGCGGTAGTTCGCAAAACGTTGTTGCCAGCGGATGTCGGGGGCTTGGCTCATGATTGAAAAGTCGGCGCTGGCGCGACGGCAAGAATCATGCGGCACTGCCTTTCTTGCGCCACAAGCGTGCAAAATCAAGGGTAATACGGCATGGGCCCACGTCAAACTCAAAGGTTTCACGGGCCAGGTCGGCTTGCTTTATGTATCGCCCATCGTGCAGACGATAGAGCTTCAAGACCTGCTCCACGGGATTGACCACGACGTACCAGGAAACTCCTTCTGCCTCGTACAACCGGAACTTGACGCCTTCGTCCTTGGCTGCGGTGGATGGCGAGAGAATTTCGAAAATCAGCGCCGGTGCGCGCGTCAGATAGTTCTGGTTTTCCGGCTCGTGGCAGATCACCAGGTTGTCGGGGCAGACGACGGTGCTGTCGTCGATCTTCCAGTCGAAATCGAGTACAGCCTGGCAATGTGGGCAGTCCTCCAAGGCTTCTTCCAGAAGCCCTGCCAGCAGATGGCTTAAGCGCTGGTGCTCGAAGCTCGGCGAGGGCGACATGGCGTAGGCCACTCCATCAATCAACTCCCAACGCCCCTCCCACCTTGCATAGTCAGCGTAGGTGTAATGCGGCAGGTCTTCTTTGCGCAGGGCGAGGCTCATGACTGATAAAAAGTCAGCTCTGACGGGACGACAGGTTTCATGCGTACATTAGCTTTCCAACTGGCTCGGGTATTTGGCGGCCCAGTTGATGTGCAGTTTCCAGCCATTCCGCAATGATGGTTTCGACACCCTGAACCGCCTCCACATAGCTGATACCGTCGGCCATGCACCCTGGCAGTTCAGGCACTTCAACGATGAAACGCTGATCGGCATCGCTCCAGTAGATCACAAGTTCGTAGCGGCTTCGCATTTTTTACCTCGCAAGTTTGTACTTGACGACAATGTTGCGGACTTGTTTTACCTGATAGGGTTTGGCTTTGCTACCCAAGGGCTGCAGATTGATGATTTCAGACACGCCGTCCTTACTGAAAATGAAGTGATCTCCTTTGATACGCTCATCAAATTCAAGTACGGTAAGCAGGTGACGTAAGTCAGAAAACGAAAAGTTGGTGTCTGATGTCCCGCTCAGTAAGGCAGCAAAAAGTTTGTCTAAATTTCCCACAGTTATTGAATAGTTAGTGACCCACAGAGACTTCCTTCAGTCGCTAGTGGGACGGCAATTTTCATCTGCTTAATGCACTTCCAGGGCTGGCGCGCCATGGACTACTGGATGGCGGCGCTCCTCGGTCTGGCTGGCCAGTTGCGTCAGGGATTGCACGTCGAGGATCAGCGCGACCTCGCCGCTGCCGAGGATGGTCGAGCCACCGATGCCACGCAGGTGCTTGAACAGGCTGCCCAGTGGCTTGATGACGGTCTGGAATTCGCCCAGCAACTGGTCGACGACGATCCCGGCCTTGCGACCGCTGGCCGAGATAACCACCACATTCTCGCGCGCTGGCGGCGCGCCTTCCACGTCGAAGAATTCACGCAGGCGGATGAAGGGCAGCACTTCGCCGCGCAGATTGAGCATGTGGCCGCGCGTGGCATCGTCGCGCAACTCGAGACATTCGACCACGCTGTCGAGCGGAATCACATAAGAGTAGTCGCCGACGGCAGTAAGGAAGCCGTCGATGATCGCCAGCGTCAGCGGCAGGCGGATAACGAAGCGCGAACCGACGCCTACTTCGGTACGCACATCGACTTGACCACGCAAGGCCTGGATATTGCGCTTGACCACATCCATGCCGACACCTCGGCCGGACAGATTGGTGACCTTCTCCATGGTGGAGAAACCGGCTTCAAAAATGAGGTTGATGATCTCCTGCTCGCTGAGCGTCTGGCCCGGCTGGATGATGCCTTTCTCAATCGCTTTGGCCTGGATTTTGTCCGCCTTGAGGCCACCACCGTCGTCCACCACCTCGATGACGATGCTGCCCGAGTCGTGATACGCGTTCAGCTCGACGCGACCCTTGGCCGGCTTGCCCGCCGCGGCGCGCACACTGGCCGACTCGATGCCGTGATCCATCGCATTGCGCACCAGATGCATCAGCGGATCGCCGATTTTCTCCACCACGGACTTGTCGAGTTCGGTCTCGGCGCCGTTGATGATCAGCTCGATATCCTTGCCGAGCTCCTTGGAGGTATCGCGTACCACACGGTTGAAGCGATTGAAAGTTTCGCCGATCTGCACCATGCGCAGCTGCAGGGCGGAATCGCGAATGTTCTCCACCAGCCGCGAAAGGACCGACGTCGCTTCGACCAAGGCGCCCTGCCCGCTCTTGGTGGCAAGCAGATTGGCTGACGCGCCGGCAATCACCAGTTCGCCCACCAGATCGATGAGTTGATCGAGCTTGTCGGCCTGCACGCGGATCAGGCGGGCTTCGGCGGTTTTCTTTTCGGCGACCTGTTTCTGCTTGGCGGCCGCCGCTTCGACGATCTCCGGCTGCACCATCTTTTTATCGATCAGGATTTCGCCCAGTTGCGGCGCGGTCTGATCGGTGGCTTCAGCGATACGGGTGGCGGCCACCTGACGGCGCAAGCCCTGATCGAGTTCTTCCTGGGTGACCGCGCCGGATTTGACGAGAATCTCGCCCAGGCGCATGCTCTCTTCGGGCAAGTGCTCGATCAGACTGAGGAAATCGCCCACCTTGCTGTTCGGCGGAAGGATGTGCAGATCGCACTCGTCCCGGCAGAAAGCGAAGACGTTCTCGATTTGTTCCTTGGTCGCATGACTGCGCAGGGTAATCTCGAAACCCAGATAGCAGCACTCCGGGTCCATTTCCTCGGCCGCCGCCATCGCATCGCACAAGGTCGTGAGATGCACGATCTCGCCCAGATTGAGCAGATAGCGCAGGAAGGCCAGCGGCTCCATGCCCATCTTGAGCACGTCGCGACCGAAGCGGATGGAAACATGCCAGCAATCCGAAATGGCGGTGTCGCCGCCAGCGCGCTCGACCGCTGCGACACTGGGCTCGACCATGCCGGAGGCCTTGGCGGAGGATGTCGCCCCGCTGGCCCCGCTAGCCCCGTTGCCGCTGGTGAATGAGCGCAGCAGATTGGCGGTTGCCTCGCCGGCTTCCTGCAAGGCAGGATCGGCATCCATCAAGCCCTGATCGACACGGTCGAGCAAGGCGCCGATATGGTCGCAGCCCTGCAACAAGGCGCTGACAATGTCGCTGGAGGATTCCATCTCGCCATTGCGCAGCTTGTCGAGCAGGTTTTCGAGAATGTGGGTGAATTTCTCGACATGGTGAATCTCGACGACGCCGGAAGCGCCCTTGATCGTGTGGGCGGCGCGGAATATCGCATTCAGCAGGTCGGCATCCTGGTCGCCCTGCTCCATGCGCAGCAGGCCGTCTTCCATGGCCGTGAGCTGCTCGCGCGCTTCCTGAGCGAATACGCTATAGATTTCTTCCATTTCAAAGGCCTCGATTCGATGGACCATGGCAATTTATCGGTCGGCGGGAAAAAGCATCGGATCGCCGAAAAAAGCGTCCATGTTGTAGAAGTCGATCACTTCGCGCACCGCCGGACTGTGGGCGACGATGCGCAGGGTGTGACCCAGCCGCTGGGTCTCGCGTTTGGCCATCACCAGCAGCTGGAATCCTGCCGTATCCATCTCGCCGACATGAGACAGGTCGATTTCCAGAATGCTTGAGCTTTGCAGGGCGCCCATCAGTTGGGCCTTGATCTCGCCGGCGTTGTAGATCGTCATCGGCCCGTCGAGGATCAGATGCACGGCCCCGTCGGTGGTCGTTTGCGTGGCGAATTCGGTCATGATTCTGCCTCCCTTAGAACAGTTCGACTTTCGGACCGCCCGGGTCGGCGGCGGCGCTATTGCTGTCGTTGAGGGCGCTGCGATGGGTAGTGCGCTGCGAACTCATCACATAATTGCTGTAAAGCTCGTCAAGATGCGTGGCCAACGGCCGCAATTCGTAGTCAGGATCGTCAAACCTGTCGAGCCGCTCGGCCAGCAACACCGCATGCCCATCGAGCCGCGCCAGAGCATCGGCGACTTGCTCGATCTGCTGACGCGTCATATCCTGGAACTGCACGCTGGCCATGGCATCCATGAACAGGGCCGACAACTCCTCGCTTGACGTACGCACCTTGGCCAGCACCTCGGCATCATGCGCGGTCATCTCCTGATAGTTCTTGCCCAATTCGTTCAACTGAGCGGAAAACCCCTGCAAGGCCAGTCGCTCGGATTCGATATTGTTGTGCGCCAGTTTGTCGTGAAACTGCGCCTCGATAGAGCTGGCCACCTGCTGAATACCCTGATTGATCTGCCCCACCGCTTTGTCGGTTTCCGCCGAGAGCTTGCTCACTGCGTCGGCGACGACGGCAAAGCCCCGCCCCGCTGCGCCAGCGCGCGCCGCCTCGATGGCCGCATTCAGGGCCAACAGGTTGGTCTGGCCGGAAATGCTCTTGATCAGATCAACGAGTTTCGTCAGCGAACGAGCCTCATCGACGACCAGGGCAATGCGTTGCTGATCGTCGCTGGCTTCGCTGACACGCTGCGCGATATAACTATCAAGTTGCTCGATCAAGGCCCGGTTGCTGACGATGCGCGCTTCCGCCGCAGCGGTCAGGTCTTGGGTTTCCTGACTGCTGGAGTCGACAAATTGGCCGAGTTTGCCAATGATCTCGTCGATCCCCTGCAGGCGCGACGTGATATCGAAAGCCGCACGCTCCGTCTCGTCGACCACGGTATTCAACTGCCCGCGAACGACGTCATTAAATGCTTTGACTTGCTTCAGTTCGTCGCCAACAATCGCGGAAGCCTTGACGTAAGAATCGGCGCGATAGCTTTCCGCCGCCTGAAATCTCGCCATACCGAGCATCCAGTCGCGGAAAAAGGCGACCGACACCATGCGTTGCATCAGGAAAGCAAACAGGACGATCACCACCGCACCCAATGCATCACCCAATGCGGAGCTGAGGCCCAGCGAAGGCTTCAGAACGTCCCACCAGTCATTGAAAACATAAACGACCCCACCGGCTGCCATGGCAACTACCAGCGCTACCAGTGAAGCGCGTCTCAGGAGTTGGACAAACTCCACAGCGCTTATCTCAGGACGAGCTTGATGGTATTCAGCAACTCGTCCGCCGTGGCCGGCTTCACCAGCCATCCCGAGGCGCCGGCCGCCTTCGCTTCGGCGCGCTTGGATTGCTGCGACTCGGTCGTCAGGAACAGGATGGGCATGAACTTGTATTGCGGCAGCTTGCGTACTTCCTTGATGAATTCGATGCCGTTCATACCGGGCATGTTGAGGTCGGTAATCAGCAGATCCACCTTGACGCCGGCCTTGAACTTGTTGAGCCCCTCGTTGGCATTGGGCGCTTTTTCGACGCCATAGCCCGCCTTGCTCAGGATGTTGGAAATGGACAACAGGATGGTGGCGGAATCGTCCACCAGCATGATGGTTTTCATAAGACTCCCTCGGCAACTAGAAGATGCAGCATTGTATTGTGCGGATTATCCCAACAAAACCCTGTCAAAGGGCAGGTATCGGCGTTTGACCTCGCTCGCACTTTCATTGCAGGGGCAACAACTCCTGCAAGGGCGGTGCGACCTTGAGGACTTCCTCGATGCTGGTCAGTCCGGCCGCCACTTTACGCGCACCGGCGATGCGCAGCGGCTGCATGCCTGCCTTGATAGCGCGTTCGCGCAGGGCAGCGAGATCGGTATGCGCATGGATCAGCGTCTTCAGATCGGCGCTCATCGGCATGATTTCGTAGAGCCCGACGCGCCCCTGATAACCGGTCATGCGACATTCGAGGCACCCCACGGGGCGGTACAACTGCGCCGGCTTGCGCGATTTCCACGGCGCGACCAGGCCCTGCCAGAGGGCTTCGTCGTCTTCGCGCATCCCGCCGGGTTTCTTGCAATGGGGACAAAGCGTGCGCACCAGGCGCTGCGCCATCACCCCCACGACGGTGGATTGCAGCAGATAGGGCGGTACGCCGAGATCGAGCAGGCGCGTGATCGCCGTCGGCGCATCGTTGGTATGCAGGGTCGAAAGGACCAGATGCCCGGTCAGGGCCGCCTGCACCGCCATGTCTGCCGTTTCAAAATCGCGAATTTCGCCCACCATGATGATGTCGGGGTCCTGGCGCATCAGCGCACGGATGCCGGCGGCGAAATCGACGCCCAGATCAGGCTGCACCTGGACCTGATTAAAACTGGGCTCGATCATTTCGATCGGGTCTTCCAGCGTACAAACATTCACCTCCTGCGTCGCCAGTTGCTTGAGCGTCGAATAGAGCGTCGTCGTCTTGCCC
>CAZAWN010000010.1:0-24385 GCA_964488825.1 uncultured Methyloversatilis sp. | reverse complement strand
GCCGCCGGAGAACTCGGCCACCGGGCGTTGGTAGTCCTCGTCGGAAAAGCCCAGATCGCCAAAGTCGCGCACCAGCACCTCGGGATCGAAGATGCGCATCACCAGCTTTTCGCCGAAGGCGGTCGGCAAGGTCGAAAGGCGCAACTCGATTTCCTCGCCGTCGGGCGAGCGCGTCTTGATGCGACCGTCCTGCGGGCGGCGTTTTTCCACCACATCCATGCGCCCGAGAATCTTGATACGGCTGGTCATGGCGTTGAGGACCGGCATCGGAATCTGATAGACCTGATGCAGCACGCCATCAATACGAAAACGTACCACGCCGAGATCGCGGCGCGGTTCGATATGGATGTCCGAAGCGCGCTGCTCGAAGGCATATTGCCAGAGCCAGTCAACGATCAGGACGATGTGCTGGTCGTTGGCGTCGATCGAGGCCTTGCTTTTGCCGAGTTCGACCAGTTGTTCGAACTGCGAAATACCGGTACGCGCCACATCGCCGCGCGCCAGTGCGCCTTTCACCGATTTCGCCAGGTTGTAGAACTCGACCTGATAACGCGCGATGTCTTCCGGATTGGCAATTACCAGCCGGATGTCTTTCTTGAGGATCGGCTTCAGCTCCGCTTCCCAGCCGCGCACGAAAGGCTCGGCCGTGGCAATGATGACTTCGCCAGCGCGCACCTCGACGGGCAGGATACGGAAGCGCGTGGCGTAAGCGCTGCTGACTACATCGGTCACCGCCGCCAGATTCACCTTGAGCGGATCGACGTGGTAGTAAGGCAAACCGACCCACTCCGCCAGCCACTCGGTAAGCGTTTCGAGGTCAAGCAAGCGATGCGGCGGGCTGGGCGTTTTCCAGCGCTGCTCGGCAATCACCGAGAGAGGATGAGCAGCGCCGCGGAAAAACCGCCGCTCCTGACGGAACTTTTCCGCTTCCTCGCGGGGAACCTTGCCGGATTCGATCAGAGCATCAATCACTTCCTGCAGAGTCAGGCGACGTTCCTGCGGATTGGGTTTCGCTTGGGAATTCATTAAGTGCGACTATACCGTCAATAGACGAAGAAACGTCGCCGGCTTTCATTGACTTGACCGACAGTTGTACATACACTCACCCAATGGAAATAGAATTCGATCCCGAGAAGGCCAAAGCCAACCCGATCAACCATGAGGGGGTGACCTTTGAGGAGGCGAAGCCGGTGCTGCTCGACCCCTATGTGCTGACGCGGGAAGACACGGATGCCGAGGGCGAGCAACGGTTTGTTTCTCTCGGGATGGGTGGCAAGGGGCGAATTTTGGTAGCGGTGTGGACGCTGCGTGAAGAGCGCCTCCGCATCATTTCGGCCTGGAAGGCCAATCAACCACAACGGAGGTGCTATGAGCAACAATTCTGACCCGCTGTTTGATCGCCATGCCAACATGGATTTCAGTGATGCCAAGCCTGTATCTGCCGTGCCCGCGCTTGCAAAATTACAAGCAGAGCATGGCGGGAAGTCACGCGTGACGATGCGATTGGATAACGAAGTACTTGCCATTTTCAAGGCACGCGCAGAAATGACTGGTGGCAACTATCAAACGCTGATCAACCAGGCGTTGCGGGATGCGGCGCAAGGAGTGACGCTAGCCGAAGTGGTAAGACAGACCATTCGGCAGGAATTGCAGGTTGGCTGAGGTAGATCAAACAAAAGGGACGTGTCGATGGACGTAGCATTTCCGTTTTATCTTCGCCCGTGCGCGGTTAAAATGATGCGACAGTCTCGGATTGAGAATTTGACACTATCGGGCACACAACCGGGCGGCTGCAAGCCAATGCATACGCCGCTCATGGCCAGAAAAAGACAAGGATGTCCAACGAAACGAACATCACCACAGCGGTCGGTATTCTTTCCGCTCTGCGAAAACTCATCGAAAAGCGCGAGTTGCTGAAAACCGCGTTCAACCACGGCAAGGATGGTTACACCACCTTGCTGCTCGAAGCCGACGAGAACCGCAAGTTGCTGTTGATTGACGCACCACGTGACCGCGTTGCGATGCAACGGCTGCTCGGAAGCGACAAGGTGTATTTTTCCGGAATGCTGGGCGGTTCGAGAGTACGCTTCGCCTGCGTCCGTCCGGTCGAAATCAAGTTGCGCAACTTGCCGGCGGTGGCGCTCAATCTGCCGACCACCGTCACCACCATCCAGGACCGGGAAAGTTATCGCGTCAAGGTGATGGGCAAGTATTGCAGCGTCCCCATTCCGGGGAGCGGCCTAGCTAAAGCGCCGATCATCGACATCAGCGTGGAAGGTATTTGTTTGCAGCTGGGCACGGCGGGCAACGTGCTCTCCACCGGTCAAGTGATCATGGCCTGCACCCTCGATCTTGGCCCATTGGGAAAGATCAGTTGCGACCTTGAGGCCCGGCGCGTCAAGCGCATCCTCGGTCGCGGCGCAAATGTCGGCTTTAAATTCGTCAACATGCCGGGGCGCTCGCAAGCGCTGGTTTCCCAGTTCGTTACCCAGGAAGAGCGCAAAAAACTGGCCATGTAGCCAGTCTGAAGCCGTCTCGCCAGCGCCGACTTTCGTGCGGCGCCGGCGTTTTCCTACTTCACCTCCAGCAGGCTTTCATCCCAGCTTGGATGCGCCTCCAAACCCAGTAGATTCGCTGTCGTGGCGGCAAGGTTCGACAGCCCGGCCGTTTCGGTCTGTCTGAGCGACAACCGGCCACCCGATACATTGTCGTAAAGGATCAGCGGCACCGGATTCAACGTGTGGGCCGTCTTGGCCTTGAAGCTGCCATCCGCGTTGAGGGATGGCTGCTTGGTTTTTTTATCGAGTTCGACCATCTCGTCGGCGTTGCCGTGGTCGGCCGTCAGCAGCGCCACGCCGCCTGCGGCATCGATAGCCGGCAGCAGGCGGGACAAGGCGAGATCGACCGCCTCGATGGCCATGGTCGCGGCACGGAAGTTGCCCGTATGGCCCACCATGTCGCCATTGGCGAAATTGCAGCGCAAGGTTCGATACTGACCGCTTTGCAGCGCCGCGATCATCGCATCGGTAATTTCGGCCGCCTTCATCCAGGGGCGTTGTTCGAACGGCACCACGTCGCTCGGCACCTCCTGCCAGGTTTCGCCCTCGAACTTGCCAGAGCGGTTGCCGTTCCAGAAGTAGGTGACATGGCCGAACTTCTGGGTTTCGGAGCAGGCGAACTGCCTGATCCCCGACTTGGCGAACCACTCGCCGGTCGTATCGCGAATGGCGGGCGGATTGACCAGGAAACGCGGGGGCAGCTTGAGATCTCCGTCGTATTGCAACATGCCCGCATAGGTGATCTTCGGAAAGCGCACCCGGTCAAACTTTTCGAAAGCCGCTTCCTCGAATGCGCGACTGATCTCGATGGCGCGGTCGCCACGAAAATTAAAGAAGACCACCGAATCGCCATCCTCGACCTTGCCGACCGGTTTCCCGTCCGCCGCAATGACGAAAGGCGGCAGGTCCTGATCGATCGTGCCGGGATGCTGTTCGCGCAGCGCCCTGATCGCCGTAGCACAGTCGGGAAACTGCTCGCCGTCCCCCAGCACATGGGTGTGCCACCCTTTCGCCACCATCGCCCAGTTGGCTTCATAGCGATCCATCGTGATGTTCTGCCGCCCACCGCCCGAGGCGATGCGCGCGTCGAACGCGGCATCGTTCAGGCTGGCGAGGTAAGTCTCAAAAGGCTCGACGTAATCTAGCGCACTGGTTTCCGGCACGTCGCGGCCATCGAGCAGCACATGGATGCGCACGACAGGAATGCCCTCCTCTTTCGCCCGCGCGACCAGCGCCTTGAGATGATCGATGTGGCTATGCACATTGCCGTCAGAAAACAGGCCCATCAAGTGGATCACGCCACGCCCAGCCTTGGCCCCGGACACAATCTCCTGCCACGCGGGACCAGCCCAGATTGAACCGGAAGCAATGGCGTCGGCGACCAGCGCGGCCCCCTGCGCATACACCTGCCCGGCCCCGATGGCGTTGTGGCCGACCTCGGAATTGCCCATGTCGTCATCCGACGGCATGCCAACCGCCGTGCCATGCGCGCGCAGCCGGATATGGGAGTAATGGGCGAACAGACGATCGAGTGTCGGCTTGCGCGCCGCCGCGATGGCGCTGCCGACATCGCTTTTCGGCAAACCATAACCGTCCATGACGATCGTGACAACGGGACCGGCAAGACCGGGAAAAGCTTGGAGCTTGGGCAACATGGCTGGATTCCGCAGGATGGACAATCGGCGCAGTTTACTGCCTTACTCGCGCGAGGCCCCTCCTTTTCTCCGCCAAACCGCAGAGTGCAAATAACCCTGTCGGTGGGAGTAACATCACGAGGAAAAAATCGCCAACTTTTCGTGATGTTCAAGAAATCCGCCCTTTTCAGCAGCATCGTCATCGGCTGGACCCTCGTCGTGTGGGGTTCGTATTGGCATGATACTGGTCACATTCAAGGCTACGTCACCGAACTGGCCACCGTTGAGGCTCGCTCCCACTTTAACAAGGATCATGTTTACCGCCGCTGGGCGGCGCTACAGGGAGGCGTCTATGTGCCGCCCTCGGAACATACGCCCCCCAATCCGTATCTGGAAGACCTTCCCAACCGTGATGTGGTCACCACCGGAGGCCGGAAACTGACGCTGGTCAACCCGTCCTACATGACCCGTCAGGTGCATGAATTGGGCGAGGCCCAGTTCGGGGTCAAGGGCCACATTACCAGCCTCAATCCCCTGCGCCCCGAAAACCGGCCTGATCCATGGGAAACCGCCGGCTTGAAGTCCTTCGAACAGGGATCGAGCGAAGTCACGGAACGCACCGAGGTCGACGGCCAGCCGTATTTGCGTTACATGGGTGTGATGCGGGTGGAGCAAGGCTGCCTCAAGTGCCACGAAAAGCAGGGCTACCAACTCGGGCAGGTACGCGGAGGCATCAGTGTTTCCGTGCCGCTCTCGCCTTACATCGCCATCAAGCAGGAGCACGACAGCGTACTGCTTTATCGACATATCGGCATCTGGCTGTTCGGATTGCTTAGCCTGGGCGTGGCTGGCCTGCTGATCCGCCGCAACGAGAAATCGCTGCAAGACAGCGAGGCCAGGTTCCGGACCCTTTTTGAAACCATGGTCGAAGGCGTCGCGCTGCATGAGCTGATCGTGGATCAAACGGGCAAACCAAGCAACTACCGGGTGATCGACGTCAACCCCGCCTATGAAGCCATTCTCGGCGTCTCGCGGCAGCATGTTGTTGGCCGCCTGGGTACCGACGTGTACAAATCATCCGCCGCGCCTTACCTCAGCGAATTTGCCCAAGTCGTGCAAACCGGCGTACCGCTGAAATTCGAGACAAGCTTCGACCCGATGGGCAAGACATTTTCGATTTCGGTCACCCGGCCGGCTCCCCAGCAGTTTGTCACCATCTTCGAGGACATCACGCAACGGCGCAAGAACGAAGAACGCTTGCAGCTCCTCGCGCTGGTGCTCGACCAGATCCAGGATCATGTAACGGTCACCGACCTCGACGGCATGGTGACCTACGTCAACCAGGCACAAAAGCAGGCGCTGCAGGCCGACCATACGGGACGACATCACTCCAGCTTTGGCGATATACCGGGCGCGGATGCCTCGCAACGCGAAATTGCAGCAGCCACGTTGCGTGAAGGTCGCTGGTCGGGAACCGTGATCAATCCGCTTGCGGATGGCAGACAGATTGTGGTGGATTTGCGCACCACATTGATCAGAAACAAGGATGGAAAGCCGGTAGCCATGGTGGGAGCGGCGACAGACATTAGCTTGCGCAAGCAACAGGAGCGCGAACTCGAACACTACCGACACCATCTTGAAGAACAGGTCGAGTCACGCACCAGGGAACTGGCCGATGCCAAGGATGCCGCCGAATCCGCCAGCCGCGCCAAGAGCGCTTTCCTCGCCAACATGAGCCACGAGCTTAGAACGCCGATGAACGGTGTGATGGGCATGATCGACATGGCCAAGCGGCGCATGGCCGATCCTGTTGGCCTCGATCAATTGAGTAAAGCCAAGACGGCCGCCGACAACCTGCTCGGCGTGATCAACGACATCCTTGACATTTCCAAGATCGAAGCCGACCGCATGGTGCTTGAAGATGCGCCCCTGCAGCTTGCCGACATGATCGGCAACCTCATCGGCGTACTCGGCCACAAGGCAACCGAAAAAGGTTTGCGTTTGAAGGTCGATATTCCCTCCCCGCTTCTTCAGCAAGCCTTCCTGGGCGATTCGTTGCGGCTCGGTCAAATCTTCTTCAACCTGATCGGTAATGCCATCAAATTCACCGAGCAGGGCGAAGTCGTGTTACGCGCCCGCCCGGTCGATGAAACCGAGGGGACGATGCAAGTGCGCTTTGAAGTGACCGATACCGGCATCGGCATCCCCCCGGAAGCGCAGACCCGTCTGTTCCAGTCCTTCGAACAAGCCGACAACAGCATGACCCGCAAGTACGGCGGCACCGGACTGGGGCTGGCGATCTGCAAACGCCTGGTGCACATGATGGGCGGCGAAATCGGCGTAGACAGCGCGCCGGCGACCGGCAGTTCCTTCTGGTTCGTCGTCCCGCTGAAAAAGTACGCGCAAAGTGCCGTCACGCCAGCGCCGAGTTCTGAACCCCTCACGGCGGAGCAGCAACTGATCGCCGATTTTTCCGGCACTCGCATACTGCTTACCGAAGACGAACCAATTACACAGGATGTCTCGCGCTTCCTGCTGGAGGATGTCGGTTTCGTCGTCGATATCGCCGCGGATGGGCAGCAGGCGGTTGATCTCGCCCGACAGAACCGCTATGCCCTGATCCTGATGGACATGCAGATGCCCGTAATGAATGGGGTGGAAGCCACGCAAGCGATTCGCAACCTGGGCGCCGATTCGCTCAATCGCGCGACACCTATCCTTGCCATGACCGCCAATGCTTTCGACGATGACCGGGATGCGTGCCTTGCTGCCGGCATGAACGAACACATCAGCAAACCGGTCAATCCTCAGAAGCTCTACGAAACCTTGCTGGAATGGCTGAACAAGCGGGAAAGTTGAGCAAGTAACCCGCCCATACTCCGCCCCCAATCGGCCTGTCGGACAGCGACATCGAGGCGGAGCCTGCCGATTGGGTCCCGGGTCAGGCGAGGCATTCGCCGCAGGCCTGGATCAGGAAGTCTGAAGTCAAATCTGGCTTACTGTTTTCGATCAGTCATCATCATGCTTTCTGCCATGCTTTCTTTTCTGATCGAGCATTTTCCCCGGCATCCGGATATCGTCCTCATCCGCGCTGCGATGGCATTCCACACAGTTCTTGAAGTCGCGGATGCCTTCTTCAATGTGTTCGCGCCGGATTTTCTCGGGCGTGTGCTCGTGGCAGCCATAGCAGGTATAGCGGCTGTAGTCGTTGCGCTCATGGCAGGTGACGCATTTCACGTTGTGATCACGATCCAGGACGAAATACTTGTCGTGATCGAAGGTCGCGGGCAACCATTTCTCCTGAGTATGGCACTGGCTGCAATTCCCCGTGATCTGCTCATGGAGCGAGTCTTTGGGTGACTTGTGGCAGGACTGACAATCCCTGCGGGCATCGGCCTGGAGCAAGGTGTGGTTGAACCGACCTTCGATGCGGAAGCGTTTCACTCCCGCATGGTCGCTATGGCACGCGAGGCAATCCTGCTTCAGGAGCTTCTGATGGAAGGGAGTGCTGGTGAGCGGCTTCTGGATGGGCTGCCCAAGCGTCGTGAGCTTGCCGATTTCTTCCGGTTTGTGGCAGCTCAAGCAGCGTTCGGTCGTGGTCCCGAAAAACGGTGCGTGACAGGCAAAACAATCGGTTTCCAACTGGCTATGGCCCGGAATCAGCTTGCCGGGCCCGACCATCAGATGCGGATAGACGAAGCTCAGGATGGCAAGGGCAATCAGGTTGGCCACCAGGACAATCTTGAGGGTCTTGTTCATCTCCAGCCCCAGAACAGGAAGATGCTGACGATGTGGCCCACGGCCAGCACCGCAAACACGATGAAGATCGGGATATGCACCTTGCGCCATCGGGTCATGGCGTCGAAGGTCACCGACTCCCAGAACACCGCCTGCTCGACTTCGGCCTTGGAGAGCCCGCGCAGCTGGTAATGCTCGCGCTGGGCCTGGACATGCTCGCGCGAGCGTCCCAGCAGCATCTTGCCGACCATGCCGCTAATCACGTTGACGCCCATGGCGACCGTGGCCAGCCACGGCAGAATGGCATTGAAATGTATCCCCGCATGGAGCAGCACCATCCATGAACCGAGCCAGGTACCCACCTCGTGCATGCCGAGCCAGGATTTGACGTTCCCCGCCGTGATGACTTTCCGCTTGCGCAGGGAATAGGTCAGCGAGCCGATGATCAGCAAGGTGCCGGGGATGCCAAGATAGCGTCCCACCCAGACCAGGTCGAGGCGATGAAGCAGATAGTCGCCGATGACGGTCGCCACCCCGAGCAGGGTCACCAAGAGCGTAAAAGGCAGGATATGGTTGCGCCAGAGCGAGGCGGTGTTGGGTGTCGTCATTCAGGCCTCCAGCGTAAGGTGGGTCTTGGGCGTACAGACGCACATCAGGCAGGCGCCGGGTGCGGGATCGTAGTCCGGCGATTGCCGATAGGCCACTTCGCCGGAGCGTATCGTGGTCTGGCAGGTGCCACAGCCGCCGGCGCGGCAGCCCGAATCGATGGCAATCCCCTGGGATTCGGCAAACTCCAGCAGGCTGCCCGCTTGCGGCGACCAGCGGGCCTGCTTGCCCGATTTGGCGAAGGTCACCGTGATGTCGCTGACCGGGGCGGCGATGGCATTCTCATGAGCAGCGGTATCCGGCAAGTGTCGCTTGATAGACGCGGGTCCGAAGGCTTCGTAGTGGATGTGCGCCTCGGGCACGCCCCACTCGTCGAGCGCCGGCACCAGGGTTTCCATCATCGGCGTGGGCCCGCAAATGTAGTAGTGGTAGGGTTTCAGTGGCAATTCCATGCGGAACAGATTCACATCGACGCGACCGCGGTGATGGAAGTCCTTGCCCAGTCGGTCTTCCGGCAGCGGATCGCTGAAGCACAGGCGCAGATGCACGTTCGGGTTGGTCACGGCGATAGTATTCAGGTGCGCTGCGAAAGCGGTTTCCTTGCTGTTGCGTGCGCCGTAGAAAAACCAGAGTTCACGCTCGGGTTGGTACGCCTGGCACCAATTGATCATGCTGAGCATGGGCGTGATGCCGATGCCGCCCGCGATCAGGACGATGGGACTGCTGCCCGGTTCGAGATAGAAGTGTCCTGAGGGGGCGCGGACTTGCAGCGTCGTACCGACCTGGACATGCTCGTGAAAAAAGTTCGAGGAACGTCCCGGAGGAAGGCCGCTCTTCGGCGGGGGCGGCACCCGCTTGATCGAAACGCGGTAATGGCCGGACTCGGAAGTATCCGACAGGGAGTAGCAGCGGGTGATCTGCTCGGTGCCGCGGCCGTCGGCCTTGGGAATGTCAAGGCGGAAGGTCAGGAACTGGCCGGGCTTGTATGACGGAAGCGGCTGACGATCTTCAGGCTCGAGATAGAAAGAGCAGATTTGGCCAGCGCTGTCTTCACCCACACGACGCACCAGCCTGAACGGACGAAATCCCGACCAGCCTGCCACTTCGACCTTTGGCGGGCGGGTCGCGGGTAGCGATTCACCCGCTTCGGGTAGCCCTCGCTTGAGTCTGCTGTAGGCCTGCCAGTGCTGCCAGAAACTGATGCCCAGGAACAATCCGACCTGCAAAGCGATGCCGAGAAGAATCCAGAGAAGCAAGCTGAGAGAGGTCATGACGGCGGAAAATCCCTAACGATTTGTACAAGGAGGGAAACTACGCCATCCAGCTTAAGGCCGCGTTAACACAGCGTCGAACGCGAAAACCCTACCCGCACACTCAAGCCCGGCTGCCCCATGCCGTCGGCGAGTTCAATGCGCGCGTGATGTAGTTCGGCAATGCGCACGACGATCGACAGGCCGAGTCCGCTGCCCTCGATGTCCTGTCCGGCAAGGCGATGCAGGCGGCGTAGAGCATGCTCGCGCTGCTCGGCCGGGATGCCCGGCCCATTGTCGCTGACAGTGAGCCAATGTGCCGTCACGCCAACGCCGACTTTTCCGCCTGGCGGCGTGTAGCGCACCGCATTGTCGATCAGGTTGCGCAGCAGGACACGCAGCATCGCATCGTTGCCGATGACGGGAACGGGCGCCGGCGCATCGAGTTCGAGCGCGATGTTTTTCTCCACGGCCCGAGCCCCGTGGTCGGCGCAGACCTCGGCGGCCAGCCTATCCAGCCGCAGTTCGCTCATGGCGAGGTCGGCAGCTGGATCGAGCCGCGCCAGGGTCAGCAGCTGTTCGACCAGATGGCTGGCACGCCGCGCACTCGCGCTCAATTGCGCCAGGGCATGGTCGCGTTCCGCCGCATCGCGCGCCCTTGCCGCGACTTGAGCCTGCGCGGTGATCGCCGCCAGCGGCGTGCGCAGTTCGTGCGCGGCGTCGGCAGTGAATCTGCGCTCGTTGTCGAGGGCCTGGCCGACTCTACCGAACAAGGCATTCAAGGCTTCGAGCAGCGGCCGGATTTCACGGGGTGCGGCAGCCGGCACAACGGGGTCGAGATGTTCGGGGGCGCGCGTGCCGAGTTCGGCGGCAAGCGCGTCGAGCGGCTTGAGACCGCGCCAGGTGGCAAACCAGATCCAGCCGCCCAACACGGGCAGGCCGTAGAGCAAAGGCTTCAATAAAGCTTTGAGAAAATGCTCCGCCAACTCCTTGCGCAAGTGTTCATCGTCGCGATGATGGTCTTCTTCGAGAAACTCCCGAATTTCGTGACGCGCCTCGACGTAGGCATAGGCCATCGCGCCCAACCAGCCGACGGTAACGCCGGCCAGCAGCCATGCCAGCAGCCGACGGCGCAGAGAAAACCAGTGCGTGGCAGTACTCGTCATTTCGTCACCATGTAGCCGACGCCGCGCAAGGTTTTGATCAGATCGGCGCCGAGTTTCTTGCGCAGGTGATGGACATGGACTTCAAGCGCATTGCTGTCCGGTTCGTCGCGCCAACCGTAGAGCGATCCCTCAAGTTGGGCGCGCGTCAGCACCCGGCCGCGATTTTCGAGCAACGTCTGGAGCAGCGCGAATTCACGCACCGATAGATCGACCGGTTCTCCGGAACGTGTGACCAGGCGCGCAGCCGGGTCGAGCACCAGGTCGCGATGTTCCAGCAATGGGGCGGCCCGCCCGGCGGTGCGGCGCGCCAGCGCGCGAACGCGCGCAGCCAGTTCATCGAGATCGATCGGCTTGACGACGTAGTCGTCGGCGCCGCTGTCGAGACCGGCGATCTTGTCCCCGGTCGCATCGCGCGCCGTCAGGATCAGCACCGGCAACATCTGCCCGCGTGCGCGCAAGCGGGTCAGCACATCCATGCCGGCAAGGCGCGGCAGACCAAGATCGAGCACGAGCAGATCATAGGCTTCACTTTTGAGGGCCAGGTCGGCGGCCAGGCCATCCTTAACCCAGTCAACCGCATAGCCATCCTGTCGCAGTCCGACCGTGAGGCCGTCACCCAGGTGCGGGTCGTCTTCGGCGAGCAAGATACGCATCAAATTTCCTACACAGTTACCTGGCGAAATGCATGCGAATGCGAGCTTCCAGCAAAGCTTTGGCTGTTGCCTCGGCGCCATCCCGCAATTTCTCGCGAATCTCGTGAACCAAGCTTTCGAAGACGGTCACAATGGCGGGATCAAAATGCCGCCCGGCATCGGCGCGCAGAATAGACATTACTTGCTCGAAGGGCATCGGTTCCTTGTAGGGACGTTTCGAGGTCAGGGCGTCGAACACATCGGCGACGGCGAAGATGCGGGCCGAAAGCGGGATCGCCTCGCCGGCCAGGCAACGCGGATAGCCGCTACCATCCCATTTTTCGTGATGGGCTGCGACGACTTCATGGGCCCCGTCAAGCCAGCCCATGCCGCGGACAATTTCCTCGCCCAGTCCCACATGGGTACGCATGGTTTCCATTTCGATGTCGTCCAGACGACCCGGCTTGAGCAGAATGGCATCGGGAATGCCGATCTTGCCAACATCGTGCAAGAAACTGCCGGCAATCAGCGCTTGCATCGTGCTGCCCGACAGTCCCATAGCCTCACCGATACGGGAAGCAATCCAGGCCACGCGAAAGTTGTGCGCCCCTGTGTCTGAATCGCGCTTAGCAATGGCCCGACCCAAGGCCTCCATCATCGAGATATGGGAATCAAGCACCTCGCGCGCCTTGCGTTCGTTGTCTGCAGAAAGCCATACCACCATGGGGTAGATAAACGCGCCACAAAGCAGCGCTGCCAATCCTGCCAACAGGGCTGTACCAAGCGCTGCGAACCGAATTTGTTGATGCTGCCAATCCGGCACCACACGGACCCCTTCGAAGTAGCCGGAAATCTTCGCTTTGCTCCAGTAACCCGGAATCTCCGCCTTACTTGACGCGTCCTGATCTCGCAGGGGGACAAACACCCGCAATATCCATTGCCCGCCAGGCAATTGCAGACTTTCATATGAATGTTCCGTGTAAGAAGGTCGGCCATGCTTGGGAAGGCTTTTCTCGATCTGTTCGCCAACATGGGTAGTTGCCTCCGCCAATTTCTGCCCCAAAGGATCATAGACTTCGGCAATATCAAAAAGCCCCCCGGTAATCGTATTTACTGCCTCGCTCGCTCGCTTTTTCGATTCAGGATCATCCAAATCAATTGCTTTGTAATATCGAAGAAAGCGGTTCGACTCCTCAACAGCCAAGGCGACTACTTCCTTTTCAGCGGTCTCGATCGCAAGGAACCAGGAAACTGGGGCAACACAGCACGCCAATAGAATGCTTACCGCTGCAATCCGAGTTGCCGCACGTCGGTTGAAACGATTCTGGCCCATCTCAGTACCTCCTCAAGCAAATTCTTTGACTATACGCAATTCTCTTGCTTCATCGGGTTAGCCACCACGCGCAAGCGGCAACCCAGCCGAGCATCAATAGTGACATGAACGCCCGCGAACTGGAGATTGCCTCGTCTGGACAGCCGCGCTTGAACCCAGTCAACATCGTGCGCACCAGATTCTCGCGGTGCGCCAGACTGCTGACAATGACGCCAGTCACATGGAGAGCAGCCACGGCAAGCATGCCCGTCGCCAGTGCTTCGTGCACCTCTTCGAACCATTCACCGCCGATGTCCTGATAAACCAGCCAGCCACTGGCGCCAACCAACAAACCCAACACCAGCAAGGCGACGATGGCCCAGCCCCCGGCGGCATTGTGGCCGGCGTAGTTCGATTCTTCTCCGCGCAGCAGGCCACGAAAATAGTCGACTACCGCCTGCGGCCCGCGCATGAAACTGGTGAAGCGCGCATGCCGCGTGCCGATAAAGCCCCACAGCAACCGGAACAGCACGACGCTGACAACAGTACCACCGGCGAAGGCATGCACCAGCCGCCATTCCTCGCTGTCGCCGGTGATCCAGGCCAGTGCGAAAGCGCCCACCAGCAGCCAATGGCCGATGCGGACCGGCCAGTCCCAGATCAATACTTTCTCCATGTCAGTCTTTCCAGCGCTTGCCGTCAGGCATGACGATCTCGCGTTCACGATAGCTGCCTTCCGCCGCCTTGGTATGGCAAGCCGCGCAATTGGCTGGCGTCTTGACTTTCGCATCCTTCCAGTCGGCGGCAATCACTTTGCGATGCTCGCGCTGGAACCAGTCCGTCAGAGTCAGCCGCGGCGGCTCGCCAGGTTGTGCCGTCCCGCCAGCGCCGACTTTTGCAGTCTTTCCGGCGTTCCGGATATGGAAGTCTTCGAGAGTCAGGCGCACCTTCTCGTCCAGGCTTGCGTTGTCGCCGTAGTGTTTGTCGAGCGCGCGCATCACACGCCGCCAGTCGTCGGCGATCATCAATTGCGGAGGAAAGGCGACATGACAACTACCGCATTCAGCCTGAAAAGCTGGCGGCGCATCGACGGGCAGACGCAACTTGTCAGCCTGCGCCGCAAAGGGAAACAGCAGAACCAGCAGCAGGGTTTTCCTCATGTCAACGTCCTCCCGTCACGTAAGCAATGTAATCGGCCTTCTCGGCGGCGGAACATTCACGGCCGACAACCTCGGTGCAGTTGCGCTTGAACCACTTCTCGACCTTGGCCGGGTCGCTGAAGCGCTCGGCGTTGGCGCTCGGCGCCAGCGGTTTGATAGCCTTGTTTGTAACGACATGACGTCCAGCCTGTTCAGGATGGTCGGTATGGCAACTGGCGCAGGACGTCAGCTTCGCCGACACGCCGAACTGACGCACATGGAATTCGGCTCCACGCTGGGCGGAAGGCTGGAAACCGCTGGCCTGTCGCGCCGCTTCGGTGCGATACGCAGAGAGTAGTTCGGCAGGCGTCGCCGCCGCCGCTGCGGCCCATACGAGGGCGACCAAGGGAAACATTGATTTCACGATCTGGCTCCTGATGTCGGATTGAACATGACCGACAGTATGAAGTCCTATCCTTAAGGCCAGCTTATGCAGGGCTTAAAGGAAGCTTAAGCACCCTCCACTCAGAGCTTGCTATCCTCGCGGACTGGAAATCAAGGAGATACTCATGAAGTCTGCATGCCTTGCAACGCTTGCCCTGCTGGTCGTTGCGCCAGCCCTCGCCGAAGACACGCGCCAACTGGCGACTCTCCACCCCCTGGCTCAGGAGACGCTGCGCCAGGAAATGCGCGACAACCTGATTGCACTCAACCAGATCGTTACCCTTCTTGCGGCCAACCAGGTCAAAGAGGCTGGCGAACTTGCCGAAAAGGCGCTGGGGCGGGGCGCCATGGGCCAGCATGCCCGCAAACCTTTTGAAGCGCGGCCCGGTCCGCAGATGCCGACGGCGATGCACGACATCGGCAGAAACAGCCACTCTGTCGCCAGCGATTTCGCCCGCGCGGCGGCGACAGGCGAGCGAGACAAAGCGCTAGCGGAATTGCCGGCGCTGATCGGCGCCTGCGTTGCTTGTCACTCGTCTTATCGAATTCGATAAAGACTCCGATAGGCCGTCCCGGTGCTGCTTGCTGCTGATCGCCGAACAGCAGCACCTCTCGACATCAGACGAATGTATCGGCCATCAAGGTAGTGAACCACTTGCCCATTTCTTCGTAATTATCCTTGCTCGGAGCGCCGGCTTCGCCGCTGGCGCCCGGTACGGGAACCATGGTGCGGGAGACAGGATCATAGGCATACACCACGGTCAGCCAGGAAGCGGTTGAACTGGTAATCGGTGAGTAGCATGCAGAATTCGTCACCGGGGCTTGATCCGGGCTACCACCAGCAAGTAATCGCGTAATGGCATCGGCACAGACTTTCGCCTCCTGGTTCGCGATATGGCCCGCCTTCGGCTGTGTAGTTGCCGAAGCGTCGCCAATCACATGCACACCGGGAGCATGTATGGATTCGTACGACAGGACATCGACAGCTGTCCAGCGACCACTTAGATCATCGGCCAGTCCGTTATCGGTAATCACCTTGCCGGCTCGATGCGGGGGAATGATATTGAGCACGTTACCGGCAACAATGCCCTGGTTTGTCGATATCGACAACGTGCCCGCATCGGCCGAGTGAACGACAACATTGCTGTAATACTCGATCACGCCAGCGTGAGTTTTCTGGAAAGCATTGGTAAAGGTGTGCGCTTCGGCAGTAATTCCCGGATTGGCATCACAAACGACGACACGCGATCCCGGACGGTTCCGCTTCAGCCAGTCAGCCACCACGCAGGCGCGTTCATAGGGGCCGGGCGGGCAGCGGTAGGGCTTGGCCGGAATTGTCATGATGAATGTACCGCCGTTGGGCATGCCCTGGATCTGGTCGCGCAATTGGGTAGTTTGGGGACCGGCCTGCCAGGCATGCGGAACCCGTGCCTGCGCTTCGGGCGTTTCCAGACCGAAAATCGTATCGAACTGGACGCCGGGGGCTATCACCAACCGGTCGTAATCCAGTCGCGTGCCATCGGCCAGGGTGACGTAATACCCTGCGGCATTCACGCCGACCACCTCGCCCTGCACCACATGAACACCGTAGTTACTGGAAAGAAAACCATAGCCGAATTGCAGCGAAGGGAGGGTACGCTGACCGGTCAGGACGAGATTGCTCATGATCGACGAGGTATAAAACGGCGCACGCTCGATTAGAGTGACATCCACGCCAGTTCCACCCCACAGTCGCAGGTACTTGGCCACGGTAGCGCCCGCCATCCCTCCGCCGACGACGACAACTCGGCCGCGAATTCCCGCATCAGTCGGGATAGTAGGCGACCTGGGAGTTTTTGCCGACCGGGCCATCGCCATCCAGCTCGCGCCACTTGCCGCAAGTCCAAGTCCAGCGGTACTGGCAAACTTAAGGAAGTTTCTGCGGTTAGTCGTCATTTTTATTTCTCTCCTTGCTGCCGGCAGATTTCAGGCTGGCAAAATAATTGCCGATAAGTTGAAGTTGCGCATCCGTGTAACCTCGGGCGTGGGCATCCATGATGTCTGGCGTGGTTTTGGCGCGCATTTCGCGCAACTCAGAAACAACCTCGCGGGACGACATGCCCGCCAAACGCTCGAAACCGCCATTACCATTGGTGCCATGGCACTGAAAACAGTTTGAGGCAAGCAGACGACCTGCCGGAGGCTGGGTTACGGTTTGGGCAAATGAACTGCTTGTCGCCAGCAGCAGCCCGCAAAGTACGTAATGACGCATAAACAAGTCTCCTATGAGATTGGTAAGCCTTCGGTATGGTGTTGGTACACCCTACGCTGAGCAATTTATCTTCAATTACTTAACGGCTCCTTAAGGCAAGCAGCAAGAATGAAAAACGCCGGCTTGAGCCGGCGTTGTTGGGGGGGCGTGCGGCGCTACGTCATCCGGATGCCCATCAGTTGCCGACAATCGCATCGAACAGTACGGGATCAATGTGGGTTGGCGTGTAATCGGCGCCTTGGCTGCGCAGCAATCCAACGAAGGCGCGCAGATGATTTTTCGAGCCTGCCAGCAAGTTCTCGTAAGCCCGTTTCAGGACAGGATTCGTGGTGCCATCGATGGCGTCGATCAAGTCGGCAATATCTACGTCTTCAATGGTTGCTCCCACGGTTAAGGCCTGAATCGGGCTTTGCGCGCCTTTCGTGGTCAACTGCCAATACATATCCTGCAATTCCTGCTGACTGAAAACCCCTGGCGCCGAGAGCGACGGGTCAGTGAGGCCGAATCGAACCAGTTGAGCGCCCATGGCATCAAAATGGCGTTGCTCGGACCCGGCGATACGCTGAAACTCAGGTATCCCCCAGTGGATGGCGAGCGTCTGGTAGACATCGCGCGCCAGCTTTTCCTCCTCGCGCATCCAGAGTAGAACTTTCGCCTCTTCATCAGTGAGTGGCACCGGCGCGACCGCAATCTGATTGGCGCGTGGCGCCTGTGGATTTCTCGCTTCGGAAGGAAAAGAGACTAGGCTCGCCAGTGCCAGCGTGGCATAAATCAATGTGTTGTATTTCATGATGTACTCCTTGTCGATGATGTAGAGAGGGATTACCGTCCGCGTCCCATGCCGCCCCGCCCACCGCCGCCGCCGGGAGTGCGACTGCCAGCGCTGCCCCCCATGGTCGTACTCCGTTGGCGGGCTTCGAAGCCAGTGCCATAGGGATGACGCACCGCAGAGTTCGCACTTCCAGACGACGGCGGCCGGAGATTTCTGGTCGCCAAATCATCGGTCTCGGCGCGAACGAAGGCGGGAGGAGGCGCCAGGACGTCCTGCGGCAAGGAAAGATTCAGCGGCCGGTGCAACGCTTCGCTAGCGGGAGACGGAAGGGACTGCCCCCAGGCGGGCGTGGCCAGCAACAGCACAATAAGGAAGGTGGATGAGTTGGGTTTCATGGTTTGCTTTCGGTATGAGCATCTTGCCGAAGGTACGTAACCATGCCATGTCTCGGCCGCATCCGTGTGTTTCCGATTGTTTCCGATGGTAACGCCGCGTATCGGAGCGGAGCCGGCGACTGCCGGCGGCGCTACACTGCACCGCATGGATTCCGAAACTTGTCCGCGCGTCCTTGTCGTCGATGACGACCCCGCCTTGCGGGAACTGCTGACCACCTATCTCGCGGCGAATGGCTTATCGGTTGCCGCAGTGGGCGATGGAACGGGAATGCGTACGGAGCTGGCCGCTGGCTTCCCCGATGCCATTGTGCTGGACCTGATGTTACCGGGCGAGGATGGCCTCTCCCTGACACGGGCTGTCAGGGCCCAATCGAACGTGCCGATCCTGATGCTTTCCGCACGCGGCGAAGAGATTGATCGCGTGATCGGGCTCGAAGTTGGCGCGGACGATTATCTCGCGAAGCCATTCGGTCCGCGCGAACTGCTGGCCCGCCTGCGCGCGCTGCTGCGCCGCGGCCATTTACCATCATCCGCGGCTCTGCCCGAAACGCCGCACTTTGGCCCCTATACGCTCGATATCGACGGGAGGCGATTGTTGCGCGACGGCAGCGAGATCCATCTGACCTCCGCCGAGTTCGACCTGTTGGTCGCCTTCGTCGCGCGTCCGAATCGCGTGCTTTCGCGCGACACGCTCGTCGATCTGCTACGCGGTTATGACCGCGACCCCTTCGACCGCAGCATCGACATTCGCGTCACCCGGCTGCGCCGCAAGATCGAAACCGAGCCGGCCGCGCCGGTCTATATCCGCACCGTGCGCGGCGAAGGTTACCTGTTCAATCCGCACGGCGGCGACACTTGAAGCCATTCAGCCTCGCCCGGCAAAACACCTTGCTGCTCGCCGCCGCATTCGTGCTCGTCGAACTACTGGCGGTTGTTTCTTTCGGCTGGTTCCTGATGCTGCCCGTGGCAAAGCGCTCCGCCGACGACCTCGCCGGGCTCATGATTCTGTCGGCACAAACCTGGGCCGAACTACCTCCAGATACGCGCATGGCTTTCGAACATGAGTTGATGGACAAGCACGGATTGGCGCTGCGTGCCGAGCCAGCTGGCGCAGGCCGCGATGAATGGCATCCACCCTATTTCTATTTGCTCGAAGCCGCCCTCGCACACCGTCTTGGCACAGTGCGTCATCTCGCCAGTGAGCAACTTGGCAGTACCACATGGTATTGGGCGGAACTGCCTGCGGGCGAAGGCATTCTGGCTGTCGGCCTGCCACGCACACGGATCGAAACACAGCCTTTGCTTGCGTTCACGCTGGCCTTAGGCGGCGGATTGCTGTTCGCTGTCGCATTCGCCTGGTGGCTGGCCCAGCGTATCACCGCGCCGCTCGCCCGCTTCGAAACAGCCGCCAAACACATTGGCGTTGGCGAGCGACCGGAATTGTTGCCGGAAAGTGGCCCGCGAGAGCTTGCCGTATTGGCACGTCGTTTTAATACGATGGCCTGTCAGGTACGCAACCTGCTGTCGGCGCGGACCACACTGCTAGCGGGAGTCTCGCACGACCTGCGTACGCCCCTCGCACGCATGCGCCTGGCCTTGGAAATGCTCAAGGCTGAGCCTTCGCCGATGTTGATTGAGCGGCTGGAAAACGACATCGAAGAAATGAACGGCCTGATCGCAACCCTGCTTGATCTGGCACGAGGCCTCGAACGAGAACCGGTGGAAGAAACCAACCTAGCCGCATTTCTGGACGAACTCGCCGCCCAGGCCGTTGCACAGGAGCGTGAAATCATCGTACGCTGCCCGCCTTGCCGTTACGCTGTAGCGCCTCGCGCCCTGCGCCGCGCCTTGGGTAATTTATTGCAGAATGCCCTGCGTTATGCACCCAAAGGTCCGCTCGAACTGGTCTGCGAAACGCACGGAGAAACCTGTCGTATTGGCATGCTGGATCGGGGTCCGGGTATTCCTCAAGAATTTCTTGAAGCCATGTTCGAGCCCTTTCAGCGCTTTGATAACTCACGCAGTCCGCAGACCGGTGGCGCCGGCTTGGGTCTAGCTATCGTCAGGGAGCTAGCCAAGGCAAATGGCTGGCAAGTGAAGCTGGAACCACGTGAGGTAGGAGGATTGGCTGCATGGATAGTGTTAAAGAAACCATGAATCGACATTGGCTAACACACATCGGTTTTCCGGCTGGCAGCCAAACCGCTTGCCCCTTTTCCTTTGCGGCCGAAAATGCTATTTTTGCGCCTCAGGTTTTTCGGCTCAGGCCGACGCAACATAGGGAGAGACTGCACGGTGACTGCCGTTGCAGCGCCGAAGGAGCAACCGCCCCGGAAACTCTCAGGCAAAAGGACCGATGTTGCGGTTGATCTCTGAAGAGCCGCCGGGTAACGCGTCACCCGGCGCACCGAAGGAGCAAGCGGATCAATCCGATCCGTGAATCTCTCAGGTACAGGACAGAGGGGGCATCTCCACCGCTTAGCGCGCGGGGATTCATGCCCGACGTCCTTTGAAACCCTATGGGGACTACTATGGTTCAGCGCACACCGCTTTACGAAAGCCATGTCGCCGCCGGCGCGAAGATTGTCGATTTCGCCGGCTGGCAAATGCCCATCAACTACGGCTCGCAGATCGAGGAACATCATGCGGTACGGCGCGATGCCGGCATGTTCGATGTTTCGCACATGCTGGCTATCGACTTGGTCGGCTGTGAGTCGAAAGCCTTCCTGCGCCGTCTGCTCGCCAACGATGTCGCCAAACTGACCACGCCCGGCAAAGCGCTTTATTCCTGCATGCTCAAGGAGGACGGCGGCGTCATCGACGACCTGATCGTCTATTTCTTCAGCGACACGCACTACCGCATCGTCGTCAATGCCGGCACCGCCGAAAAAGATCTGGCCTGGATGCGCAGGGTCGCGGCCAACTCCGCCGTCAGTCTCGAGCCGCGCCGCGATCTGGCGATGATCGCCATTCAAGGCCCCCAGGCGCGCGAACGGTTCTGGATGGCCTTTCCCGCCGCCCGTGCCGCCACGGTAACGCTCGGAGTGTTTCAGGCCACCGCATGGGAAGTCGACGGGATCAGCTGGCTGATCGCCCGCACCGGCTATACCGGTGAGGACGGTTTCGAAATCGCCGTACCGGCGGAACAGGCCGCCGCCGTCTGGCAAAAGCTGGCGGAAGCCGGCATCCAGCCGGCCGGCCTCGGCGCGCGCGACACTTTGCGCCTCGAAGCCGGCATGAACCTCTACGGTCAGGACATGGACGAAACTCAGAATCCGCTGGAATCCGGCCTGACCTGGACCGTCGACATGAAGGATGCCGCACGCGATTTCATCGGAAAGTCGGCGCTGGCGGGACGGCAGTCTGAAGGAAACCTAAGGGTATTCCTGGGTCTCGTACTGCTCGACAAGGGGGTGCTGCGCGGCCACCAGAAAGTCGTGACGGCCGAAGGCGAGGGTGAGATCACCAGCGGCAGCTTTTCCCCCACGCTCAACCAGTCCATCGCCCTAGCCCGCCTGCCCGCCGGTGTCGCCGTCGGCGACGAGGTGCAGGTCGAGATTCGCGACAAACTGCTCAAGGCGAAGGTCGTCAAACCGGTTTTCGCCCGCAACGGTCAATCAAAACTTTAATCGGTAATTTTTTTGGAGTCGATCATGAACATCCCCGCCAACCTCAAGTACACCCCCTCCCACGAATGGGTTCGCCTCGAAGCCGACGGCACGATCACCGTCGGCATTACCGACCACGCGCAGGAAGCGCTGGGCGATATCGTTTTTCTCGAATTGCCCGAGGTCGGCAGCACGCTGACCGCCGGCAAGGAGTGTGCGGTCGTGGAGTCGGTCAAGGCCGCTTCGGACATCTATGCGCCGCTCGCCGGCGCGGTCGTCGCCCGTAACGATGCGGCCGTCGATGCCCCGGAAAGCGTGAATCAGGACGCTTACGCCGCCTGGCTGTTCAAGATGAAGCCGGCGAATGCCGCCGACCTCGACGGTCTGCTGGATGCCGCGGCTTACGCGAAAGTCGCGGCGGAGCATTGAGCATGTTGAGTCTCGACGAACTCGAAGGGCGCGACGAGTTCGTCGCGCGCCATATTGGACCCAGCGCGGCAGAACAACAAGCGATGTGCGCCGCCATCGGCGTCAAGGATCGCGCCGAACTGATCGCTCAGACCGTGCCGGCGGGTATCCGTCTGCCCGCTGACCTGCCGCTCGGCGCGCCGATGAACGAACACGCCGCCTTGGCGAAGCTGAAGTCCTATGCCGAGAGGAACCAGGTCCGCAAGTCGTTTATCGGCCTCGGCTACTACGGCACCCATACCCCGCCGGTGATCCAGCGCAACGTCTTCGAAAACCCTGGCTGGTACACCGCCTACACGCCCTATCAGGCCGAAATTGCCCAGGGGCGCCTCGAAGCGCTGCTCAACTACCAGCAGATGGTGATCGACCTGACCGGCATGGAACTGGCGAACGCCTCGCTGCTCGACGAGGCAACCGCCGCCGCCGAAGCGATGACCATGGCGCGCCGCTCCAGCAAGTCGCAGAGCAACGCCTTTTTCGTCGATGCCGATGCGTTTCCGCAGACCATTGATGTAGTACGCACCCGCGCCGCGTATTTCGGCTTCGAACTGATCGTCGGACCGGCGGAAAGCGCCGCTCAGCACGACGTCTTCGGCGCACTCTTACAGACGCCCAACGCGCAGGGCGAGATCAAGGATTTCAGCGCCGTCATCGCGCAACTCAAGACGAAGAGCGCCGTCTCCGCTATTGCTTGCGATCTGCTTGCGCTGGTGCTGACCAAAACGCCCGGCGAGATGGGCGCGGACATCGCCTTCGGAACAAGCCAGCGTTTCGGCGTGCCGATAGGCTACGGCGGCCCGCACGCCGCCTTTTTCGCCTGCAAGGACGAGCACAAGCGCTCGGTACCCGGTCGCATCATCGGCGTCTCGAAGGACGCGAAGGGCAAGACGGCATTGCGCATGGCGCTGCAGACGCGTGAGCAGCACATCCGCCGTGAGAAGGCCAACTCGAACATCTGCACCTCGCAGGTACTGCTCGCCAACATGGCGGGGATGTACGCTGTCTGGCACGGGCCGGAGGGCCTGAAGCGGATTGCGCAGCGCATCCATCGCCTGACCTGCCTGCTGGCGCAGTCGCTGGGTTTGAATGGGAGCTTCTTCGATACCATCATTGCAAAAGTCGGCGCCGACAAGACGGCACTTCTGAAGCAATCGCCCTTCAACGTACGGCACATTGACGCCGAAACCGTCGGCATCAGCCTCGATGAGACGAGCACGCGCGAGGATGTCGCCGCCATTGCCCAACTGCTCGGCCAAACCATCGACTTCGAGGCGAACGTCCCCGAGGCCATCCCGGAAAACCTCCGCCGTACCTCGCCGATCCTCGCACATCCGGTGTTCAACACCCACCATACCGAGCACGCCATGCTGCGCTACCTCAAGTCGCTGCAGAACAAGGACCTCGCGCTCGACCACGCGATGATCCCGCTCGGCTCCTGCACGATGAAACTCAACGCCGCCGCCGAGATGATGCCAGTCAGTTGGCCCGCCTTCGGCAGCCTGCACCCCTTTGCCCCGGCCGAACAAACGACTGGCTATCAACGGATGATCGACGAGTTGTCGCAGTGGCTTGTCACGATCACCGGCTTCGATGCTCTCTGCGTACAACCGAACTCCGGAGCGCAGGGCGAATACGCCGGCCTCGTCGCTATCCGTCGCTACCAGGCGGCGCAAGGGCAAGGCCATCGCGATGTCTGCCTGATCCCGAAGTCTGCCCACGGCACCAATCCGGCCACCGCGCAAATGTGTGGCTTGCAGGTCGTCGTCGTCGATTGCGACGAGAACGGGAACGTGGCGGTCACCGATCTCCGGGCCAAGGCGGCCCAGCATGCCGACAAGCTCTCCTGCCTGATGCTCACCTACCCCTCGACGCACGGCGTGTTCGAGGAAGCGGTGATGGAGATGTGCAAGATCATCCATGCCCACGGCGGGCAGGTGTATATGGATGGCGCGAACCTAAACGCCCAGGTCGGACTGACGTCGCCCGGCCACATCGGCGCCGATGTCTCGCACATCAACCTGCACAAGACCTTCGCCATCCCGCACGGCGGCGGTGGCCCCGGCATGGGGCCGATCGGCCTCAAGGCGCACCTTGCGCCCCATGCGCCCGGCCACGTCTTCGCCGCCGACCGCGTCGGATCGCAAGGCGCGGTTTCCGCCGCACCCTTCGGCTCGGCCTCGATCCTGCCGATCTCGTGGATGTACATCGCCATGATGGGCGGCAGCGGCCTCAAGCAGGCCACCGAAGTGGCGATCCTCAACGCCAACTACGTCGCCGCACGCCTCAACCCGCACTACCCGGTCCTCTACACGGGGTCGCACGGTCGCGTCGCGCATGAGTGCATCCTCGACATCCGCGCCATCAAGGCAGCCACCGGCATCGCCGAGATCGACATCGCCAAGCGCCTGATGG
>CAZAWN010000009.1:27255-31663 GCA_964488825.1 uncultured Methyloversatilis sp. | reverse complement strand
CTGTTCTGGCGAACGGTTTGCATGCCTGCGCCCTGTAGGGAACTAAAAGTAGATAAAAACAGTCAACCAATCCACCTTTCCCCGAGCCAGAATTTTTCTGCACCAAGGAGTGCTCTATGAGCGAACAATCGTCGAATCAGCGCCGTCGGCTTCTCAAGGTCGTTACGGTGGGCATCGGGACTGTCGGCGCCGCCGCTGTTGCGTTTCCCCTGGTTCGCAGCATGGCCCCCAGCGCGCGCGCCAAGGCGGCTGGCGCTCCGGTCGAGGTCGACATCGGCGGGTTGGACCCAGGACAGTTGCTTACCATCGAGTGGCGCGGCAAGCCAGTGTGGATACTGCGTCGCACCCCAGAGATGATCGCCGACCTCGCCGGGCTCGATCCAAAACTGGCCGATCCAAAATCCGGAACCGCCTCCCAGCAACCGGCTTACGCACGCAACGATATGCGTTCCATCAAACCCGAAATCATGGTCATGGTCGGCATCTGCACTCATCTTGGCTGTTCGCCCGACAAACGCCTTGCCTCCGGCGCGGCCGCATCCGGTCTGGACGATGACTGGCGGGGCGGGTTCTTCTGTCCCTGTCACGGGTCCAAGTTCGATCTTGCCGGACGGGTTTTCAAGAATGTTCCGGCGCCGACCAACCTGGTCGTGCCGCCACACATGTATCTGAGTCCCACGCGCCTGCTGATCGGTGCGGATGAGACGGGAGTCGCATGATGCAGAAACTGATTGGCTGGATCGATGAGCGCTTCCCCCTGATCAAGGTATGGGAAGAGCACTTCGCCAAATACTACACGCCGAAGAATTTCAACTTCTGGTACTACTTTGGCTCGCTGGCGCTGTTGGTTCTGGTGATGCAGATTTTCAGCGGCCTGTTTCTGGCAATGCACTACAAACCGGACACCGCCCTTGCGTTTGCTTCGGTCGAATACATCATGCGCGACGTCGATTGGGGCTGGCTGATCCGTTACATGCATTCGACCGGCGCTTCCTTCTTTTTCATCGTCGTTTATTTCCACATCTTCCGCGCGCTCCTGTATGGATCGTATCGCGCGCCGCGCGAGTTGGTCTGGATCATCGGCATGTTTATCTTTATTGTGCTGATGGCCACCGCATTCCTCGGTTATCTGTTGCCCTGGGGCAATATGTCCTACTGGGGAGCGCAGGTGATCATCTCGCTGTTCGACGCCATTCCTTTCATCGGCCCCAGTCTGGCGGAATGGATTCGCGGAGATTTTGTCGTATCGGACGCCACGCTCAACCGCTTCTTTGCGTTGCACTTCTTCATCCCGGCACTGGTGTTGCCTGCGTTGGTGTACTTGCATATCGTGGCGCTGCACCAGGTGGGCTCCAACAATCCCGATGGAATTGAAATCAAGCAGCGCAAGGACGCTAACGGCGTTCCGGTCGACGGAATACCGTTTCATCCGTACTACACCGTCAAGGATTTGGTGGGGGTGGGGGTGTTCCTGATGGCCTTCGTGGCGGTGATGTTCTTTTTCCCGGAATTCGGCGGCTGGTTTCTGGAGCGCGACAACTTTGCGCCCGCCAACATCCTGCAGACCCCCTCGAACATCATCCCCTTGTGGTACTTCACGCCGTACTACTCGATCCTGCGCGCGACCACCGAACAACTGCTGCTGTATGGATTGACGCCGTTGGTGATCGTCATTGGTGCACTCGCCTTCGTCAGCCTGCGTGGCCTGGTTGCCAAGGGCGCTGCGCTTGGCATCAGCGCCCTGCTGCTGCTCGGGTTCTGGGCGTTTGACGCCAAGGTCTGGGGTGTTGTGCTGATGGGCTTATCGCTGGTGCTGTTCTTCTTTCTGCCCTGGCTTGACCGATCGCCGGTCAATTCGATCCGCTACCGCGGCTGGATGTACAAGACAGCGCTCACGTTGTTCACAGTGAACTTCCTGGTGCTCGGTTATCTCGGCACGCAGCCGGCGAGCGGGCTGAATGTGATCGTCGCCGGAGCCGGCACCATCATCTACCTGCTGTTCTTCCTGCTGATGCCCTGGTATACAAGCCTGGACAAGACCAAACCCGTTCCTGAAAGGTTGACCTGGAAATGATCAAGCTCCTCTTCCTGTTTGCCCTGACTTTGATGGCGGGTTCTGCGGCGCATGCCGCTGGCGGCAAAGACCAGCCTCTTGACAGGGGCAACATCGATCTGGCCGACAAGGCGGCGTTGCAGAGCGGCGCGCGCATCTTTGTCACTCAATGCCTGCTCTGTCACTCGGCTACTTACATGCGCTACAACCGGATGGGCGAGGACCTCGACCTGACGGACGAGCTGGTCAAGGACCAACTGCTCTACGCTGCTGAAAAGCCTGGCGACCCGATGCGGGCCGTCATGGCGCCGGAGGCGGCGAAAGCCTCGTTTGGCGTGGCTCCGCCCGATCTGACTCTGATAGCGCGCTCGCGCGGCCCGGACTGGTTCTACACCTACATGCGCAGCTTCTACCTCGACGACAAGAACCGGAGCGGTTGGAACAATCCTCTGTTACCGAATGTGGCCATGCCGCATGTGCTATCCGGCTGGCAAGGCAGTCAGCGTGCCGTACTGGACAAGAACGGCAAGATCGAGCGCCTGGAAATCGCCGAACCGGGTTCCATGTCGGCTGAGGAATACAACGCAAAGATGCGCGATCTCACTCATTTCATGGTCTATCTTGGCGAGCCGGCCAAACTGGTGCGCTATCAGCTGGGCGGGTACGTCCTGGCGTTTGCCACCATCTTCCTTGTCTTCGCCTATCTGCTGAAGAGAGAATACTGGCGAGATATCCATTGATATCCATCCTGATCGCGAACCCCGGTTCGCGATCAGGTTCTCACGTACAGTGCGGGGGAACGCAGCAGTTTCGATAATACTGGCACAATGCAATTTTCCATTCCGGGATGATCTTCATGCGCCAGCGTTACATTCACTGCCTTAGCCCGGTCGGCTTCCACCAGATGGCCTATGTCGAATGGGGCGATCCAGCCAATCCGCGCGTGCTGGTGTGTGTGCATGGCCTGACGCGTTGCGGGCGCGATTTCGATCTGCTCGCTGAGGCGCTCTCAGATCGCTATCGCGTGGTGTGCCCGGACGTCGTCGGGCGCGGCAGGAGCGACTGGCTGCGTGATCCTCAGCATTACGCGATTCCGCAGTACGTACAGGACATGGTTGCCCTGCTGGCGCGGCTGGATGTGGCTCAGGTCGATTGGCTCGGCACTTCGATGGGTGGCATGATCGGCATGGCGCTGGCCGCGCAGCCATCCGCCGACCCGGGGCCCATCCGCAAGCTGATCCTCAACGATGTCGGCCCGGTGATCGCCGCGGGGGCGCTGGCGCGCATCGGCGAGTATCTCGCCACACCGCCCAACTTCGCCTCGCCGGAAGAGGCGGAGCGTTACATCCGCACGATTGCCGCGCCGTTCGGCAAGCTGACCGATGTGCAGTGGCGACACTTGACGACGCATGTCATCAAGAGCGGGCCGGCCGGGCGCTTCCAGTTGCGTTACGACCCCGGGATCGCCGCACCGTTTGCCGTGGCCGCCGCAGGGCAGGGCGAGGGCAAGGATATTGAACTGTGGCCCTTGTACGATGCGATCTCCTGTCCGACTCTGGCGATTCGTGGGGAACTTTCCGATCTGCTGTCGCGCGAGACGCTGGCGGCGATGGCGCAACGCGGTCCCGGTGCGGCAACGGTCGAAGTTCCCGGCGTCGGTCACGCGCCGATGTTCATGGATGCCGCACAGATCGCGCTAGTGCGCGATTTTCTGGGCTGAGCGCGATGTTGCAGCCCGGCGTGCGCCGGCGCGAGGTGTGGGCCTGGGCAATGTACGACTTCGCCAACTCGGGCTATACCACGGTGGTCATTACGGCGATCTTCAACGCCTATTTCGTCGCCGCGATTGCCGGCGATGCGGTCTGGGCGACCTTCGCCTGGACAGCCGGCTTGTCGGTTTCCTACTTGTTGATTCTCGTCACCGCGCCGCTGCTCGGCGCGCATGCCGATCTGTACGGCAAGAAACGGGTCTTGTTATTGACCACGGCCGGCTGCGTCCTCGGCACCGCCGGCCTGGCGCTGGCCGGTCCGGGCGATCTCGCCCTGGCGCTGTGTTTTCTGGTGATTTCGAATTACTGCTTCGGCAGCGGCGAAAATTTGATCGCCGCCTTCCTACCGGAACTGGCGCGCAAGGAAAGCCTAGGGCGCGTGTCGGGCTGGGGCTGGGGGCTGGGTTATTTCGGCGGCTTGTCGATTCTGGCCGTTTGCCTCGGCTGGATCGGCTGGGCGCAAGGGCAGGGCATGGGTGCGGCCGAGTTCGTGCCGGTCTGCCTGCTGATTACCGCTGTTGTGTATGCCGTCGCGTCAGCGCCGACTTTCATCTTGCTCCGCGAGCGGGCGACGCCGCTACAACGG
>CAZAWN010000009.1:24196-27155 GCA_964488825.1 uncultured Methyloversatilis sp. | reverse complement strand
GACATGCGGCGTTTCATGCTGTGCATCCTGTTTTACCAGGCCGGCATTCAGACGGTAATTACGCTGGCGGCGATCTACGCCCAGCAGGCGATGGGCTTCGATACGCAGCAGACGATCCAGTTGATCTTCGTTGTCAATCTGACCGCCGTGGTCGGGGCGGTGGCCTTCGGTTATCTGCAAGACCGCATCGGCCATGTGCGCGCGCTGGCACTGACCCTGGTCGGCTGGATAGCCATGATACTGATTGCCTGGTCGGCGCAGTCGGAGGCGCTGTTCTGGCTGGCTGCCAATCTTGCCGGACTCTGTCTGGGCGCCAGCCAGTCGGCCGGCCGTGCTTTGGTCGGCCTGCTCGCCCCGGCGGATCGGCATGGCGAGTTCTTCGGCCTCTGGGGACTGGCGGTCAAGCTGTCGTCCATTCTCGGTCCGCTGACGTATGGTGTGGTGACCTGGATTACCGCGGGCGATCATCGGTTGGCGATTCTCTTCACGGGCGTCTATTTCGTGGCGGGTTTGTTCCTGCTCGCCGGAATCGATACCGAGCGCGGACAAAAAGCCGCCGCGGCGAGCATTCGGGTATGATTCGCGGCGGCGGGTCTCCCCGCATTGCGGGGTGGTGAACCTGGTCAGGGCCGGAAGGCAGCAGCCACAGCCATTTACTGCAAGTGCCGGGGGTCAGGCTCGCCACCCCTCTTCTCACCTACTCGCTTCATCCTTGATTCCCGGTCGGGCGCCGGATCAGTGTCGTGCGCTTGCCACTTTCTGATTGGCAGATAACGATGAACGCAAAAACCCGCTTCACTCTTGCTGTAGTCATCATCTTCGTACTGATGACGGGCCCTTTCCTGCTGACCGGGGCTGTCGTCTACGGCGATTTGCCGGAGGCGGAACGCGCCTCCTTTCTGTCCGCCATGGATCGCTGGTTGCCGATCGGCGGGATGTTTACCCTGGTGGCCCTGTTCCTTGCGGTGCAGTTGTTGCGGAACCTGTTCAAACAGTATGTGACCGGACTGCTGGGAATGGCCGAAACCCTGCGCTTGATGCTGGGGGCCAACCGCAATTTTCGCGTGACGCTGGCCGGACCGCCCGAAATTCAGGAGCTCGGTCGCGCCGCCAACGATCTTGCGCAACAGCGCGACGATCTCCTCACCGATGTCGAGGCGCGTATTGCGCAGGCGATGACATCTGTCGAGGAAGAAAAGAATCGACTTGCCGCCCTGGTGGCCGAGTTGCCCATGCCGATCATCGTCTGCAATCTTGATGGCCGCATCCTGCTCTACAACAATCGCGCCCGCTTGCAGGCGCGTGCGCTGGCCCCCGACGCCCATGCCTCCGGCGCCCTGATTGGATTGGGTCGCTCGATCTATGGCGTGTTCGACCGTTCGTTGATCGGCCACTCGCTGGAAACTCTGCAACACCGTCTTGAACGCGAGGGTAGCCAGCCCCTCGCGCATTTCATTACCACTACGCGTGCCGGTCAGCTGATCCGCGTGCAGATGGCGCCGGTAATCGCCAATGTAGATAAGGATGCCACGGAGCGTACCTCCCAGCGCAGCATCGGCGGATATGTTCTGGCGATGGAAAACATCACGAAAATGCTGGAAAGCGGCGCCCAGTGCGATCGCACCGTGCAGGTACTCGCCGACGACACCCGTTCCGCACTCGCCGGGATTCGGAATTGCTTGAGTACGCTGCGTGCTGCCGGTGCCATCGAGCAGGCCCGGGAGGTCGCCGATGCCATCCACGACGAGGTGCAGATTCTTACCGTACGCCTGAACCAGTCGGCGCAGGATTACGCTCGCACCCTGGTCAGCCGCTGGCCGCTGGAAGAAATGCTGGGCTCCGATCTGGTCACTGCGGTCAGCCGCCGCATCGAGGCGCGCTTGGGCATTACCACCAAGATCGACGATGTGGCGCAGGACTTGTGGGTCAAGGTCGATAGCTATTCGCTGACCCAGGCGCTCGCCTTCCTGGCTTCGAAGCTCGAAGAAAGCTTCGATGTCAAGCTGGTGCGGCTCAAGCTCACCCATGCGGGACGGATGGTGTTGCTTGATCTCGCTTGGTCGGGAACGGCGGTGTCGACCGAAACCTTGTTCGGCTGGCAGCTCGAACCGATGACGGTGGCGGGCGAAACGACGCCGCTTAGCCTGCGTGACGTGGCCGACCGCCATGGCGGTCAGTTGTCTTGCGGGCGCGACTCCTCAGTCCAGCGTTCTTTCTTCCGGCTCGAGATTCCCGTCGCCATGGCACGGGATGTTGGTGACGGCGCCGGCTTGGTGCAGGTCGAAAGTCGTCCGGAGTTTTACGATTTCGACTTGTTCCATCGTGCCGGCGAGGATCACGCCAACGACGATACGCCGCTGGCCAATCTCGCCTACACGGTGTTCGATACTGAAACGACCGGTCTGCAACCTTCGGAAGGCGACGAGATCATCCAGATCGGCGCCGTGCGCATCGTCAATGGCCGCCTGCTACGCCACGAGAACATCGACCAAATCATCGACCCGCAGCGTCCTCTGCGTCCCGAAGGCATTCCGATCCACGGTATTACCGAGGAGATGGTGCGCGGGCAGCCGATCCTGGCGACCATCCTGCCGCAGTTCCACGCCTTCTGCACGGGAACGGTGCTGGTGGCGCACAACGCCGCATTTGACATGCGCTTCCTGCAGCTCAAGGAGGAGAAGTTGGGCATCCGTTTTAACCACCCGGTGCTCGATACCCTGCTGCTGTCGGCGGTGATTCACCCGAACCAGGAGTCGCACAAGCTGGAAGCGATCGCTGAACGGCTCGGCATCACGATCATCGGTCGCCATACCGCGCTGGGTGATGCCATCGTGACCGCCGAGGTGTTCCTGCGCATGTTGCCGGCGTTGGCCGATATGGGCATTCACACGCTTGGACAAGCGCGCGCCGCGGCCGAAAAAACTTATTTCGCGCGCGTCAAGTACTGATTGCTGCGCTA
>CAZAWN010000009.1:0-24096 GCA_964488825.1 uncultured Methyloversatilis sp. | reverse complement strand
GCGTGCCCGTTCCAGCAGTTCATCGACGCTAGCCGTGTCGCTGGGGTCAGGGGCGTAGTCGATCGCCAACGATTGCTTCTCGGGCGCACCTCGCTTGGCGCGGATCACCAGGCCTTTGGGTGCTTTACCGGCGTTCTTACCGTCCTGTGCCGTCTTGCCAGCGCCGACTTTGGCGGGCGCCTGCGCGGTTTTCAGTTCGTCCCAGGCCTGCCGATAGATGAGCAGCGCTTCCTCGCGCTGGCCGTCCATTTCGGCGAGCCGCGCCTTGCGCAGCAATTCGTCGACGCGATCCGGCGCGGGTTGCGAGCGCACCGGCGGCGGAGCGGGCTTTTCAGCCGCAAGTCGCACCAGTTCGGCGAAATTTTCGGCGCTGGTGAAGGTCTTCGCAATATCGTAATTCCCTTGCCGCATCGCCCAGGAAACTGCGTCCTCCGCATAGTCGTTCTTGAGCGCCGGATTGGCGCCCGCATCCAGCAGGCGCTTGGCCAGCGCGGCATGGCCTTCGCGCGCGGCCATCATGACGACGGTGGAACCGTTGGTGGAACGGGCGTTGATGTCGGCACCCGCGCCGATCAGCGTATCAACCAGCCCGCCATGGCCGGCGAAGGCCGCATAGTGGAGGGCGGACCATTGTCGTTCGCCGCTGTTCGGCTGGGCACCATGGGCGAGCAACCAGCGCATGGCTTCAGTACGGTTCTTCCAGGCCGCGTGCATCAGGGCGGTTTCGCCGAAGCGGTTGGTGCGATTCAAATCCGCTCCGCGCAGGTAAAACAGTTCCATGAGGGGAACATTGCCTTCCCAGGCGCCGATCATCGCGCCGGTGCCGATCAGGTGACCTTCGAAGTTCGGGTCGAGCCCCGCATCAAGCCATTCCTTGGCCTGTTTCAGGTTGCCGAGTTCCAACATGTTGGAAAAACGCACTGGGTCGGGTAATTGGGCGTGCGCGGGGGGCAGCCACACAAAGCAGAATAAAAAGATGAGCGACAGAGTTTTCATGGCGTGCAGTTTATCGCGCTGCGGTAGCATTCCCCGCCTATGACGGGTTCCAATTCATCATCGCACAGACGGGAATGGCCACTTGGCTGGTCGCTGGTGGCCAGCCTGGTGCTGCATTTCATCGTACTGTTGCCCGTCAACTGGCGACTGCCGCCTCCGCCGGTGAGGATGGAGCCATTGGCCGTGCAGTTGCCGCCCGAGGCGGTGCATTGGGCGCCGGTGCTGACGACCGAGCCGGAATTGCTCGAAAAGCCAGAGCATGCCGTCGCGCCAGCGCCGGGTTTACCGCCGGTGGAAAAACCGCGCGAGCTCAAGGGGCGAGCACTCGACTCGGCCATGGCGGCCTTGGTGAGCGAGGAGTTCTATCCGCGCGAAGCTATCGAGCGTGGCTGGGAGGGCCGTGTTGTGCTGCTGCTGACGCTTGATCCCAGCGGGCGGGTGACGGGTATCGAGGTGGCTAGCCCATCGGGCCATGTGCTGCTCGATCAGGCAGCCGTCACGGCGGCAGCGCGGATTTCCGCGCTTCCCGCAGGCCGGCGACAGGTCTTGTTGCCGGTCGAGTTCCGGCTGGAATGAAGATCGTCCTGCATGCCCTCGCGCCGGCCAAGCCGACCGTGGGCGCCGCCTGTAATGGGTGCGGCGTCTGTTGCGCGATGACGCCCTGTCCCTTGAGTTGGTTGCTGCTGCGTCATCGGATCGGCCCTTGTCCGGCCTTGCTGTGGCAGGATCAGCGCTACGTGTGCGGGCTGGCAGTCGAGCCGCGCAGACGGGCGCGCTGGCTGCCGCGTACCCTGGCCTTGCGTTGGATTTCGGCCGGCAGCGGTTGCGATTGCGATGCTGAGGAAGAGTCTCTCAGCGACGATACGCCCCGCCCGTAACGCGCAGAATGCCGGCCAGGTCGGCGTGTTGTTCGATAGTGACGAATCCCGTGGCTGTGAGGAGGGCGCTTACGGCAGCGGCTTGATCGTAGCCGTGCTCGATGAAGAGCCAGCCGTCGTCACCCAGCCAGTGTGGCGCCTCGGCGACGATCCGGCGGATTGCCGCGAGTCCGTCCGCGTGGTCGGTGAGCGCGCCGCGGGGTTCGAAGCGTAAATCGCCTTCTTCCAGATGCGGATCGACGGCCGCCACATAGGGTGGGTTGGCGACAATTAGGTGGAAGCGGCCAGGAGGCAGGGCGGCAAACCAGTCGCTGACAAAGAAGTCGAGCTGCGCCCCGAGCGCTTGCGCGTTGGTTCGCGCGATATCGAGGGCCGCGGGCGAGATATCCAGCGCCGTGACGCGCGTTCGCGGCAGTTCAAGCGCCAGGGTGATGGCCAGGCAGCCGCTGCCGGCGCCCAGATCGAGCAAGCTTGCCGTACTGCCAGCGCCGAGTTTCGTTTTGGCGATGTCGACCAGCAATTCGGTTTCCGGGCGGGGAATCAGAACGTCAGGAGAAACTTGGAACGGCCGGCCGTAGAACTCGCGTTCGCCGGTCAGGTAAGCGATGGGTTCGCCCGCCGCCCGCCGATCAATAAAGGCTTCTATTGCGTTTGCGGCGGGTGCAGCCACAGCCTCCTCGCGATGTGCCTCCAGCCAGGCGGAGGACTTGTTCAGCGCATGGCCGATCAGCAGGCGCGCTTCGGCAGCAGGGATGCGGCTGCGGGCTGCAGCCAGCAGGTCGGTGATGCTGGGGGTCACTCTTCGCCGGCCAGCGCCGCCAGCAGTTCTGCCTGGTGCTCGGCATGCAGGCCGGCGATCAGTTCGTCAAGATCGCCTTGCATGATCGCGTCGATCTTGTAGAGCGTCAGGTTGATGCGATGGTCGGTGACACGGCCCTGCGGGAAGTTGTAGGTGCGGATGCGTTCGGAACGGTCGCCGCTGCCGATCAGCGATTTACGCGTGCTGGCGATTTTCTGCTGCTGGGCGCGCACCTGCATGTCCTTGAGGCGCGCCGCCAGGACGCTTAGGGCTTGCGCCTTGTTGCGATGCTGCGAGCGGTCGTCCTGGCACTCGACGACCAGTCCGGAGGGCAGGTGAGTGATCCGCACGGCCGAGTCGGTTTTGTTGATGTGCTGGCCGCCGGCGCCCGAGGCTCGGTAGGTGTCGATGCGCAAGTCGGCGGGATTGATGTCCACCTCGCCGATTTCGCCCGCCTCGGGCAGAACCGCCACGGTGCAGGCGGAAGTATGGATGCGGCCCTGCGCCTCGGTTTCCGGCACGCGCTGGACGCGGTGGCCGCCGGATTCGAACTTCAGCTTCGCGTAGGCACCGTCGCCCTCGATGCGCGCAATGATCTCGCGGAAGCCGCCCAGATCAGACTCGTTTTTTGAGACGATCTCGACTTTCCAGCGCTGCCGCTCGGCGAAGCGTGCATACATGCGGAACAGGTCGCCAGCAAACAGTGCCGATTCATCGCCGCCGGTGCCGGCGCGGATTTCTAGGAAGAGGTTCTTGTCGTCATCCGGATCGCGCGGCAACAGGGCGCGCTGCAGATCGAGCTCAAGTGCGGCAATCGCATCGCGCGCCGCCTGGCCTTCCTCGTGCGCGAAGTCGCGCATCTCCGGATCGGATTCCATGGCCACTGCTGCGGCCAGATCGGCTTCGGCGCGCCGGTAGGCTTCGAACAGGCTGACGACTTCGGCAATCTCGGCGCGTTCCCTGCCGAGACGGCGGTAGCTTTCCATGTCGCGCGTCGCTTCCTCGGCGCCCAGCAGGGCATCGAGTTCGGCAAGACGGTCGGCCAGCTGCTCAAGGCGCTGGCGAATGCTCGGTTTCATGCGCTACTTGTCGGGGTGGAGATGCCAGATGCGCGAGATCAATTGCGCGACGTTGCAGCGATCTGCCGCGTCGGCCTGGTTGAGCGCTTGCGTGGGCGGATGCAACAGCTTGTTGGTGAGTCCCTTCGAGAGTGCTTCGAGCACCTGTTCGGGGTTGTCGCCGCGATGCAACAGCTTGAGTGCGTGTTCCAGTTCGTGCCGACGCGCCCGTTCGCCGGCATCGCGCAGTGCGCGAATGGTCGGCACGGTCTCGCGCGCTTCGAGCCAGTGAAAGAAATCGTCGACACGGTGAGCGATGATCTCCTCGGCTTCGACAATGGCGGCCTGACGAGTTTCCTGACCGGATTCGACGATCTGTCCCAGATCGTCGAGAGTGTAAAGAAAGACATCGTCAAGGCGGCTGACTTCCGCCTCGATATCGCGCGGCACGGCCAGGTCGACCATTACCATCGGGCGGTGCTTGCGCGCCTTGAGCGCGCGCTCGACCATACCCAGGCCGATGATCGGCAAGGTGCTGGCAGTGCAGGAAACCACGATGTCGTATTCCGCAAGGCGTTCGCTGACTTCGTCCAGGCGCAGTACATTACCGCCGAAGCGCTGGGCAATCGGCTCGGCGCGTTCGGTGGTGCGGTTGGCGATCGACAGGCGTTTGGGTTTTGCGCCGGCGAAATGGGCGGCGCAGAGTTCTATCATCTCGCCGGCGCCGATGAACAGGATCTGCTGGTCTTCCAGGCGCTCGAAGATGCGTTCAGAAAGATGCACCGCCGCGGCGGCCATGGAGACAATGTTTGCGCCGATGGCGGTGGTGGAGCGTACCTCCTTGGCGACCGAGAAAGTGCGCTGGAACAGTTTGCCAAGCAAGGTGCCGAGCGTGCCGGCTTCTTCGGCAACGCGCGCCGCCTGCTTCATCTGGCCGAGAATCTGCGGCTCGCCGAGCACCATCGAATCGAGGCCGGAGGCGACACGGAACATATGACGTACCGCGTCCTGCTGCGGATGTCGATACAGATAGGGTTCGATGCGCCGGCTGGAGAGTGCGTGATACTCGGCCAGCCAATCGGTCGCTGCGGCCGGTTCTTCGGTGGCACAATACAACTCTGTCCGGTTGCAGGTCGAGAGGATGGCGGCTTCGCGCACCGGGCGACCGCGCAGCAGGTCGTGCAAAGCTTGACCAAGCCGCGCAGGATCGAAGGCTACCTGCTCGCGGATATCGAGCGGAGCGGTGTGGTGATTGATGCCGAGAGCGTAAACCTGCACGGAGTACCTTTATTATTCAACGCGCCAGTATTAGAGATGAAAAATCATGGTTGAACAAGCCGGAACGATCAAGCGACGCGATAGTTCTTTCTCTTCAGTTGGCAATTTCGCTGACGCAACTGTGCATTTTAATATGTGCTGGAGGGTCGTTCCATTTCAATTGGCGTAGAAATGGTCCATTGATTGCTGCATCTTGCCGCTTTTTATTCGTCATCATTTACATGGGTCACTTCAATCCGGTCACAGTTGCGGCATGATCACTTCGGCGCTTGGGCACACGTTTCGTACCGACACCCTGATACGGGTGGCTTTCGATTTTGGTTTTGTCTTCGTCGGTATTCTGATTGGTGTGATGTGGATCGGCAACGGCATCCCCGTCGATTATGGCTTGGTGGCTGTCTATGCCGGGATACTTGCCGTGACCATGCTGGCGCTCAATGCCTGGCTTGGTTTCTATCAGCGTATCCACAATCGCTCGATACGTGACTCGTACGCGCGCGCGGTGCTTGCCCTGCACTTGGCCATTCCCGTGGCCTATCTGGTCTTTTTGATACTTCCGGAGGTGGAGGGAAATCGTACTTTGCTAGAGCTTTCGGGTATGGCGGCAGTATTCGGTATTCTCAGCTACCGCGTGTTTTCCTCGCATCGACGTTCGCGGGTCAAGGTGAGCTTGCGCATCCTGGTTTTCGGTACTGGAAAATCGGCGGCAGCGGCGGCTGTCTCCCTTTGCAATGAAGACCCGACGGTAGAGGTCGTCGGCTTTTATCCCGGACCGGACAGTTTTGAAGTGGAGGTGCCGGAAGAGCAGGTGATATCGCGCGCTACGAGCCTGGTCGAAGTTGCCAATGAGCTCAAGGTGGATGAGGTGGTGGTTGCCTTGGGTGAAAATCAAGGTGAACTCGTACCTCTGCGCGAACTGCTCGACTGCCGTCTGGCGGGCATTTTGGTACTGGATGTGTCGAGTCATTTCGAGCGTATGCTCGGCCAGATTCGCCTCGAAGTCTTGCGTGACAGTTGGCTCGAGTTTGTCAGCGAGTTCAGGCAGGGAACCGCGCGGGCGACGGTCAAACGCATGTTCGACATTCTTGTCGCTGCGACGTTGCTGCTGCTGTTTGCCCCGCTGATGTTGATGACCGCGGTCTTGATAGCCTTGGAGGACGGGTTCCCTGTGTTTTATTCTCAACAGCGGGTGGGGCTGTATGGTCGGTTGTTCAATGTCGTCAAGTTCCGCAGCATGCGGCGGGATGCCGAGAAGGATGGCAAGCCGCGCTGGGCCGCCAAGAACGATGATCGCGTCACCCGGGTCGGGAGGGTCATACGAAAGCTGCGCATCGACGAGTTGCCGCAACTGTTAATGGTGCTGAAAGGGGACATGAGTATGGTTGGTCCCCGTCCCGAGCGTCCCTATTTCGTCGATCAACTGACCAAGGAGATCCCGTTTTATGCGGTCAGGCACAGCGTTAAGCCAGGGGTGACGGGCTGGGCCCAAGTACGTTATCAGTATGGCGAAACGGTTGAGGATACCTTGCATAAGTTGCAGTACGATCTCTACTACGTCAAGAACAATAGCTTATTGCTCGATATGGTGGTTGCTTTCGAAACCGTATCGGTCGTGGTCAGCGGCAAGGGGGCTCATTAGCCGTTTTTTTCTTAACGCGGGTTTGAGGTTTGGAAAATCTTGCCTTGTTAGATTGTTTTATAATCAACTCATACATTTACGCCTGATTATTAAAGTATGTTCGGTTTATTGGGTTGAGTTGTCACGAACGTGGTCGCTGCGAGGCGATAAGCAGGCCTTGGCGGTGGGGAGGAAAGCGATGGGAATGACGTTGCGCGATATTTGGCGGAGTCTGCTAAACACGAAATGGACTCTGCTGTTTGTTCTGGCAGGCGCTGTTGTCTCGGGCTGTTCAGGAAGTCTGCCTCCGGCCCCTTCGGTCGCAGCCTCGGGCGATTACAGCTATCTGATTGGCCCGGGTGATACCGTAAACATTGTTGTCTGGCGCAACCCGGAGTTGTCGATGCCCGTCCCCGTGCGGCCGGATGGCAAGTTGGCCTCCCCCTTGATAGAAGATCTGCCAGCCATCGGGAAAAATCCTACCGAGTTGGCCAGGGATATCGAAAAGGAGCTGTCCAAGCTGATTCGCGATCCAGTGGTTACCGTCATCGTGACTAATTTTGTCGGCACCTACAGCGAGCAGATTCGCGTGATCGGGGAGGCGACCCGTCCTCAGGCGCTACCCTACAAGCAGAAGATGTCCTTGCTTGATGTCATGATTGCGGTGGGCGGTCTGACTGATTTTGCCGATGGAAACAACGCCACGATCATGCGTGCCGCCGATGGTGGAAAGCAGTACAGCGTCAGAATCAAGGATCTCGTCAAGCGCGGCGATATCACTGCAAACGTAGAAATGATTCCGGGCGATGTGCTGGTCATTCCGCGTAGCTGGTTCTAGACGGACGGATTCAATCGGGCAGACGAAGCGAGGCAATGGAAGAGATTCTCAGGCAAGTCCGTCAAGTGCTGCGCGCCATGTGGCCGCACCACTGGATTGGCTTGATAGTCGCCTGGATAGTAGGCTTTGTCGCAGCGGCCGTGATCTTTCTGATGCCCGACAAATATGAGGCGTCGGCGCGGGTTTTTGTTGATACCGATACCGTGTTAAAGCCGCTGCTCTCGGGGCTGACCGTGATCCCGAATACCGAGCAGCAAGTTGCCATGTTGAGTCGCACCCTGATTAGTCGCCCGAATATCGAGAAGCTGATCAGGATGGCGGACCTCGATCTGAAGGCAAGTACTGCTCAACAGAAAGAGGGGCTGATTGACGCGGTGAAAGAAAGCCTGAAGATCAGCAGAGCCGGTGGAGACAATCTTTATACGATAACTTACCGAGATATCGATCCGGAACGGGCACGCAAGGCGGTTCAGTCGCTGACCACAATCTTTGTCGAATCCAGCCTGGGCAGCAAGCGCGACGATACGGATACCGCACGCAAGTTTATCGACGATCAGATCGCCATTTACATCAAGCGACTTGAGGATGCAGAAAGTCGCTTGAAGAGTTTCAAGCTCAAGAACATTGAGGTCGGACTCGACAAAGGGGGCGCGGGCGGCAGACTGGAAGAGCTTGGTGCAATGATGTCTCAAGCGAGACTGGAACTACGCGAGGCAGAAAACAGCCGCGATACCCTTCGGAGCCAGTTGACCGGGGAGGAGCCGATTATGGCTCCAGAAGCTCAAGGTCCTAGGGAGGCAGTCGTCGGCATCGTTCCCGAAATAGACAGTCGACTGGATGCCCAGAAACGAAATCTCGATATGTTGCTGCAGCGCTATACGGAGCAGCATCCCGATGTGGTTGGCACACGCCGCATGATCAAAGAGCTTGAAGGTCAGCGTTTGGGAGAACTGGCGGCACGCAGGTATGCAGCAAAACTCAACCCGACGGCCAGTCCATTGAACGCCAACCCTGTATACCAGAAGCTGAAAATTTCCCTGGCCGAAGCGGAAGCCGCTGTCGCTGCCCTACAGGTTCGGGTGAGCGAGTTCGAAGCGCGTCATGCCAAGGCCGTGAGCATGATCAAGGCGATGCCTGAGATCGAGGCTGAATATGCGCAACTCAACCGTGATTACGAGATAAATAAGAAAAATTACGAAAGCCTGCTTCAGCGGCGCGAGTCGGCAGCAATATCGGAGGGTATGGCTGACATTGCAAGCGTTGCCGATTTCAGGATTATCGACCCGCCGCGTACAACACCGACGCCGGTAGCGCCCAATCGCATTCTTTTGTTAGCTCTGGCTTTTCTGGGGTCGCTGGCGGCAGGGATGGGAACCGCATTTGCTGCTGGCCAGATCAAGCCCTTGTTTTTCGAAGGACATACGTTACGTGAAGTCAGCGGGTTACCGCTTCTTGGTGTTGTTTCTCGCGTTGTCAGTTCTACAGAGAGAAAAAGAAAACGTCGTGACCTGGTGATGTTCAGCACAGTTCTCGCCGGGTTTGCATTGCTATACGGCGGGATTCTGGTTTATGTCGCCAGGATTATCTTTCGCGGGGGGGTATGAACTCCGATCTGGATATTATCGAGCAGGCGGCCAGGCGACTAGAGCAGCTTCGTGGCGCAGGAATCGAGATGCCTGTTCAGCGTCAGTCATCAGGAGTCAGGGCGAATCCGCGTGCTCCAGATACAAAGCCCCAATTGGATTTCTTCAGTAACTCATCCATTTCTCCAGCGAGTGGGGAACAGGTTGGCGTATCTCGTTCCCACCCTCATCCGGAATCACGGATGCTCAAACTTGATTTCAACGTTTTGTCGGCGAATGGCGTAATTACTCCCAATAGCGATCGTTCGCTGTTTGCCGACGAATTGCGCGTCATCAAGCGTCCTTTGATCCAGAATGTGCTCGGCAAAAGTGCTGCGCCGATCAAGAACGCCAACCTGATCATGGTTACTAGCGCTGTGCCAGGCGAAGGTAAAACACATCTCGCTGTCAATTTGGCGATGAGCATCGCCATGGAACTCGATCACACCGTTTTGTTGGTTGATGCTGACGTCGCCCGTCCCAGCGTGCCTGGTCGTTTGGGTTTCGGGCAGGAGAAGGGTTTGCTCGATGTCCTTACTTGGCATATCGCTGCTCAAGGCGTGGCCTTCGAAGGTAAATCGCTCAAGTTGAACGAAGTTATGCTACGTACCAATATCGAGAAATTGACGCTGCTTCCTGCCGGCACCCAGCATCCGCGTGCAACCGAACTGCTTGCGAGCGATGCCATGAATCGGTTGCTTGACGAGATGGCCCAGCGCTATTCGGAACGGATCATCATTTTCGATTCCCCTCCGTTGCTGGTCACTACCGAAGCGAGGGAGTTGGCGAGCCATATGGGACAAGTCATTCTGGTGGTCAAGGCTGAGAGCACAACGCAAGCAATGGTCAAAAGTGCTGTGGCAACTCTTGAGAATTGCCCGGTGAAAATGGTTCTGCTCAATCAAGCAGCTGGGTCTCAGGGAGAGCATGTTTATGGGTACGACTATGGGTATGGGTACGGCTATGGTAGTGGTCCGGCCTCAAAGGGAGTTAAGCGTGCGTAAACACAGTCTTATTAGCACTGGAGCGATGGGACGGAGCGGGGTGGTTTTCTGCGGGTGGCTAGGGCTAGGTTTAATGCCTGTGCTTGTTCACGCCCAGGAAGCTGAACCGGACCGGAGTGTTTCCCACGAAATCCAAGGTACCCAGCGGCAGGGGGGGGGGATGCCGGCAACCGGCCAGGAAAGCGGTGTCGCCCCGAAGTGGAAGATTGCTCCAAGCGTGTCTGGCTCGATAACCATGACGGACAACGCGCAGCCAGGAGACGGTGCGAAGCGTAGCGATACGATTACGAGTGTGACCCCGAAAATCCGTATCAGTGGTAAGGGCGGGCGTGTCAGCGGGGATCTTGATCTCAGTCTTCAGAAGAATATTTATGCTCAGGAAAGTCCAAGAAATAACGATATCCAGAAGACTCTTGCCGCTAAAGGTAAGGTTGAACTGGTAGATCAATTGATGTATCTGGATGCGGGGGCGAACATCTCGCGTACGCCAGTTTCGGTTTTTGCAAGGCAAAGCGTTGGAAACGAATTGGCCAACAACAACCTTGCCGAAACCCGCTCGGTCAACTTTTCACCTTACATACAGGGTGTCTTGGGGGGCAGCACGAAGTATGAATTGCGCTATCGAAATGCTTTGACCAAATCGAATTCCGGGATTTATTCAAACAACTCAGGCATTAATACAAAGATGTGGATGGCCCGGCTTTCTGGACCAACGCCATTCGCCCAGTTGGGCTGGTCCCTGGACGCCGACGACCAGCGAGTGGAGTTCGGCGATCGCGAAGTAAAAAACAGCCTATTGAATGCGAGCCTCGACTATCGGATTGATCCGCAATTGAAGTTGAAGTTTGGCATTGGAAGGGAGTCTGACAACTACAACAGCCCCTCGAACAATAGTCGATCAGTACTTGGCTACGGGCTGGACTGGGCGCCGACCGAAAGGTCGCTTCTGAAACTCGAGAAGTTGCAGAAGAGCTATGGCGATGGCCATACCTTATCCTTTACGCATCGAACCGCGCAGACGGCATGGCGCATATCCGACACTAAAAAAGTTGTCTTGCCGGGGCAACAGTTTACGGATGCACCCGTTTCGACTGCCTACGATATGCTCTTTCTGCAATTGGCTTCCAGCATTCCCGATCCGACCGCGCGCGCGCAAGCCGTAAGCGCCCTGTTGCTGTCGTCCGGCATTTCGCCAGATAGTTTGGTTTACGGGAATATCATGTCGTCTCAACCCTTTGTCGAGCGAAGTCAGCAGGCGTCGGTATCCTTGACGGGTGTTAGGAATACCGTGACTTTTTCCATGCAACGCGGAAAAAACGAAAGAATTGGCGATGGAGCCGGCTTGACTGATGATTTCGCCGTTTCCCAAAGCATTCAGCAGTCAGGATTAAGCGCGAGTTGGGCGTATCGCCTGTCTCCGGAGAGTACGCTTACCCTGAATGCGGTTTCATCGCGCAGTCGGGGCGATGCATCCAATCTTGATTCACTGTTTCGTTCGACCAGTCTCCTGTATTCGACGCAACTCGGTGCGCGTACAACGGGAGCGGTCGGACTGCGTCGTAACGCTTTCGAGGGCTCGGGCGCTCAAGTGCAGGATTACACCGAGCACGCTATTACAGGTACGGTAACCGCGACGTTCTGACACTCCGATGTATGAAGCTTTCTATGGCTTGAAAGTCAAGCCGTTTCAACTGAACCCGGATCCCTCTTTCTATTTCGATAGCAAAGAGCATCGGCGCGCCAAATCCTATCTGGATTACGGTTTGTATCAACACGAGGGTTTCATTGTTTTGACCGGGGAAGTGGGCGCCGGCAAGACCACTATCGTGCGCCGATTGCTGGGCAATCTCGATGAAGATAAAGTTGTTGCCGCCCAAATAGTGAGCACCCAACTTGATGCCGACAATATTTTGCGCATGGTGGCGGCGACCTTCGGGGTGCATCTCAAAGATGTCGCCAAGGCCGAACTGATCCTTACGCTGGAGGCGTTCTTTATTGATGTTGCGCGCAATGGCAAGCACTGCTTGCTGGTGGTGGACGAAGCCCAGAACCTGTCGCGCGAAGCCATCGAGGAGTTGCGCATGCTGTCGAATTTTCAGATCGACACGCACGCCCTCCTGCAGGTATTTTTGGTGGGCCAGCCTGAGTTCCGCTTCACGATGAGCAGTCCGGAAATGGAGCAATTGCGCCAACGGGTGATTGCGACCTGCCATATCGGCCCCCTGAGCGCTCTGGATACGCGCAACTACATCTTTCATCGCTTGCGTTGTGCTGGCTATACGCGCGATCCGAAAATCGACGACGCAGCCCATGAGGCCATTTTCCGCGCCAGCGGAGGAATTCCCCGGCGCATCAACAATGTGTGCGATCGTTTGTTGCTGGCGGGCTTTCTTTCAAACAAGAAAGAGTTCGGCAAAGTCGATGTCGAAGAAGTGGCGCGCCAGTTGAGTGCCAGCACCCGTGTGCCGATTTCCAATGCTGCATCTTCCTCTCCAGCAGGTGACTCCTCCGTAAGCGGAGCCAACAAGAGGTTGGCGAGCGTCCAGATTGCCAACCAGTTGCAGCGTGTTGAGCGCAGTCTGGTGCGTCTGGAGAAAACCAATACCATGCTGTTGCGCATGATGCAGCAATTCGTCGAAGCCGCGCGGGGCAGAAAAACCGCGAAGACAACGACAAGCGACAAGGCGCCGGTGCGGGATCTCAAAAAGTGAGAGCCAACGCTCTGACGATCGATGTCGAGGATTACTTTCAGGTTTCTGCGCTCGCGCCGTATATCCAGCGTGCCGACTGGGACAAACGCGAATGCCGTGTCGAGCGCAATATTCGACGCATACTCGAGATGCTTGCAGGGCAGGGAATCGTCGCCACCTTCTTTACGCTCGGCTGGATCGCCGAACGCTATCCTGGTTTGGTGCGCGCCATCGTGGCCGGAGGCCATGAGTTGGCCAGTCATGGTTACGGTCATGCGCGGGCGAACGAACTCACGGCGGAGAGCTTTCTCGACGATATCTCTCGCGCCAAGCAGATTCTCGAAGATATCTCGGGCGTCGCAGTGCAAGGTTACCGAGCCCCCAGTTTTTCCATCGACAACAGCAATCGGCAATGGGCCTTCGAGGCATTGGCGCGCGCCGGTTACCGCTACAGTTCGAGCGTCTATCCGGTAGCTCACGACCACTATGGCGTACCTGATGCGCCGCGCTTCGTCTGGCGGCCCTTACCGGAATTGCTGGAGGTGCCGCCGACGACCGTTCATGCGTTCGGGCGCAACTGGCCGGCCAGTGGCGGCGGATTCTTCCGTCTCCTGCCGTACGGTATTTCCCGGCGACTGATCGAGCGGGTCAACCGCACAGACGGGCAGTCGGCCGTTTTCTATTTCCATCCCTGGGAAATCGATCCCGCCCAGCCGCGTATCCCGAATATTGATGCGAGGACGCGTTTTCGCCATTACATCAATCTCCACCGCATGGAGGAAAAGCTGATGCGCTTGTTCGGCGACTTCCGCTGGGGAAGGATGGATCACATCTTCCTTGCTGCATGAGCGCGCAGCCTATCCAGGTTCGTCGCCTCCTGCGCAGCGATTCGGAAGCCGTCCATCGTTGGGAGGCTTTTGTCGCAGAGGTGTCCGCGGCGACTTTTTTTCATCGGGCGGGCTGGCTGACCATCATGGAAGAGGTGTTCCATCATCCGGCCTACTTTCTGTATGCCGAACGCGAGGGAAACATCGAGGGTGTTTTGCCTTTGGCGCAGGTCAGGAGCCGGTTGTTCGGCCATGCGCTGGTCGCCATGCCCTTCGCAGTCTATGGCGGCATTGCGGCGATCAGCGATGCGGCCGTCGCAGCTCTGGAGGTCGCGGCGGAGCAGATCGCCCAGTCGCTGGGCGTGGATCATCTCGAATACCGCAATGTCCAGTCGCGGCATGCCGACTGGCCCAGACAGGAGCTCTACGTCACTTTCCGCAAGAAAATTTTGGAGGACGAGGAAGCGAACATGCTGGCCATTCCGCGCAAGCAGCGCGCGATGGTGCGCAAGAGCCAGAAGCACGGATTGAGTTCAACCATCGATGCGGACTGCTCACGCTTCTTTCGCCTCTATGCCGACAATGTGCGCCGTCACGGCACGCCGGCCCTGCCGAAGGCCTATTTCGATGCACTGCTCGACGAGTTTGGAACGGATTGCGAAATCCTCACGGTTTGCGATGCGGCTGGCGTGCCGGTCAGCAGCGTGTTGAGCTTTTATTTTCGCGATGAGGTATTGCCCTACTACGCTGGCGACGCACCTCGGGCGCGCGAGCTGGCGGCCAACGATTTCAAGTACTGGGAACTGATGCGCAGAGCCTGCGCGCGCGGCATCCGGGTGTTCGACTATGGGCGCAGCAAAGTGGGTTCGGGTTCGTACGCCTTCAAGAAAAACTGGGGTTTCGAACCGACGCCGCTGCATTACGAGTATCGTCTCTACAAGCGCGACGCGATACCGCAGAACAATCCCAACAATCCGAAATACCGGCTGATGATCGCCGCCTGGCGTCGTTTGCCGCTCTGGCTGGCTAACCGCCTTGGCCCACCCATCGTGCGCTATCTGGGGTAAGCGATGGCCCGATTGCTCTATCTCGTCCATCGTCTGCCTTACCCGCCCAACAAGGGCGACAAGGTGCGCTCTTTTCATCTGTTGAAGCATCTGGCGCGCAAGCACGAAGTTCTCCTTGGCACCTTCATCGACGATCCCGAAGACGAAGCCTATGTCGATACGGTGCGCGGCTATTGCGCTGATCTGTACATTGCCCGCCTGACGCCGCGTTTGGCCAAACTTCGCAGCCTGCAGGGCCTGCTGCGCGGCGAGCCCTTGTCCTTGCCGTATTACCGGGATGCCGGTCTGCGCCGGTGGGTCGATGGGACCCTCGCCGAGCGTCATTGCGACGCGGGGGTGGTCTTCTCCTCGGTCATGGCGGAGTACATCGCCGATTGGCAGGCTCTGCCGACCCTGGTCGATTTTGTCGATATGGATTCGGCCAAATGGACGCAGTATGCGGGTACGCATCGCTGGCCGATGTCCTGGCTGTATCGCCGCGAAGGGCAGCGTTTGTGCGCCTACGAACGGGCAGTGGCCGGCAAAGCACGCCACTCGTTTTTTGTCACCCCTGCCGAATGCGAACTGTTTCTGGCCGCGGCGCCGGAAAGTCGCGGACGCGTCGATGCGCTGGGCAATGGCGTCGATGCCGAATATTTTGCTCCGGAGCCAGCCTGCGCCAATCCCTATCCTGCTGGCGAGACTGCCCTCGTATTCACCGGGGCGATGGACTACTGGCCGAACGTTGATGCGGCAGTCTGGTTCGCCGGAGAGGTCATGCCGGCGTTGCGGCAGCGTTATCCGCAGGCGCGCTTCTATGTCGTCGGGCGCAACCCTGATCCCGCCGTGCTGGCACTCGCCGGTCCTGCCACGGTGGTGACCGGTACAGTCGCGGATGTGCGACCGTATCTCGCGCATGCGGCGCTTGTCGTGGCGCCCCTGCGCATTGCGCGCGGCATCCAGAACAAGGTGCTCGAGGCCATGGCGATGGCGCGTCCGGTGGTCGCTTCCACTGCCTGTGCAGGACCGATAGCGGCGCACGAGGGCGTGGCCCTACTGACGGCGGCAAGCGCATCCGACTATGTCGAGCAGATCGGCGCACTGCTAGAGGACCCCGTGCGTGCGACGACGCAGGGAATGGCGGCGCGTGAGCACGTATTGGAGAATTTCAGCTGGGACGCTCAATTGACCCTGATCGACCGCCATTTGGAGGGCTTGCCGGGATGAGTGCCGTCTCTCTAGCGCCGAGTTCCGCCTGGAAGCAGGCGCTGCTTGCGCTGCTCATCATCGAGTTGGTGCTGCTCGGCGCTTACTTCGAAACGGCCCGCACGATGGTCGAAATCTGGTGGCGCTCGGAGACCTTCAACCACGCTTTTCTGGTGCCGCCCATCGCGCTTTGGTTGATCTGGGAAAAGCGCGCTGCCCTGTGGCGTACGCAACCGCAACCCGCGCTGTGGCTGGCCCTGCCGTTTGCCGCCTTGGCGTTCGGCTGGCTGCTGGGCGAACTGGCTGCGGTGAATGCCGCCAGCCAGTTCGCCTTCGTCGCACTGCTGATTCTTGCCGTGCCGCTGGCGCTGGGTCTCTCCGCCGCCCGGCAGATAGCCTTTCCGTTGCTGTTCCTGTTCTTCACCGTTCCCTTCGGCGAGTTCATGCTGCCGAAACTGATGGACTGGACAGCGATGTTTACCGTCATGGGGCTACGCGCCTCCGGGATTCCGGTGTACCAGGAAGGCCTGCATTTCGTCATCCCGTCCGGACGCTGGTCAGTCATCGAGGCCTGCAGCGGGGTGCGCTATCTGATCGCCTCGGTGGTTGTCGGCACGCTGTATGCCTATCTGAATTATCAGTCCCTGAAGCGCCGTCTGATCTTCGTCGGGTTTTCCATCGTTGTTCCGCTGCTGGCGAACTGGGTGCGCGCCTACTTGATTGTGATGCTCGGCCACCTGTCCGACAACCAGTTGGCCGTGGGGGTCGATCATTTGCTCTACGGCTGGGTGTTCTTTGGCGTCGTGATGGCCATCATGTTTGCAATCGGCATGCGCTGGCAAGAACCCGAGCCCGTCGCAGCAGCTGAGAGTGCGTCGACGCGGACAACCCCCGCAGGGCTGTCGGCATTCGCTTTTGCGGCGCTCATCGCTTTGGGTGTTGGCCTTGCACCGCCCCTTGTGTTGAATGCGCTGCATCACACAGCAGCCCTTCCACCGCCTGTGCTGACGATGGAAAAGTTCGCAGGGAATGGCTGGGAGGTCGCGCCATCGCCGCCCGTTGTCTGGGAACCGGCGTTCGTCAATTCCTCCGGCCGCGTCAATATCGGTTTGCAGCAGGGCGATCACCATATCGGGCTGTCCATCGCGTATTACCGCCAGCAGAATAAAACGCGGAAGCTGATCAGTTCGCAGAACGAGGTGGTGAAAAGCGAGGACAAGCACTGGGCGCCGGTCGAGCGGTCTACGGTTCGGGCGACTGTGGCCGCTCAGCAACATGACTTGCGCAGTACGACACTGCGTCACAGCGCCGAGCGCGCGGGCGCGGATGCCCTGCGGCTGAAGATCTGGCATTGGTACTGGATCGATGGTCGCATCGTCACCAGCGACACGCGCGGCAAGTGGATGCTGGCGCTGGCGCGCTTGCGTGGCCAGCGGGACGATTCCGCGGCGGTGTTTGCGTATGCCGTCGAGCCCGGGGCGGATGCGGCGCTTGCCGCTTATCTGTCCTCCGCCGGTGCGGAGATCTCTGCGGTGCTCGAAGCTGCCGTCACGCCAGCGCCGACTTCCGCGCGCGCCTATACTTCAACACCATAGACCCATTACTTTCTTTCAAGGAAACTATCATGCCCGCCAAGCCCAAGCCGGTCAGCAATATCCCTGCTAAAAAACCTGCCGTCAAGAAGCAGCCGGTAGTCGCGATTGTCGGTCTGGGCTATGTCGGATTACCGCTGGCGGTCGAGTTTGGCAAGCAGTTCAAGACCATCGGTTACGACTTGTCCGCAGCCAAGGTGGCGAGTTATCAGAAGTGCTTCGATCCCACCGGCGAAGTCAGCACTGAGGCGCTCAAGGCGGCGGTATTGCTGACGATGAGCACCGATCCGGCAACGATAGCCGAGGCCGACCTGATCGTGATCGCCGTACCGACTCCAGTGGATGTCGGGCATATTCCCGATTTTTCCCCCTTGATCGGTTCGTCGACCACGGTTGGCAAATACATGAAGAAGGGTGCTGTGGTCGTCTACGAATCCACCGTGTATCCCGGTGCCACCGAAGAGGTTTGCATCCCGCTGCTGGAGCAGCATTCCGGCATGAAATGGAAGCGCGATTTTCACGTGGGCTATTCGCCGGAGCGCGTCAATCCCGGCGACAAGGAACGCACCATCACAAAGATCGTCAAGGTGGTTTCCGGCGACGATGCCAAGACCGCCCAATTCGTTCAGGAAATGTACGGCGCGGTGATTACGGCCGGCGTCCATCTGGCCAGCAGCATCCAGGTGGCCGAGGCGGCCAAGGTGATCGAGAACACCCAGCGCGACCTGAACATCGCCTTGATGAACGAGCTCTCGCTGATTTTCGACCGCATGGGTATCGATACCCTCGAAGTGCTGCAGGCCGCCGGCACGAAGTGGAACTTCCTGCCCTTCCGTCCCGGCCTGGTCGGCGGGCATTGCATCGGCGTCGATCCGTATTACCTGACGCACAAGGCCGAAATGCTCGGCTATCACCCGCAGGTGATTCTCGCCGGCCGGCGCATCAACGACGGCATGGCCGCCTGGGTGGCGCAACAGACCATCAAGCAACTGATCGCCAACGACTGCCACGTCAAGGGCGCCAAAGTGATCGTGCTGGGGCTGACCTTCAAGGAGAACTGCCCCGACCTGCGCAACTCCAAGGTTGCCGATCTGGTCAGAGAACTGGAGTCCTTCGGCTGCAGCGTCGCGGTGCATGATCCCCTCGGCGAACCCGACGAGGCCATGCATGAGTACGGCATCGAGCTGCGCAAATGGAACGCCCTGCCAGAGCAGGCGGACGCGCTGGTCGCCGCCGTTTCGCACGCGGACTACCTCACCATGCCATTCAGGAAGCTGACCGCCCGGCTGCAACCGGGCGGCGTATTTGTCGACGTCAAGTCGGCTTACGATCCCAAGCTCGTGGCAAAGGCCGGCTTCAAACTGTGGCGGTTGTAATGGCAGGCCAATACGAAGACTTGCAGCGTCGGCTGCGCGAGCAGCCGCGCACCTGGCTGGTGACCGGCGTTGCCGGATTCATCGGCAGCAACCTGCTGGAAACCTTGCTGACGCTAGGTCAGCGCGTCGTCGGCCTCGACAACTTTTCCACCGGCTACCACCACAACCTGACGGCCGCCCTGGCCGACGCCAGTGCGGCGACGGGTCGCCAACCCGCCGAACTGGAGACTCTTTTCCATTTCATCGAAGGCGACATCCGCGACGCGAAAACCTGCCGCGAGGCGATGTGGTGGCATCATGGCACGACCAGCTTCCCGGTCGATTACGTGCTGCACCAGGCGGCGCTCGGCAGCGTGCCGCGCTCCATTGAAGACCCCATCACGACCAACCAGTCGAACATTGACGGTTTCCTCAACATGCTGGTCGCCGCGCGCGACGCCAAGGTAAGCCGTTTCGTCTATGCCGCCAGCAGTTCCACGTACGGCGACCATCCCGACCTGCCCAAGCTGGAAGACAGGATTGGCAAACCGCTCTCTCCCTATGCCGTGACCAAACTGGTCAACGAACTGTATGCCGACGTGTTTGCGCGCACCTACGGTTTCAAGACCATCGGCCTGCGCTACTTCAACATCTTCGGCAAGCGCCAGGACCCGAACGGCGCCTATGCTGCGGTGATTCCGAAATGGATCGCCGCGCTGATCGGCAACCAGCCGGTGCATATCAACGGTGACGGCGAGACCAGCCGCGATTTTTGCTACATCGCCAACACCATTCAGGCCAACCTGCTGGCGGCCGCGACCGAAAATCCTGAGGCGAGCAATCAGGTCTACAACGTGGCGGTGGGCGAGCGCACCACGCTCAATGACCTGTGCTCCTTCCTCGTCCAGCATCTGGTGGATCGCTATCCCCATCTGCGCGATTTCAAGCCGATTCATCGCGATTTTCGCGTTGGCGACGTACGGCACTCGCTTGCCGATGTCGGCAAAGCGCAGCGCTTGTTAGGCTACCTTCCGAGTCATCGCATTGACGCCGGTCTGCGCGAGTCGATGGCCTGGTATATCGCCCATAGCTGATGCTGCCCTCGCCGGATACCCGCCCGCTGGTGCTCCACGTGATCTATCGCTTCGATGTCGGCGGGCTGGAAAACGGCGTGGTCAATCTCATCAATCGCATGCCGGCGGACGCCTATCGCCATGCCATTCTCGCGCTGACCGAGGTGACCGATTTCAAACAGCGCATCCGGCGCGACGATGTCCAGTACATCAGCCTGGGCAAGCCGCCTGGCCATCTGTTCAAGCTGTTTCCGCGCCTGGTGCGCATCTTTCGCGAATTGCAGCCGGCTATCGTCCATAGCCGCAATCTCGCCGCGCTCGAAGTCAGCTTGCCGGCGTGGTGGGCGGGCGTGCCGGTGCGGATTCATGGCGAACATGGCCGCGATGTGAGCGATCTCGATGGCTCCAACAAAGTCTATCAATGGGTGCGGCGTGCCTATCGCCCCTTCGTCAGCCACTGGATCGCCCTTTCGCGCGATCTGGCGGCGTATCTCACTGACCGTGTCGGCATCCCGGCGCGCAAGGTCGCGCAGATCTACAACGGCGTCGATGCAGCGCGCTTCCATTCGGCCCATGATGCCGTCTCGCCGCCGCCGAGTTTGCCGGGCTGTCCATTCACCCGCCCGCAACACTGGCTGATCGGTACGGTGGGGCGTATGCAGACGGTGAAAGATCAGACCCTGCTGGCTCGCGCTTTTATCCGCGTCATCGAGATGGCCCCTGAATTGCGTTCGCGCCTGCGCCTGGCGATGGTCGGCGATGGGCCGCTGCGTGCCGAGGCGATGGCTTTGCTGGAACACGCGGGGGCCGCCGACCTGGCCTGGTTGCCGGGCGAGCGCCACGACATTCCCGATGTGTTGCGCGCGCTCGATTGTTTCGTGCTGCCTTCGCTGGCCGAGGGTGTCTCGAACACGATTCTCGAAGCGATGGCCACCGGCTTGCCGGTGATCGCTACCCATGTCGGCGGCAACCCCGAACTCGTACAGGACGGCCGCACCGGCTGGCTGGTCCCCGTCGGCGACGCCGAAATGCTGGCGCAGGCCATTCTCGCCGCGGCGCGCAATCCCGCACTGGCGGCCAAGGCAGGGCAGGCGGGCCGGGCCGAGGTTGAGCGGCGCTTCAGCCTCGATGCGATGGTTGGTGCTTACCGTGATCTCTACGATCAAATGCTGAGCCGGCCGAGGCGCAGCGAGGAGGCGACATCATGTGCGGCATAACGGGCATCTTCGACACCCGCGGCAAGCGCGACATCGACCGCGCCGTGCTGCAGCGCATGAACGAAGCGCAATTCCATCGCGGGCCGGACGAGGGCGGTTTGCACGTCGAACCGGGCGTCGGACTGGGGCATCGCCGCCTCTCGATCATCGATCTGTCTACCGGCCAGCAGCCGCTCTACAACGAGGACGGCAGCGTCTGCGTGGTCTTCAACGGCGAGATCTACAACTACCGCGAACTGATTCCCGAGTTGCAGGCGCTCGGCCACCTCTTCCACACGCGCAGCGACACGGAGGTCATCGTCCATGCCTGGGAAGCGTGGGGAGAAGCCTGCGTCGAGCGTTTTCGCGGCATGTTCGCTTTCGCCTTGTGGGATCGAAATCGGGAGACGTTGTTTCTGGCGCGTGATCGTCTCGGCGTCAAACCCTTGTTCTATGCGCTGCTTGATGATGGATTCCTGATATTCGGATCGGAACTGAAGTCGCTGCTGGCCCACGGCGGGCTGCCGCATCGCCTGGGTGACATCGATCCGCTGGCGGTCGAGGAGTACTTCGCGCTGGGCTATGTCGCCGAGCCGCGCTGCATCTTCAAGCAGGCGCGCAAACTGCCGCCCGCCAGCACGCTGAAACTCGGCCGTGGCGTGACGGCATTGCCCGCCCCGCGCACCTATTGGGACGTGCGCTTCACGCTCGATACGCGTATTGACGAGGTCGAAGCCTGCCGCGAACTCGATCGTCGCCTCGAAGAGTCGATCCGCCTGCGCATGATCGCCGAAGTGCCGCTGGGCGCCTTCCTTTCAGGCGGGGTCGACTCCAGTGCGGTGGTGGCGAAAATGGCTGGATTGAGTTCAGAGCCAGTCAACACCTGCGCCATCTCCTTTGCCGACCCGGCCTTCGATGAAGCGCGCTTCGCCCAGCAGGTGGCGGAGCGCTACCGTACCCGGCATTTTGTCGACAAGGTCGAGAGCGACGATTTCGATCTGATCGATACGCTGGCGCGGCTCTACGACGAACCCTATGCCGACAGTTCGGCGCTGCCGACCTGGCGCGTCTGCCAGTTGGCGCGCAAGCACGTCACCGTCGCCTTGTCGGGCGATGGCGGCGATGAGAGTTTCGGCGGCTATCGGCGCTACCGTCTGCACATGCTGGAAGAAAAACTGCGCGGTGCGCTGCCGCTGGGTTTGCGCCGGCCGCTGTTCGGCCTGCTCGGGCGGATATACCCCAAAGCCGACTGGGCGCCGCGCATGTTCCGCGCCAAGACCACCTTCCAGGCCATCGCGCGCACGTCGGCCGAAGCCTATTTCAACAGTATCTCGCTGGTGCGCGATGCCCAGCGCAGCGATCTGTTCAGCTCCGGATTTCGCGCCCAGTTGGGCGGCTACAACGCCCTGCAGGTGTTCGAGGACCATGCGGTGCGCGCCGGCACTGACGATGCGCTGGCACTGGTTCAATATCTCGACCTGCATACCTATCTGGTTGGCGACATCAATACCAAGGTCGACCGGGCGAGCATGGCGCATTCGCTTGAAGTGCGTGAACCCTTGATGGATCATCCGCTCGTCGAATGGCTGGCCAGTTTGCCCAGCACGCTCAAGGTGCGGGGCGGCGAGGGTAAGTTCTTGCTCAAGAAAGCGATGGAGCCTCATTTGCCGCACGACATCCTGTACCGGCCGAAAATGGGCTTTGCTGTACCGCTGGCGCGCTGGTTTCGCGGTCCTTTGCGGCAACGCGTGCGCGATGAATTGCTCGCTGGCCGGTTGCTGGAGACGGGCTGGTTCAATCCCGACGCCATCCAGCGCCTCGTCACGCAGCATGAATCCGGCCTGCACGACCACAGCACCCCGATCTGGGTGTTGCTGATGTTCGGCGCCTTTCTCAAGAACAACCTCCAAGCCGACTGAACGCCATGCCCATGCTCTATCTCGTCGCCGGCGCGCGACCGAATTTCATGAAAATAGCTCCCATCGTGCGTGCCTTGCAGGCGCATGGCGGACTGGACTTCAAGATCATCCATACGGGTCAGCATTACGACCGCGACATGAACGAGGTATTCTTCGAAGAACTGGGCATCCCGCAGCCCGATGTCTTCATGGGAGCGGGCGGCGGCAGCCATGCGCAGCAGACCGCCAAGATCATGATGGCCTTCGAGGAACTCTGCCAGACCGACAAGCCTGACGCCGTGCTGGTCGTGGGCGACGTGAATTCGACGCTGGCCTGTTCCATCGTCGCCAAAAAGCTTCACATACCGGTGGCGCATGTCGAAGCCGGGCTACGCAGCGGCGATTTGGCCATGCCCGAAGAAATCAACCGCCTGGTCACTGACAGCATCAGCGACTGGTTTTTCGTTACCGAGCCGAGCGGCGTGGCGCATCTGCGCCGCGAAGGCAAGGCGGAAGAGGCGATCCACTATGTTGGTCACGTGATGGTCGATAACGTGCTCTATCAGGCCGAAAAGCTTGGAATGAGCGTTGCCGAGTTCGAAACCTCGGCGTTCAAACGCCGGCATCCGCGTTACGGCGTGGTGACCCTGCACCGTCCGAGCAACGTCGATAGCGCGGACAACATGCAGCGCATTGCCGGAGCGCTGAAGGAAATTGCCACGGAACTGCCGCTGCTGTTTCCGGTGCATCCGCGCACCCGCGCCAACCTGGAAAAGTTCGGCATCGATCTTGGCCCGCACATCGCACTTCTCGGCCCGCAGCCTTACATGGCTTTCCTGCATGCCTGGAAGGATGCTGTCGTCGTGCTCACCGACAGCGGCGGCTTGCAGGAAGAAACCACGGCGCTAGGCGTACCCTGCATTACCCTTCGCGAGAATACCGAACGCCCGATCACTGTGGAGGAGGGCACCAATGTGCTGGTCGGGACCGATCCCGCCCGCATTGTCGCCGAGGCGCGCAGGGTGATGAACGGCGAAGGGAAGCAAGGAAGACGTCCGAATCTATGGGATGGCAAGGCCGCCGAACGTATTGTTGAAATATTGGCGCAAGAATTGGTTCAGT
>CAZAWN010000008.1:31340-33015 GCA_964488825.1 uncultured Methyloversatilis sp. | reverse complement strand
CCCCCCCGAAATCGCCTTCGGCGATCTCCCCCCAGGGGGCAGAAACTCTTGGGGCTGCCCGGCGAGTTTCTTGTGATGCTGTCGCCCATGATCCCGGCCGACATCGATGCAGTACTGGCCATCGAGGAGGACGTGCAGGCCTTCCCCTGGACGCGCGGCAATTTCGTCGATGCCCTGGCGGCGGGTTACGATGGCTGGGTGGGTCGGCTGGGCGAGGCGGTTGTCGGCTTTGCCGTGCTGATGCGGGCGGTCGATGAAATCCATCTGTTAGTGATCGGCATCGCACCGCCTTTTCAGCGTGCCGGCCGTGGTCGGAGTTTGCTGGATTACGCGACGCAGCAGGCGCGCATGGCGGGCATGGCGCGCATGCTGCTGGAAGTGCGGCCGTCGAATGCGGGGGCCAGCGGTTTTTATCGCCGGGCCGGTTTTGTCGAGATCGGTCGCCGGCGCGCGTACTATCCTGCCCATACCGGAAGGGAAGACGCCATCGTGATGGCCAGGGAACTATGAACCGCGAAACGATTTTGAAAGAGATGGGCCTCGGGCCGATCTGGAAGTTGCGTCAGTTGCCGAAGAAGAAGCGCGGAGCGGAGCCCGCGCCGGACGTGCTTGCGCCGGTCGATGACCGGACGGCAAGCATCGCCGCCATGGGCTGGGACGAGTTGAGGAACGCCGTCGCCGGGTGCACTGCCTGCGAACTGTGCCAGACGCGCAAGCAGGCGGTGCTGGGCGTGGGCGATATCGATGCTGACTGGCTGTTCGTCGGCGAAGGGCCGGGCGCAGAGGAGGACGAACGCGGCGAGCCTTTCGTCGGCCAGGCCGGCAAGTTGCTCGACAACATGCTGGCCGCTATCGACCTCAAACGTGGCACGGGAGTGTATATCGCCAACGCCGTGAAATGCCGTCCGCCCAACAACCGCACTCCGGAACCCGCCGAAACGGCGGCCTGCTGGCCGTTTCTCGCGCGTCAGATCGAGCTGATCCGGCCGAAGTTGATCGTCACGCTCGGCAAGCCGGCAGCGCAAACCTTGTTGCAGCAAGAGGTGACGATCTCCCGCGAGCGCGGCGTGGTGCACGACTTTGCCGGCATTCCGCTGATCGTCACCTACCATCCGGCCTACCTGTTGCGCAATCTTCCCGATAAAGCAAAGGCATGGGAAGACCTCTGTTTCATGCGCAAGACCATGGCCGGGCTTGGGTAAAATCCCCGCATGACGACTCCCCTGATCCGTGCGGAAACCTCCTCCCTGCTGGTTATCGACCTGCAGGAGCGCCTCTTGCCCCATATCCACGCCTGGCAGCGCATTCTCGCCCACGTCGATTGGCTGGTGCAGGTGGCCCAGCAACTGAATGTCCCGGTGGCGGCGACCGAGCAGTACCCGAAGGGGATCGGACACACGCATTCCGCCGTGGCGGCGCACCTGCCGACCGGCAGCGTCGGTGCGAAGCTGCACTTTTCCTGCGTCGCCGGCCAGTGTCTGCCGGGTTTGCCCGGCATGGACCGCCCGCAGGTGGTGGTCTGCGGCATCGAGTCGCATGTCTGCGTGCTGCAAACCGTGCTGGAACTGGCGGCTAACGGCAAGCAGGTATTTGTCGTCGAGGAGGCCGTGGGGTCGCGCGATCCGCAGCACAAGGCGCTTGCGCTCGAACGCATGCGCCAGCACGGCATCACCAT
>CAZAWN010000008.1:15833-31240 GCA_964488825.1 uncultured Methyloversatilis sp. | reverse complement strand
GTGGTGGCGCCCGAACGCAATCGCAGCGGCGCATCCAATTCGCTCACCCTTGATCGTCCCCTGCATCTCAAGGAAGCGCACAACGGCTTCTACTACGTGAATGGCACACCCACCGACTGCGTGCATCTGGCGGTCACCGGCATGCTCGAACACCAGCCGGACATGGTGTTGGCGGGCATCAACTGGGGGCCGAACATGGGCGACGATACGGTCTATTCGGGGACTGTGGCGGCGGCAATGGAGGGATATCTGCTGGGCGTACCGTCGATCGCCTTCTCGCTGGCGAGTTTTTCCGGACATCATTTCGCTACCGCGGGCCGCATCGCGCGGCAATTGGCCGAACGATTCCGGGATCGGCCCTTCGGCGCGCCGGTACTGCTTAACGTAAATATTCCGGACGTCCCCTTTGACCTGTTGCAAGGCATACGCATCACGCGACTGGGGCGGCGTCACAAGGCAGAGCCCGTGGTGCAGCAAACCTCTCCGCGCGGCGAAACGGTGTATTGGGTCGGCGCGGCGGGAAGTGCGGCCGATGCTGGCGAGGGTACGGATTTCCATGCCGTGGAGAATGGGTATGTGTCGATCACGCCTTTGCAGATCGATCTGACCCACTACGGGCAGCAGGAAAAATTGACGGAGTGGTTGCTTTGAACGGCTTTTCGACTTTATCCGGCGTGGGCATGACTTCGGATCGCACGCGCCAGCGCATGATCGACCGCGTGCGCGAGCAGGGCGTACGCGACGAGCGGGCGCTGATGGCGCTGGCGGTGGTGCCGCGCCACCTGTTTGTCGAACCGGCGATGGCACATCGCGCCTATGAGGATACCGCCCTGCCGCTGATTCTTGGCCAGACCATTTCGCAGCCCTACATCGTGGCGCGCATGATCGAACTGCTGCTGGCAGACCGCTCATCGCTGGGCAAGACGCTCGAAGTGGGCGCCGGTTGCGGCTACCAGTCGGCGGTGCTCGCGCAACTGGCCAGCGAAGTGTATGGCGTCGAGCGCCTGGCGCCCCTCCTGGCGCGCGCCAAGGAGAACCTGAGACAACTGCGGCTGCACCGCGTGCGCCTGCGCTACGGCGACGGCATGGTCGGCCTGCCCGATGTCGCCCCCTTCGATTCGATCGTCGTCGCCGCCGCAGGAATCGCCGTGCCGCAGGCCTTGCGCACACAACTGGCGGTCGGCGGACGGCTGGTGATCCCCGTCGGCGGCGGCAATGAGCAGGATTTGGTCATGGTCGAACGCACGCCGGAAGGCTTCAAGGAGCGTACTTTCGACGCCGTGCGCTTCGTTCCCCTGTTGCCTGGAGTGGCCTGATGCTGCGCGTTTTTCTTGCGACGCTGGTACTGGCCGGTTGCGCCGCCAAGGCGCCTGCTCCGATCGAGGAGTCACGCCCGGTCGTCCGGATTGAAAACGGCAAGTCCGCACCCGCTGCAGCGGCGGAAGGCAAGGTCCATGTCGTGAAGAAGGGTGACACGCTCAGGAGCATTGCACGCGAATACGGACTGGCTGGGCAGGATATTGCCGCCTGGAACACGATTGACAACCCGAACCTGATTCTTCCTGGGCAGCGCTTGCGCTTGACTCCGCCTTCCGGTCAGGCCGCAGGCGCAGGGATGGTGACGGAAAACGTCGAGGTTCAGCCGATTGCTGTCGGTGGCGCGGTCGTGGCGCGACCGCTCGACGAAGCCTCTCCGGCAGGGAATGCCCCGGTCGCACGCCCGGTGGATGCCGTCATGCCAGCGCCGAGTTTGCTGACAGGCAACAGCGAAACCCTGAAGCGTGCCCCCAAGGGAGGCAAGTTGCCTTATTCGGAAGCAAACCTTGCTTTGCTTAAAGGAGGGCAGACGCCTGCCCGCGTTGTTCCTGCAACGGTGGTCGCCAGTCCGCCATCTCCTTCCTCACCCCCGGTTGCTGCTACTCCGGCGTTGACGCAGAGTGCTTCGCCTACGCCAGACCGATCATCCGCTCCGTCGCTCGCTACCGGCATTGAATGGGGATGGCCTGCGACGGGCCGTTTGCTGGCTACCTACAGCGAGGGTGCGGGGACGCAAGGATTGAATCGCGGCGTCGATATTGGCGGGAACATTGGTGATCCGGTGGTGGCGGCTGCGTCCGGCAAGGTGATATTCGTGGGCAAGTATCCCAAGCACGGCAATTTGGTGGTCTTGTTGCACACCGAGGGTTACAGCAGCGTTTATGCTCACGCCCAGCGCATCCTGGTAAAAGACGGCGATACGGTCAAGCGTGGACAACGCATCGCTGACCTGGGTAATTCTGACGCCGATCAGCCAAAGTTGCATTTCGAGGTGCGTCAGCAGGGCAAGCCGCTCGATCCGCTGCGGGTGTTGCCGCCGCGCTGATGATTCCACGCGAAGACATCGCCATCGATACGGACGATGTTCCGCTTGATGCCCAGCGTCCCGACTGCCTGGAGGGTGCGTCGGCGCATGACCTGAGCCACGCTGCAGCAGGCGAGGACGGCTTTCTCGAAGACATTACCCAGCTTTATCTGAACGAAATCGGCGCCACGCCGCTGCTCAAGCCGGCGGAAGAGCTTGCCCTGGCGCGGGCGACGCGGGCTGGCGATTTCTCCGCACGGCAGAAGATGATCGAAGCCAACCTGCGCCTTGTCGTCAGTATCGCCAAACACTATCAGCAGCGCGGCGTGCCACTTGACGATTTGATCGAAGAGGGCAACCTCGGACTGATACATGCCCTCGACAAGTTCGATGCAGAGCGCGGTTTTCGTTTCTCGACCTATGCAACATGGTGGGTGCGACAGAATATCGAGCGCGCCATCATGAACCAGTCGCGTACTGTCCGTTTGCCGGTGCACGTGGTCAAGGAGCTGAATGCCGTGCTACATGTCTTGCGCAAGCTGGGGGCCGATCCGCAAAGCATGGAAAGCGCATCGACGACGGTACTGGAGAAAGTGGCGCAACTGTTGCACAAGCCGGTTGAAGAAGTTCGTCGACTGTTGCTGTTGAACGAGCGCACTGCCTCGCTCGATGCGCCGCTGGATGTCGATCCTGATCTGACGCTGGCCGATGCCATCCCCGACGATCTCTCGATCGATCCTGCCACCGCCGTCGAGCATGAAGAAATTGCACGGCATGTGGCGGCATGGGTTGAGGCCCTCAATGAGCGTCATCGACGGGTGGTCGAGGCCCGTTACGGCCTGTTTGGTCGCGATGTCGCTACGCTCGAAACCCTCGCACAAGAGCTCGGCATTACCCGGGAGCGCGTGCGGCAAGTGCAGATGGAAGCGCTCGGTCAATTGCGCGCACGTCTCATGCGCGAGGCGATCAGCATGCGCTCATTGTTGTAGGTGCTGTAGGCGACGTTCGCGCAGCGCCGCGGCGAACTGGAATACCGCCATGGCGTAGAAACTGCTGCGGTTGTAGCGCGTGATGACGTAGAAATTCTGGTAGCCGAGCCAGTATTCGGTGGGCGTCTGCGGGCTGACGAGGTCGATCAGCGCGGCCGGCGCAGCCGGGGCGTCGGCGGGGATGCTCACGCCCAGTTGTACCATTTCCTGCGCGTGCCGCCGTGGCAGGATGCCCTCGGCGAGCAGGGGCGTAGCGGTCGCCGAATCCGCTTCAACTTGAACAGCGATGGGTCCTTCGGTTTCCCAGCCATGCAGCTTGAGAAAGTTCGCCACGCTGCCGATAGCGTCCGCCGTGTTGTCGGTCAGGTCGATGCGCCCGTCACCGTCGAAATCGACCGCATAGCTGCGGATGCTGGAGGGTAGAAACTGCGGCAGGCCGATGGCGCCGGCGAACGAGCCGCGATAACTGTCCGGCGCGCGATCAGTCTCGCGCGCCAGCAGCAGCAGCGCTTCAAGTTCGCGACGGAAGAGGCTGGCGCGTGGCGGGTAGTCGAAGGCCAGCGTGGTCAGGGCGGCAAAGCTCTCGAAACGGCCAAGATGCTTGCCGTAAATCGTCTCGATGCCGATGATGGAGACGATGATTTCGGGCGGTACGCCGTGCAGTGCGGCGGCTTTCGCCACACTTGCCGCGTGACGCTCCCAGAAAGCCAGACCGGCGGCGGTGCGGCGCGGTTCGATAAAGCGCGCACGATAGGTTTGCCAGGAGCGGATGCCCGGATCGGCCGGCGGGGCGATCGCCTTGAGTACGGCGGGCACGGGACGCGTGCGGGCGAAAAGGGTGGTCAGCTTCGCCGCATCGAAGCCATGGCGTTCCGCCATTTCGGCAATGAAAGCGCGTACGTCGTCGCGCTCGGCGTAGTTGGAGTCGTTGGTGGCCTGCGCGTTGCAGGCCACCAGGAAGGACAGGATCAGGATAAGACGTTTCATGTTCATGGTTTGAAGGCGGCGATGCGGCGCTGCAATAGGGTGAGGGTGGTTTTCTCGGCCTTGCCGTAGCGTAATCCGGAATACAGTGCGGCAATGGCGCGAATATCGTCCGCTGCGGCGGGCAGTTCGGCGGCTACCCGGGCGGCGTAGTCGTGCGGACCTTCCCAGGGGTGGCAGGCGAACCCGCGCTTCTCCAGGCGGCGGGTGAGCTTGCGCCAGAGGCGTTGCGCCGGGTCGAGGCGCGGGCGACGCCACAGCAGCAGGGCGCTGAGGGCCAGCAGGAGCAGCGCACTCAAGCCGACGAGCCATAGCATCATCTTGCGCCAGTCGGGAGCGTCCATGCCCCATTGGGCGAGCAGTTCGAGCTGGCGGGTTGGGTCGAAACCGAGTACCCACTGATTCCAGACATTGTTGACCGCCCACCAGCGGAAGCGCAGGTCGCGCAGCCATTCCATGCCAGGGCCCGAGAGGAAGGGCAGAGGGTCGCCGGCCGGCACTGCAGCGGCGAGGTTTTCCTCGATACGCAAGGGGGCGGCGGCGGCGGTCGGGTCGACGCGCACCCAGCCTTGTCGGTCCAGCCAGACTTCGGCCCAGGCATGGGCATCTGACTGGCGGATCACCCAGGTGTTGTCGACCGGATTGCGTTCGCCGCCCTGATACCCTGTGACGACGCGTGCCGGCACGTCGGCGGCGCGCATCAGTACGACGAAGGCGGCGGCAAAATGCTCGCAGAAGCCGCGTTTTGTCTCGAACAGGAATTCGTCGGCGACATGCTCGCCGGTCAGTGGTGGCCGCAGGGTATAGGTGAGACGTTGCTTGCGCAGGAAGTCGATGCCGAGCTGCACGCGCTGTTCCGGGGGGCTGCCATCTGCCGTCCAGCCAGCGCCGAGTTTCAGGGTGCGCGGATTCAGTCCTTCCGGCAGTCGGCGCGCCGCAGCGAGGGCGAAGGGGCTTTCTTCCGTCTGCACCACCTGGGTGTAGGAGTGCAAGTCGTAACGCAGTCGCTCGCGCACTGGCAGCCGGGCATGCAACTGGAAGTCGGAGGTGCGAATCGACTCGGGGGGCATGTCGTGCGGCTGTTCCAGCGCGAACAGCCAGGGTTTGTTGTGCGGTTCCAGTGTTACCGAGTAGGTGTATTCGGGGCTGAATGGCAGGGGTGCGTAGGGGGCGGCACGCAGCAGCAAGAGGTGGCCGGGACGCCAGGTTCGGCCGTCAAGCTGAGTGAGAACCGGTCCGCGCCAGTACATGTCGCGCTTTGGCGGCGTCGGTCCGTCGAATTCAACGCGAAACGCTATCGCATCGGATTGGCTCAGGCTGTTGATCGTGCCGGGCGACATGCTGTCCGACAAGCCGGTCAGGCCGCTGAAGGCATCGCGCGGCAGGCCCCAGAGCGGCCCTTGCACGCGCGGGAACAGCACGAAGAGGATCAGCATGAAGGGTACGGCCTGCAACAGCAGCTTGCCCGCCAGTTTGAGCAAGGGGCGTGGCCGACTCGATGCGTCGGTCAGCTTGGCCAGCGCCGCTGTGGCGACCAGCACGGCGGCGAGCATGGCGATCGCGGCCGGGATCGACTGATTCTCGAAAAACTGCGCAAGCGTGAGAAAGTAGGCGAGCAGCACTACCGTCAAACCGTCGCGGGCGGCACGTATTTCCAGTTGCTTGAGCGCCATCAGCAGCATCAGCAAGGCGACGCCGCTTTGCTGACCGAACAGGGTGCGGAACTGCAGGAACACGCCGGCAATGCCCGCGAGGGTGATGAAGGCCAGCAGCCAGCGCGCGGGCACCGCCCGTTGCCAATAGACGAGTGCGCCACGCCAGAGAAACGCGACGGCGGCGGCCAGTGCGAGCCAGGGGGGTACATGCAGCGCCAGAGGGGCGCAAGCGGCCATCCCGGCGGCGAGCAACCACGCCGTTTGTCCCTGCGTCAGCGTGGCGACGGGCGGTTCAGTTTTCCTGCTCATACAAGGCCAATGCCTTCAGGCAGGTGTGCGTGTGGGCGGGGCCATGGGCCTGCGGAATTTCCTGTCCTGGCAGGCGTAGCCCCCAGGAAAGACCGGCATCCTCGGCGTCCAGCACCCAGCGGGTGAGAATGGACAAGCGGGTTTCGCTATCGAGCGTGGCCGGCAACTTCACCCAGTCGAACCACAGGGCCTGAGCCGCCGTGCCGGAAAACTGCTTGGTTTGCAGCGCCGCACCGGGACCGAGGCGCGCGGCGGTTTTCCAGGCGACGTGATGGGGTGGATCGCTGGGCTGGTGGCGGCGCAATCCGGCGAAGTCTTCGTCGCCGCTCTCGCTGGACAAACGTCCGCCTTGCATGTCGGCGAAACTCGGCGCTGGCGGGACGGCATGGGCGGGTTGCGGATAGACCAGACAGTCAAGCGCCGGGGCGGCATAGCCCCAGGCGCGCACCAGACCGAGCGGCCAGACCGTTTCGATCGTCACGCGCGGCAGCTTGATCCAGCCGCGTCGCTCCGTCGGCAGCGGCAGCAAGGCGCGCGTACGCTCCTGTGGCGGGATATCGGCGAGAGCAGCGGGTTGCCCCGGCAGTGACAGGCGCAGCAAGCGACGTTCGCGGGTGTCCGGATTGTGCAACAGCAGCGGAAAACGTGCCGTCTCGCCGGCAAACACCGGCGCCGGTGCGCCGACGGTGAGTGTGGTGCCGGCCAGATTGCGGAAGCTGTGCAAAATGACAACGATGCCCAGCCCGGCAAGCAGGAAGACCAGGCCGTAGCCCAGGCTCAGGTTATAGTTGATCGCCCCGATCAGCAGCACCAGCAAGACCAACGCATACATCAGGCCGGCGCGCGTCGGCAGGACGTAGATGCGGCGTTGGTCGAGCACGATGGGAGTCGGCTCGGGGGGGCGCGCCCGCAATCCCCAGACGGCGAATTGTTCCTTCAGTGAGGCGCGCAGCTTGGCCAGCACGTGGGGCAATCAGGGCAGTGGGACCGCTTCGATCAGGGTGCGCGCCACTTCGTCGGCGCTGCGTTGCTCGCCGGCGGTTGGCAGGCGGTGCGCGGCGACGGCGGGCAAGACCGCCTGGACGTCTTCCGGCAGCACATGGTTGCGTTCGGCGAGCAGCGCCCAGGCGCGCGCCGCAGCGATCAGGCCGAGGGCCGCGCGCGGACTCAGGCCAGCGCGCCACTCGGGCGCGCTGCGTGTATGGGCGACGAGCGCCTGCACGTAGTCGAACAGGGCGGGAGCGACGTGCAGCGCGGCGGCACGTTGCTGGGCGGCGAGCAGTTCCGCCGCGTTCAGTACCGGCTCCGCCGCAGCCAGCAGGGTGCGCCGGTCGCGACCTTCGAGCAGGGCGCGTTCAGCGGCGCGATCCGGGTAGCCGATCTCGATGCGCATCAGGAAGCGGTCGAGTTGGGATTCCGGCAAGGGGAAGGTGCCGAGCTGATAGGAGGGGTTCTGCGTGGCGATGACGAAGAAAGGCTGCGGCAGCAGCCGTGTGGCGCCTTCGACGGTGACCTGGCGCTCCTCCATGGCTTCGAGCAGGGCGCTTTGTGCCTTGGGTGTGGCGCGGTTGATTTCGTCGGCCAGCACCACCTGCGTGAAGATGGGTCCGGGATGAAAGCGGAAATCGCCGCGTTCCCGGTCGAATACCGAAATGCCGAGGATGTCGGCTGGCAGCATGTCGCTGGTAAATTGGACGCGCTGGAAGTCGAGCCCCAGCAGGCGGGCCAGCGTATGCGCCAGCGTGGTTTTTCCGACGCCGGGCAGGTCCTCGATCAGCAGATGACCGCGCGCCAGCAGGCAGGCGAGGGCAAGACGCAGTTGGTGCTCCTTGCCGAGGATGATCTCGCCGGCCGCCGACAGTACGGCAGACAGCATTACGGAAGGCTTGGGCTGGGGGGGCATGCGTTACAATCCCTCAATCAGGACATAATGTTGTTTTTCCAATTGTAAGCGAAGCTACCACACCGTAATTTTCGATGCCATGACGATTGCCTTCATCACCCATCGCGACTGCCTGCTCCACAATATGGGCGCCCATCATCCCGAGTCGCCCGAGCGGATCGGCGCGATCCAGGACCGCCTGATTGCCGCCGGCCTAGACCTCTACCTTAATTATTACGATGCTCCGCTGGCCGAGAACGCGCACCTGCGCCGCGCCCATCCGCAAAGCTATATCGACATGATATTTGCGAGTGTCCCCGAGCATGGCATCCATCACCTCGACCCGGATACCGCGATGTGTCCCGGTACGCTCAAGGCGGCGCTGCGGGCGGCCGGCGCCGGCATTCTCGCCACCGATCTGGTGATGAAGAAGGAAGTTCCGGCTGCCTTTTGCGCGGTGCGTCCGCCCGGCCATCATGCCGAGCACGCCCGCTCCATGGGCTTCTGCTTCTTCAATAATATTGCCATCGCCGCGCGTCATGCGCTCGATGCCTGGGGGCTGAAGCGCGTCGCCGTGATCGATTTCGACGTGCATCACGGCAACGGCACCGAGAACATTCTCGAGAACGACATGCGCACGCTGATGTGCAGCATCTTCCAGCATCCCTTCTATCCCTATTCGGGCGACGACGAACCGGCGCCCAATATGTGCAACGTGCCAATGTCGGCCCGTTCGCGCGGCGACGCCTTCCGCGAGGTGGTCAGCGAGGTCTGGGTGCCGCGGCTGCGCGAGTTCGCGCCTGAAATGATCTTCATCTCTGCCGGTTTCGATGCCCACTACGAAGACGATATGGGCAACATGGGGCTGCTGGAGGCTGACTATGCCTGGGTGACCGATCAGTTGCTTAAAGTCGCCAAGGAGTCTGCCCAGGGGCGCATCGTTTCCATGCTCGAAGGCGGCTACGTCATGTCGCCGCTGGCGCGCAGCGTCGCCGCGCATATCAAGGCGCTGGCCGAAATCTGACTTTTCACATCGGACAAGTACGGACGCACATCATGATTCAAGGTTCCATTCCCGCCCTCGTCACTCCCATGTTGGAGGACGGCTCGCTCGATCTGCCGACGCTGCGGCGCCTGCTCGATTGGCATATTGCCGAAGGTACTGATGCGGTGGTCGTGGTTGGCACGACCGGCGAGTCGCCGACGGTCGATATGGACGAAAACTGTCTGTTGATCCGCGAAGCGGTGAAGCATGTCGCCGGTCGTATCCCCGTGGTTGCGGGCACCGGCGCGAACTCCACCCGCGAGGCCATCGAACTGGCGCGCTGCGCCAAGGCCGCTGGCGCTAGCGCGCATCTCTCCGTCGTGCCCTACTACAACAAGCCGACCCAGGAGGGGCTCTACCAGCATTTCAAGGCAATTGCCGAGAATGTCGACCTGCCGCTGATCCTCTACAACGTACCCGGACGAACGGTAGCGGACATGTCCAACGACACCGCGCTGCGACTGGCGCAAGTTCCCGGCATCGTTGGCATCAAGGATGCAACCGGCAACCTTGAGCGCGGCGCAGACCTGATCAAGCGTGCTCCGCCCGGGTTCGCCATTTACAGTGGGGACGACGCGACCGGCCTGTTGCTGGTGCTGATGGGCGGGCAGGGCGTCATTACGGTAACCGGCAACGTTGCACCGAAACTGATGCACGAGATGGTCGCCGCCGGACTGGCCGGAGACGTCAAGACCGGGCGTGAGATCAACAATCGCCTGCTTGCCTTGCACAAGCATTTGTTCTGCGAAGCGAATCCGATTCCCGTCAAATGGGCCTGTGCACGTATGGGCCTGATCGGGGACGGCCTGCGTCTGCCGCTCACGCCGCTCTCCGCCGATTGCCACGAGCGCGTGCGCGCTGCTTTGTGCGAAGCCGGTATCCCTATCTGAAAAGTGACTATGAGAAAAAACCTCCTCCTTGTTTCCGGTGCGCTGATCAGCGCCTCCCTGTTGTCCGCCTGTTCCGGCAATATCCTGCCGGAATCGAAGAAGATCGACTACAAGTCCGCCGGCAAACTGCCGTCGCTGGAAGTCCCGCCTGATCTGACCCGTCCGGCGCGCGATGATCGCTATGCCGTTCCGGACATCAACCCCAAGAGTTCCGCGACCTATTCGGAGTACGCTGGCGAACGCAAAACGGCGGCGTCCACATCGACGGCACCTGCGGTGCTGCCGAGCGTCGACAACATGCGCATCGAACGCGCCGGCACGCAGCGCTGGCTGGTTGCCGGCGGTACGCCCGAGCAACTCTGGCCGCAGATCAAGGAGTTCTGGCAGGAAAACGGATTCATCGTCGATCTCGAAGTCCCCGAAGCCGGCGTGATGGAAACCGACTGGGCGGAAAACCGCGCCAAGCTGCCGCAAGACATCATCCGTTCGACGCTAGGCAAGGTATTCGATAGCTTGTACTCGACCGCCGAACGAGACAAGTTTCGCACGCGCATCGAAAAGGGGCCGGAACCGGGAACCACTGAAATCTACGTTAGCCACCGTGGCATGTACGAGATTTACGTCACTGAAGGCAAGGATCAAACCCGCTGGCAACCGCGTCCTGCCGAACCGGAACTCGAAGCCGAGATGCTGCGTCGTTTGATGGTACGACTCGGTGTTGAGGAGCAACGCGCCAAGACTTTGCTGGCGACCGAGAAGCAACCGGATCGTGCGAAGCTGTCGCGTGCTGCCGACGGTGCTGGAACCCTGAGGATACAGGAGACGTTTGATCGCGCCTGGCGGCGTGTCGGGCTGGCCCTGGATCGCGTCGGCTTCACGGTGGAAGACCGTGATCGCTCCCAGGGCATGTATTACGTGCGCTATATCGATCCTGAAGCCAGTACCGATCCCAAGGCCAAAAAAGGCTGGCTCGACAAAATGGCGTTCTGGAGAAGCGACAAGGTCGTCGATTCCAAGATCCAATATCGCATCCATGTTTTGGGCGACGGGCCCGATAGCCAGGTGAGCGTGTTGACGCGCGAAGGTGGCGTCGATAACTCGGAGACGGCACGCAAGATTCTGGGCCTGTTGCACGAACAGCTCAAATAATATCCCGAGGACCGGTTGGTTGCCTATTTCATGTTATTAAACATGAAGTTATGCAATTTGTTCTTTTCATCCGTTGGCGATTTGAGTAACATGCCCGGTTGTTTGCAATCGTTCTGATTGTTTTGGCAATTCTGATAGTGTTTACCTATGCGCTCGAACGTGAGTGCTGGAGAGACATTCTTTGATAGGAAAGTAAACGGCTATGGGACATCGAGATATCAATCCACCTGTTAGGCGCGTGGTCCGCGATTCGGACTATTCCTGGGGAACCAGCGCGATGATGAATCTGTATTCGGGTACCACCTGCCCGTTCAGTCATCGTTGCCGCATTGTGCTTTACGAGAAGCAGATGGACTTTCAGGTCATCGACGTCGATCTGTTCAACAAGCCCGAAGACATTGCGGTGATCAATCCCTACAACCAGGTTCCCGTTCTGGTTGACCGCGATCTCGTGCTGTATGAGTCGAATATCATTAACGAGTATATCGACGAGCGCTTTCCGCATCCTCAATTGATGCCGCCCGATCCGCAAACGCGCGCCAAGGCGCGACAGCTGTTGCACACGATGGAGCATGAGTTGTTCAGCCATATCGATGCGCTGGAGCGGAATCTGAAGACGGCCGAGAAGTCCCGTACCCATATCCGGGATCGACTGGTTGAGTTGACGCCCCTGTTCGCCAAGCAGAAGTTCCTGCTCGGCGACGAGTTCTCCATGCTGGATGTGGCGATCGCCCCGCTGTTGTGGCGTCTCGATCATTACGGCATCGAACTGCCGAAAGCGGGTGCGCCTGTCATGAAGTTTGCCGAACGGATTTTTACGCGGCAAGGCTTTATCGACGCACTGACTCCCTCTGAGAAAGTCATGCGCCGCTAATCCGGCGCTTTCGACGGGTTTCCGAGATTGCCTTCCCTTACCGATTGAATCGATGCTATCCACCAAGCCCTACCTGATCCGCGCGATCCACGAATGGTGCTCGGATCAGGGCTTTACGCCCTATCTTGCCGTACAGGTTGATGATCGCACCTGCGTTCCGCGCGAATTCGTGAATGAAGGTCAGATTGTTCTCAACATCAGCACCGAGGCGACGCATCACCTGAGCATGGGGAATGAGGAAATCAGTTTCCAGACCCGTTTCAACGGAGCGTCTTTCCCGGTCAAGGTGCCGGTGGAAACCGTTCTGGCGATCTATGCGCGCGAGAACGGACTGGGCATGGCCTTTGAAGCGACCGTATCGGTTGTCGATGGTGAGGAAGATGAAGAACTCGGCGCTGGCGCGACGGCATCCCCGCTGGCGGATGGCGCTTTAGTGGAGGCGGTCGATGACGCAGCGGCCGCTCACGGCGATGCCGGAAACAAGCGCGGCGGTCATCTGACGCTCGTCAAGTAAAGTCTTGCTCGCTGCCCTAGCGAAAACGGTACAGGTAGCTCACGCCTAGCCAATGGGTGTCGAAGCGCGGTGCGCTCTCCTGCGTGCCAAGCAGGCGCGTCAGGTTTTCATTGGCGTAGAGATCGAGTGCGAAATCAGTGCTGGCGAGACGACGATAGAGGTAGAGGAAGCGCAGCGCCGATTGCTCGTCGAGTGCATAGCGGGCATTCAGGCGCAGTTCCGTACTGCGGCTGTTGACCTTTGGCAAGGGTGCAGGCAACAGTACGGCAGGCGCGTTGCCAGCGCTATGCGGGCCACCCTCTAGCTGATAGGGCGAGCGCGTCCGCACCCAGACCAGATCGGCGTCGAATTCCAGAAGGCCGCTGAACAAGCCCTTGTGGCGTAGCGAAATCCCTGCGGTGTCGACCGTGTCGTTCATGTTGATCTGCCATTGAGCGCCCGGCTTTTCGTCCGTGATGGTCGCTGTAGCGCTGCTTGCGTAGCTGCTGGCGAGTTTCGAGCGGAAGCTCTCCCGGCCGCCAAACAGGCTGAGGCTGAAGTCCTCGTCGAAGCTGTGGCTCAGATCAATGTTGAGCGCGCGACTGTCGGCTGACTGCAAGCCGTAAGGCGAGCGACGGTAAGCGTCCTGGTTCAGGTCAAGGTTGAAACCCAGGCTGGTCGAGTCGGTGAGGCTGGCATTCAGACTGCCGCGCCATTGGTCGCGCCGGCGGTCGGCAAGGAAGAATTTGCGCATCCCGGCCAGTTCCACGCTCTCGGCGTATTTCCGGTAATCGTCCCCCTGCCGGTCGGCCCCGCTATAGCCAAGGCGACCGATGATGAGGGGCGTGAAATCCTGTCGCCACTCGAAACGCCAGCCATTCTCACGGGCATGGCCGACTTCAACGCAATGGGGGTGCCCGTTGCAGTAGCGCGCCGTGGTTTCGCGTTGCAGGGCAAGCGTCAGATCGCTGCCGGAGCGAATGGCGTAGATGGCTTCGATCATGCTCAGGCTTTGCCGACGGCTGTAGGGCGTCGTGCTGAGCAGCACATTCGCGGCGCCGACTTCGCCCAGCCGGGCAGCACTGACGCCAGGCAGGTTGTATTCACCTACCGGGGTGCGGTTGTCGCGACTATCGAAACGGTAGGACGTGTTGAGCCGTAGATCGCGAAATGGCCGGCTGGTGAGTTTGAGGTTGAGTCGTTTGTTAACAAGCAATCCATCAAGGCGGCGATGCGGAGGCATGTTCCCGGCGGTGGAGTAGGGCAGGAAAGTTTCGTTTTGCGTCAGTCGCCCATAGGCGAGGCTGGCTGAGAGGCGAGTGGTTCGTCCGAGCGGAAAGCCCCCGCTCATGCTGAGTTGGTGAGCCTGATTGTCGGGCGTGGAGCCCATGCGGTTGTCGAACAGGGTATTAGCGATGCTGAAAGGGTTCTGGAAGGTCCAGCTTTCTACTGCGTTGTTGAAAAACGAACCGCGATAGGCGAATTGCAGGTGGCTGCGCTCTTTCTGGTAGGCGAGGCTGGTCTCGAAACGGCGCGTGATGGTGTCGACGGGCTCGGGCAGGATCATGGCGATCGAACTGCCGCCGGTGCCCATGGTCGCGCCGCTCGCTCGCGTTCCGGTCTGCCGGTCTTCGCGGAAGTCGGCACGCAGTTCCCATTCCGGTGTCAGCCACAGGCTGCCGGCAATACCGGTGCGCTTGCGTTGCATGCCGATGGCGAAGGGGCGCTGGGTAGCGGTGATTTGCGCCGAGCCAGCGACTGGATTGGCAACCGGGTAGCCTGGCGGCAGCGTGAGTGCCGTCTCGCCAGCGCCGAGTTGGGGCGTGTGGTAGTTTTCGCTGGCCAGGAAGCGCGGAATTTCATCGTAGTCGATGCGCAGCCGGTAGCGGCCCTGTGCCCCGAATTCGCCTGACAGTTCCGGGCTGTCGAGGCCCAAGCGCTGGCCGGCAACGCGCCAGCGGCTGGCGGAAGCCGCTGGATCGCCGCCCCGCAGGTCGATACTGCCGAAGAAAAAGCTGCCGGTCGTGCCCACGCCGAGGAGATTCCCGGCGGCCGGCGGGGCATGGCCGATGCGCCCCAGCCCGATTTCGACCGTACTGATTGGTTGTACCAAGGCCAGCCATTCCTCATCGCCTTCCGCCGCGTACGCTGTGTAAGCGAGCAGCAAGAGCCAGAGCGGCCAAGGCTTCATCGCAGCAGCCTGGCACCCGAGGGGTGATTCGAGCCATGCACGCGCGAATGGCAATTGGCGCAGCCGTGCAGCGGAATTTGAACAGCCGGGTTGGCGGCCATGCCAGGCAACTGGGCGCCGCTGTAGGCTATCGATGGGTGGCGCGAACTGCTGTGGCATTGTTGGCACAGCCAGGGCTGACGAGCCTTGAGCAGCGTACCGTGGGCGCTGCCGTGCGGAGTGTGGCAGTTCAGACAGTTGTCGGTAACGGGTGCATGTTCCCAGAGGAAGGGGCCGCGCTTTTCGGCGTGGCACTCGTAGCAGGTATCGTTGATATCGTCGCGCTTCAGCAGACGCGGGCCCTCGCTGCCGTGGGCGGCATGGCAACTGCTGCAGGAAAGTTTGCCTGAAGTGATCGGATGGCTGGACGGACGGCGTAGCTGGGCGCGGGTGTTCGCATGGCAGCGGTAACAGGTATCCGCCTCGGTAGCCCGTTCCAGCAATGAATCGCGTCCGACATGCAGGGTATGGCAACTGGTGCAGGCAAGATTGCGGCTTTCGTGACTGCTGCCTTGCCAATGGCGGGCCGTGTTCGATTCATGGCATTTCAGACAGGGGGCGCTTTG
>CAZAWN010000008.1:4292-15733 GCA_964488825.1 uncultured Methyloversatilis sp. | reverse complement strand
CACGTCGGCGTACGCGCATCGGCTTTCACGCCGTGGCGGGTCTGGTAGATCGAGAGGATCGGCTTCGCTTCCATCTCATCGTGGCAGTTTGTACAGAGCCGGTCATTGGCCACCGCGCCAGAACAAAGCAGCGCTGAGCAAGCGCCAATCAGCAGCAACTTTAGAGCGAAAGAATCCATTGCACGAGGTTCTGCAACTCACTTTTGTCGCGGAACTTGGCGATCTTGTGCTCTTCCTCGGTTCCCTCTTCGAGCAGCTTGATTTTCGGGGCAGAGGTGAGATGGGTCATCAACTTGGTCTCGCCATCGGCTTTCAGTTTGTACTTGGCGCCGATGGAACTCCAGGATGGGCCGTTCTTCTCGCGCTCCACCGCGTGGCAGCGAAAACAGTTGTTGGTCTTGGCCAGATTACGTGCCGCTTTCTCGTCGAGGCTCCAGCTGGATGGAGAATGCGTCAGCACTAGTGCCGGCAGGGCGAATGTCAGCCAGCAGCGCTTCATGAGCGGGTGTCCTGTTGTGTCTGCAACCAGGCTTGCGCCGCTTGCATGAGCGCCTGTAAAGTGCCCGACAGGTCCTGCTGCAGATCCAGTGCCGCAGCTGTTCCCCCCGCTTTCAAGGCCTGCTCGATGCGCAGGGCGATGTCGCGCGCCGGTCGGCCGCCGCAGGTACTGACAAGCCCCTTCAGGGTGTGGGCATGACGAATGGCCACCTCTATGGCACCGCTGGCGATGGCTTCCGTCAAAGATTGTGCCTGGGCCGCTATGTCGGCAAGCGCCTCTGGGATGATTTCGCGCGCGATGTCGATATCGCCCCCAAAGTTTTTCAGCAGCTCGTCGGCATCGAAAACCATTCCGGAGGGCGGCAGCGGGACTGCCGGAAGTACAGGATTGGGGCTACTAGTCTTTCTGAACCAGCGCTCTAGCAATGCGTGCAACTCCTCGGGAGCGAAAGGTTTGGCAAGATGGTCGTTCATCCCGGCGGCGAGCGCCTTGTCGCGGTCGCCCTGCATGGCATTGGCGGTGAGGGCGATGACAGGCACCTGCGGGTCGAGGACGCCGGCCTCGCCGCGGCGTAGCAGGGTGGTGGTTTCGTAGCCGTCCATGACGGGCATCTGACAGTCCATCAATACCAGATCGTAGGGTGTATGCGCCAGGAATTCGAGGGCGATTTTGCCGTTTTCGGCGATCTCGAAACTGTGCCCCAGTTTTTCCAGCATGCGTCGGGCGACGAGTTGGTTGGTGGGGTTGTCCTCGACCACCAGAATATGGCGGCTGACGGCGCTTTCCGCCAGCGAGTGGCGGGTAATCAGGGGCGCCGGAGCGACCTCGGCGGTAACGCCCAGTACCGTTTGCAGGCAGCGGTGGAGATGTTCACTCTTGATCGGCTTGGTGAGATAGGCGGAAAAACCGAGCGATTCCAGCCGCTCGGCATCGCCGCGCATGCCCATCGAGGTGAGCACCACGAGCTTGACCTGATCGAAGCGGCGGTCGCTGCGGATGCGTTGTCCCAGCGTCTCGCCATCCATCTCGGGCATTTGCATGTCGGTCAGAACGAGGTCAACCGAACGTCCGGCGGAAAACTCTCTTTCTAGAACTTGCAGTGCTTGCACGCCGTTTTCCGCCATCAGTGCGCGGCACTGCCATTCTTCGAAGAGCAGTTCGAGAAGACGCAAATTGGTCGGATGGTCATCGACGGCGAGGATGCGCCTGTCGTGCAGCGAAGCCAGTCGGGTGCGCCGTCGCGTCGCACTGCCATGCTGACGTTCGAGATGAATGATGAAACTGAAGGTCGATCCTTCGCCCTCGCGGCTGCTGACCTGAATCTTTCCACCCATCAGTTCGACGAGGCGCTGGCTGATTGACAGGCCGAGACCGGTGCCGCCGAATTTACGGGTTATCGAACCGTCGGCCTGGGTAAATGGCTGGAACAGTTTCTCTAGGTTTTCCGGACTGATGCCGATGCCTGTGTCGCGTACCGCAAAGTGCAGGCTGGCGAACTGTTCGGTGCCTTCGGCAAGACTGACTTCGATGACAACCTCGCCGCGCTGGGTAAATTTGATGGCGTTTCCGGCAAGATTAAGCAACACCTGGCGCAGGCGGCCCGGGTCGCCGCGCAACAGCAATGGCACTTCAGGGTTGATGAGGGCTGTCAGTTCGATGCGCTTTTCGTGGGCGCGAGCGCCGAGCAGGGTCGAGACTTCTTCTGCCAGATAGCGCAGATCGAAGTCGATGATTTCCAGATCAAGCTTGTTGGCCTCGATCTTGGAAAAGTCGAGGATGTCGTTGATGATGGTCAACAGCGCACTGGCACTGCGCTGGACGGTATCGGCCATTTCGCGCTGTTCAGGAGTCAGACCGGAATCGAGCAGCAAGGCATTCATGCCGAGCACACCATTCATCGGGGTGCGAATTTCATGCGACATGTTGGCGAGGAACTCGCTCTTGGTGCGGCTGGCTTCTTCGGCCTGTAGCATCGCTTCGCGCTGCAAGCTGGCGGCACGCTCGTTAAGCACGGCAATCGCGAAGATATCGCCGATCTGCAGTAGGGTCTCCAGGCGGGCAGGATTGTCAGGCGGTGCTACCTGAGTGTCGAGGATCAGTACCCCGATCTGATGCTCGCCATGGCGGATCGGCACGAAGTAATGGCCGTGGTCAGGTTGGGCGTGAGCGCAGTGTTCGACGACTTCGATACAACCTGCATCGAGGTGCGGGGTGTCGCGCTGCCAGAGCGATTGCCCGTGCAGATAAATTTGTTCATTTTCGCCGGTAAGCACGAGCCGCGATCCCAGACCGACGGCCAGGCCGCGCATCTTTTCAAGAACGAGCAAGGCTTGATCGACGCGCTTGAAGAACGGCCTATCCAGGTCTTGCAGGGTTTGCGCAATTTCCGACTTGATGCGCACACCTTCGATAGCATAGCTCTCCGCCACTTCTTGCTCCTTGCGGGCAGTGACGTTGGTTCCGGTACCGCGGTAGCCCTGAAAATTCCCGGCGCTGTCGAAGCGCGGCAGGCCGCTGATCGACAGCCACTGGTGGCTCCCGTCGGGCAAGGCGATACGATATTCGAACTGGTTGAAGGAACGATGGCTCTCGATATCGGCCAGGTGTGCCGTCCATTTTGGCTGTTCCTCCGGAGCAAGTCCGGCGACAATCTCGCTGCGGCGCTTGCCGAGCATGCTGTCGATCGGCCGGCCGATGGCGCCGGCGGCATTCGGGGAGAAATAGGAAAAGCGCAAATCGGCATCCATTTCCCAGAACCACCAGTCCGAGGCGGCGGAAGCGAAATCCTTGAACCGCTGCTCGTTTTCGCGTACCGCCAAGGTCATCCGTTCCGCCAGTTGAATGGCACGGTGGCGCGTGGAGAGCATCAACCAGACCGTCAGCGAGGCCATGAAACTGACGAGCAGTCCGGCCAGCAGTGTTTTCCATGGGGCGATCAGGTTGAGGTGTTGCCAGAAATGATCGTTGGGGCTGACACGTATTTCCCATTGCCGTCCGCCGACGTTGAGCATGCTGGTTTCGCCGATGCCAGCTTTATCCTCGAAATAACCGGTCGTGCGGAATAAAGGCAACGGCGTTTCCGGGTTGCTTACGTCGGCAATCGAAAATTCGACCAGATTGCGCGAGATTTCGAGCAGTGCGTCTTCGATCATGATGCGGACGAAAAGGATTCCGGCATAACGGTCGGCCAGTCCGGGGCGGCTTTCCATGAATACCGGCAGCATGGCCATCAGATGAGTGTTGCCTGTCGACGCGTCATCGACGAAGGGCGCTGTCAGCGCTGGCTTGCCGGTTTTTCGGGTTACCTCGGCCGCGTGGCCAATGAGGGGAGAGGTGACGAAGTTGGAACCGATCCCATCATGATCGTCACTTATTGGGTGCTGAAAAGCGACTGTCAGTTGGTCGTCGGAGCCCAATTGGGCGTAACCGAAATCGATGGCCCCGGGGTAGGCGCTCGATCCGCGCGTACGCACAACGGATTCAAAGCCTCGGGCGTCGAAGGCGGCATTCGACAGCATGGCGCCGCGCAAATTGTGCAGGCCATTCTGGTAATTGCGGATTTCTCCGGAGAGCAAGTCGCGCAGTTCGGCCAGTTCGAAACGTAATTGCTGCCCGACGGTGGTGGCATTCTGATCACGATGCCACTGAAAAAGGAGTACGGCAAGCGCAGTTCCGACGAGGAACACCGCAAGGGTAATGAAGCGAGGTGGCAGCTTGGGAAAAGAAAGGGTCTGCATGGCGGCTTCTGTATGACTTTCGGAGTATAAGCCGCAGGGCAGGCAGGGCGATTAAAAAGTTGCCTATTCGAATAGTCGCGGCACGATCTCGTTGCCGAAACGGTAGGTCTGGCGACAGATCTCGTCTTCGATGAGCAACGCGCCTTGTTCAGCCAGGGCCGCCTCCACTTCTTCGCGCCCCAGGCTTTTGAGCATCGCCAGCACTTTCGCCTCGTCGCGCGGGCAGTGGTAGCGTACCGGGCGAGGATCGAAGAGGCGCACATCCTCTTCGGCAAACACGCGCATCAGCAGATTCGCCACCGGCTCGGCCAGTTCGGCCGGCTGGATGGTCGCCGCAAGGTGTTCGATGCGATTCCAGCCGTCGGCATCTTTGTTGTCGGCGCCCGGCAGTTTCTGCAGAAACAGGCCGCCGGCGAAGTCTGCGTCGGCGGTCAGCAGCAGCCGGGCCGGCAGTTGTTCGGATTGGGCGAGGTAGTGCTCGAAGATTTCGGCCAGGCTGTTGCCCTGCAAGGGCACAATGCTCTGGTAGGGAGCTCCTTCAGGGGGCTGTAAAGTCAGCACCAGCTGGCCATCGCCGATCAAATCGGCGAAGGATGCCGTCTCGCCAGCGCCGAGTTTGTGTCGCGCCATGCCGCGCAGGCGCAATTGCTCGTCGCAATCGACCAGCAGCAGGGAGATCAATCCCTTCCCCTGCAACTGGAAGCTGATGCGTCCGGGCGCCTTGAGATTGCCGGCGATCAACACCGTTATCGCAGCCAGTTCGCCCAGCAGCTGAGTGACGGCAGGCGGATCGTCGCGTACCGCCTGCAGTTCGTGCCAGGTGTTGCCAAGCGACACCAGCGCACCGCGAATATCGAGTTGTTCCAGCAGAAAACGGCGGACGCTATCCATATTCTTCGCCTACTTGTTGAGAAAACTCTCGAAAATGGTCGGATCGAACCCGATCAGCAATTGTCCGCCTGGCGTTTCGATGATCGGTCGGCGGATCACGCTCGAATGCTCCATCATGATCGCCACCGCCTTGCCTTGCGTCGAAATGTTCTGCTGCTCCGGATCAAGCTTGCGCCAGGTCGCGCCTTTGGTATTGAGCAAGGACTTCCAGCCCGCCGTGCGGCACCACTCCGCCAGTCGCTCGCGCGGCACGCCGGCCTTCTTGTAATCATGGAACTCGTAGGGTATATCGCGCTCGGCAAGCCAGTTGAAGGCTTTTTTCATCGAGTCGCAGTTTTTGATGCCGTAGATGCGGCAAGGAGGACTTTCCTGGTGGGTGTTCATGGTTTCAGCTGAGAGAAAAAGGAAACGATGACGTATCGGCGCGTTCGATGTGTGTCGTCGCAAGGGTGACATCTGCGTTGGATATCGGCGAATTCGTCCAAAATTCGTCCCAAAAGACGAATGGGGCAGCGTAACTTGCTGCCCCATAAGGATAATTCTGGTAGGCGGTATTGGAATCGAACCAACGACCTCCACGATGTCAACGTGGCGCTCTAACCAGCTGAGCTAACCGCCTGCAAAGGACGCGCATTCTAGACGAACTGGCCTTGCTGTGCAACGGGGTTTTGCATCATTCGGTAGAAATAAAAAATGCTTCGACATCGTCGATGTTGCGGGTGCGACGCATCGGCGGCAGGCTTTGCCAGATGCGTCGGCCGTAGGGTTTGTCGACCAGGCGCGGGTCGCAGACCATCAGGACGCCGCGGTCGGTTTCGGCACGGATCAGCCGTCCCGCACCTTGCTTCATGCTGATCACCGCGCGCGGCAGTTGCACTTCGAAAAAAGCGTTGCGACCCTGGCGCTTGAACTGGTCGATGCGCGCGGCAAGTACCGGGTCGTCGGGCGGCGCGAAGGGCAGTTTGTCGATGATCACCAGCGAGAGCGCCTCGCCGCGTACGTCCACGCCTTCCCAGAAGCTTTGGCTGGCCACCAGCACGGCGTTGCCGAGCCGGCGGAAGCTGTCGAGCAGCTCGGATTTAGAGCGCTGACCCTGCAACAGCATTGATATGTCCAAGCCGGTATTTTCGATACGCAGCTCCAGCAGTTCGTGTATCCGCCGCATGGCGCGGAGCGAGGTGCAGAGCACGAATGCCCGACCGCGCGCAGCGCGCAGGGCCGGCCAGGCGGCTTCCACGACGGCTTCGGCGTAGTCGGGATGGTTCGGGTCAGGCATGCCGCTCGGGCAGCAGAGCAGCGCATTAGCAGCGTAATCGAAGGGACTGTCCCAGCGTCCCGTGGCGGCTTCGACCAAGCCGAGCGCATCGCGGTAATGCGAGAAGTCTTCGCCGACCGCCAAAGTGGCTGAGGTGAATATCCAGGCGCGCGGATGGCCTTCGAGTTGCTTCCGGAAAATCGGTGCGACCGAGAGCGGCGTGAGGTTGAAGCTCACCCCATAGCTCGTGACTTCGACCCAGCGGACCGGGGGAGGCACGTCGTCTTCCTCGTGTTCTGCCAGTGCCGTCGCGCCAGCGCCGACTCTCTGCCATTCGCGCAGCTGCAGGATAAGCTCACCGCAGCGGCGCAGGCAGTTCGCCAAACCTTCCGAACGGCTTGCCTGTGATTCGAGGTGTTTGCCGAGTTCGTCCAGCGTCGTTTGCAGATGCTGAAGCGCTTCTATGGCCTGCGGGTGCTGAAGCCATTGGGGGATGGCGAGCCGCCCTTCGTGGCGGAAGGCAAGGCGTAGGTCCTTCGCGGCTTTCTCCACCGACTTCACGGCGTCTTGCAAGGGCGCGTAATCCTTGGCGGCAGCAATACCTTCCATTTTGGCGTCGCGCGCCAGGTCGAGCAATTGGCCCGTGCCGACCGAGGCGCCGAAGAACAGGCCGGCGACTTCGGGCAGTTGGTGCGCCTCGTCGAAAATCACGGTATTGCAACTGGGCAGTAGCTCGCCCATGCCTTCGTCCTTGAGCATCACATCGGCGAAGAACAGGTGATGGTTGACGACTACCACGTCGGCGAGCAGCGCTTCGCGCCGCGCAGCGAGGACGAAGCACTCCTTGACATGGGCGCATTCCTGGCCGAGGCAGTTTTCGCGCGTCGAGGTGGCGAGGTGCCACGCGCCGGAATCCTCGGGGACGTTGGCGCATTCGGCCTTGTCGCCGCTGGCGGTGACCTTGGCGAAACGCGCAATGGCGTGCAGATGCATGGCTTCGGCACGCGAGTTGAGTTTGCCGGCGGACAGCGCACGTTCCAGATGGTGCGGGCAGACGTAATTGCTGCGTCCCTTGAGCAGGGCGATGCTTGCCGGCAGGCCGAGCGCGTCGCGCACGGTCGGCAGATCGCGGTTGAACAATTGATCCTGGAGGGTCTTGGTACCCGTCGAGATGACGACCTTCCCGCCGGAGAGCAACGCCGGCGCCAGGTAGGCGAAGGTCTTGCCGGTTCCGGTGCCAGCCTCGGCGACCAGCAGGCGGCTGGCCTGGATGGCAGCCTGCACTTCGCGCGCCATGGCGACTTGCTGCTGGCGTTGGCGATAACCTGGAATTGCCTTGGCCAGCGGGCCGTCGGCAGCAAAAATGTGTTCGAGATCGGATCGGTCGGGCATGGCGGCGCGGGATGGTAGCCCGTGGCTACCGAATTGTCGATTGACACATATAATGAAAGAACAAAACCAGTTTATCCATAACATCCATAGTGCAGGGGACAAGCAATGAAAATGGAAACACTCGCCGTCCATGGCGGCTTCAGTCCGGACCCCACCACCAAGGCGGTGGCGGTGCCGATCTACCAGACGACTTCTTACGCCTTCGACGACACGCAGCATGGCGCCGACCTTTTCGACCTCAAGGTGGCCGGCAACATCTATACGCGCATCATGAACCCGACCACCGACGTGCTGGAAAAGCGTCTGGCCGCGATGGAAGGTGGCGTCGGGGCGCTGGCGCTGGCTTCCGGCATGGCGGCGATCACCTATGCCATTCAGACGATTGCCGAGGCGGGCGACAACATCGTTTCGGTCGGCACGCTCTACGGTGGCACCTACAACCTCTTCGCCCATACCTTGCCGCAGTACGGTATTGAGGTGCGTTTTGCCGACTACCGCGATCCGTCGAGCTTCAAGCCCCTGATCGATGGTCGGACCAAGGCGATTTTCTGCGAGTCCGTTGGCAACCCGCTCGGCAACGTGGTCGATATCGCCGCGCTGGCCGATGTGGCGCATGCCGCCGGGGTTCCCCTGATTGTCGATAACACCGTGCCGACCCCCTATCTTTGCCGTCCCTTCGAGCATGGCGCCGACATCGTCGTGCATGCCTTGACCAAATACCTTGGCGGCCACGGTACCAGCATTGGCGGCGCCATCGTCGATTCCGGCAAGTTTCCCTGGGCTGATCACAAGGAGCGCTTCAAGCGCCTCAACACGCCGGACGTTTCGTATCACGGCGTGGTGTATACCGAAGCGCTCGGTCCGGCGGCTTACATTGGCCGCGCGCGCGTCGTCCCTTTGCGCAACATGGGCGCGGCAATTTCGCCCTTCAACAGCTTCCTGATCCTGCAGGGAATCGAAACCCTGCCGGTGCGCATGGATCGTATTTGTGACAACACGCTGGCTGTCGCCAACTATCTGAAAGGGCATGCCAATGTGGGGTGGGTGCGTTATGCGGCGCTTGCCGAGCACCCCGAAAATGCCCTGGCGCAAAAGTACATGGGCGGACGCGCTTCGGGCATCCTGTCTTTCGGGGTCAAGGGTGGGCGCGAGGGTGGTGCGAAGTTCCAGGATGCGCTCAAGCTGATTACCCGGTTGGTGAATATCGGCGATGCCAAGTCGCTGGCCTGTCATCCGGCCAGCACCACGCACCGTCAGCTTTCCCCGGAAGAGTTGAAAAAAGCGGGCGTTTCCGAGGACATGGTGCGACTGGCCATTGGCATCGAACATATCGACGACATCAAGGCCGATCTGGAGCAGGCATTGGCGGCTGTCTAGAGCCGTCGCGCCAACGCCGAGTTTGTGGTGTGGATTGCTGCTGCAAGGCAACTTTTTCCATTGCATGATCGGATATCGGTGCATCGGGAATGTGTTTTACAATGCGACACTTTTATCAGATGGTTACAGGGGCTTAAATCAGTCAGTTCCCCGCACTTAGTAATCAAGGCGAACCTCGGTTCGCCTTTTCATTTACGAAAGCTCCAGCTATGTCCTTGTTCGATATCGTTCGCAACAACCAGAAGGTGGCCCAGATTGTCTTGGCGCTGATTGCGCTTCCTTTTGCCTTTTTTGGCATTGACTCTTACGTTGGTGGAGGGAGAGTAAATGAAGTTGCCAAGGTTGGTAAAGCATCGATTACGCTGGAAGAGTTTCAGCGCTCGTTAAGCGAACAACAGGAACGTTTGCGCCCTCAACTGGCGCACAATCCCGCCTTGCTGCAAAGTCCGGAGTTTCGCCAAGGGGTGCTGCAGGAGCTGATCAATCAGCGTCTTCTGCTGCTGCATGCTACCGAGTCGGGCATGGGGGTCAGTAACGCGATGCTTTCGGGATTTATTGCCTCCTTGCCGGCTTTACAGCAAGACGGCAAGTTTTCCCGCGAACGCTACGAGGCTTTGGTGGCCGCACAGAACATGAGCGTCGAGGGTTTCGAGGCGATGTTGCGTCGCGATCTGCTTACCCAGCAGGTATCGCTGCCGGTGGCGAATGCCGCACTGCTCGGCAATCTGCCGACCGACCGCTGGCTGGCTGCTCAATTGGAAGAACGCGTGATTGCCGAGGCGACGCTGCGTGCCGAGCATTTCGCCGGCAACACCAAGCCGGACGAGGCAGCGATCAAGCGCTATTACGAGGAAAATCGCGCTCGCTTCGAGCAACCGGAGCAGGTAAAAATCGAATATGTAGTGCTTAGTCAGGATCAACTTATTGCCAAGATGCAGGTCAGTGATGCCGAGATCAAGGCTGCCTACGAGGCGAATGCCGCCCGTTACCGCAAACCCGAACAGCGGCGCGCCAGCCACATCCTGATCCGCGCTGACAAGGCCGCACCTGCGGCCGAGATCAAGTCTGCCGAGGATAAAACGGCGCAATTGCTTACTCAGTTGAAAACCAAACCGGGCGACTTCGCCGCGCTGGCGAAGGCACACTCGCAAGACCCGGGGTCGGCGACAAACGGTGGCGATCTTGGATTCTTTGGCCGCGGCATGATGGTCAAGCCATTCGAGGAAGCGGCCTACGCCTTGCAAGAAAACCAGATTTCCGATGTGGTGCGCTCCGATTTCGGTTTTCACATTATCAAGTTGACTGGCATCCGAGCCGAGCAGGCCCAGCCGCTTGACGAGGTGCGCAATGAAATTGCCGGCGAACTCAAGCGTCAAGTGGGTGCGCGGAAGTATGTCGAAGCCGCCGAAGGCTTCACCAATATGGTTTACGAACAAGCCGATAGCCTGAAGCCGGCAGCCGAAAAGTACGGACTGACCGTCCTCGCCACGGACTGGATGGCCAAAGGCGGGCAATTGCCCGCACCGTTAAATGCGGAAAAGCTCGCTCAGGCCGTTTTCTCCGAAGATGCGCTCAAGCACAAGCGAAATACCGAGGCGATCGAGGCTGCGCCGAATACCCTCGTTTCGGCGCGCGTTGTCGAGCATCGTCCGGCCGCACTGACACCGCTGGATCAGGTCTCCGGAATGATCTTGCAGGACCTGGTGCGCGAGGACGCGCTTGCCAAGGCTGCAACAGCCGGACAGTCTGAACTCGACAAACTCAATCGAGGCGAGAAATCCAGTGTGAGTTGGGGGGGGGCGCGCAGCATCAGTCGCTTGCATGCCCCCAACCTGAGTCGCGAGGCCAGCTTGGCCGTCTTCGGCGCTCCTTCCGCCAAGTTGCCGGCCTATGTCGGCGTCAAGTCACCGGCCGGCTTTGCGCTATATCGCATTGATCAGATCAAGACTTTCGATCCGCTGGCGCCGGGCGAAGCGGCCCCGCGTGCGGAAGCGCTGCGCCAGCAGTATGGTGAAGTGCTGACGCGCGAAGATCTGATCAACTGGCTGGCTGCGCTGCGGCAGCACTACGGTGTGACGATCAACAGCGCTGCTCTGGAGCGGAAGTAGAGACTCAGAAACTCGGCGCTGGCCTGACGGCACAGCGCCGAGCAAGTTCTCAGACGGGGAGTTCTCAGCCGGGCAGGGGCTCAGGATTACCCATGGCGACATTGTGCGTGCCGCCATCGACATAGAGCACTTCGCCAGTAATGCCGCTCGCCAGATCCGAGAGCAGGAAGGCGGCAGCGTTG
>CAZAWN010000008.1:0-4192 GCA_964488825.1 uncultured Methyloversatilis sp. | reverse complement strand
CACTTCGCCAGTAATGCCGCTCGCCAGATCCGAGAGCAGGAAGGCGGCAGCGTTGCCCACTTCATCGATGGTGACGTTGCGGCGCAGCGGGGCGTGGTGGGCGTTGTAGGCCAGCAGCTTGCCGAAATTGCCAATGCCGGACGCCGCCAGGGTCTTGATCGGACCGGCTGACAGTGCGTTGGCGCGAATGCCCTGTGGGCCAAGACTGAAAGCGAGATAGCGCGTCGCTGCTTCGAGGCTGGCTTTGGCGAGTCCCATGGTGTTGTAGTTCGGCAAGGTGCGCTCGGCGCCCAGATAGGAAAGGCAGACCAAAGAAGGATTGTTGCCTTTCAACAGCAACGGGCGGGCCGCCTTGGCGAGTGCCGGAAAGCTGTAGGAGGAAATCTCGTGGGCGATTCGGAAGCTCTCGCGCGAAATGCCGTCGAGAAAATCGCCCTCGATCGCTTCGTTGGGCGCGAAGGCGATCGAGTGGACGATACCCTCGATTCCCTCCCACCGTTGGCCAATCTGCTCGAAGCAGTTGGCAATTTGCGCATCGTCGGCGACATCGACCTGATACACCATATCGCTGCCAAATTCGGCAGCGAATTTCTGCAAACGTTCCTGAAATCGTTCGCTCTGATAGGTGAAGGCGAGTTGCGCCCCCTCGCGATGACAGGCCTTGGCGATGCCATAGGCAATCGAACGGTTGGACAAAAGACCGGTGACAAGAATACGCTTGCCGGCAAGAAAGCCCATGCTGATTCCTCCATAAACCCTCAAACGAGGGGCGGATTATAACGGCGAATCCGGGGCATTCCCCGGTGGTTAATGGTTGCTGCCTCGTTAGGCCGGGCGACGCGCGCGCAGCAGGTAATTCACGCTGGTGTCGGCGCCTAGGGAATAGGTGCGGGTCAGCGGGTTGTAGCTCATGCCGAGGATTTCTTCGACTTGCAATCCGGCTTCGCGGGCGTAGCGGGCGAGTTCCGCCGGGCGCAGGAACTTGGCGTAGTCGTGAGTGCCTTTCGGCAGCAGCTTGAGGATGTATTCCGCCCCGATGACAGCGAACAGATAGGCTTTCGGATTGCGATTGATGGTGGAGAAGAACACTTGGCCACCCGGTTTGACGAGAGTAGCGCAAGCTGCAACTGTCGAGGCCGGATCGGGTACGTGTTCGAGCATTTCCAAACAGGTGACCGCGTCGAAGCTGGCCGGCATCTCGGCGGCCAGCGCTTCCGCAGGGATCAGGCGGTAATCGACCTGTAGTCCGCTTTCGTGCAAATGCAGGGTTGCAACTGCCAGCGGTTTCTCGGACATGTCGATGCCCATCACTTGCGCGCCCAGTGCCGCCATGCCTTCGCTCAGCAAACCGCCGCCGCAGCCAACATCGAGTACTCTTTTCCCTGTCAGCCCGATACAGCGATCAATCCAGCCCAAACGCAATGGGTTGATATCGTGCAAAGGCTTGAACTCGGAATGTGGGTCCCACCAGCGATGGGCGAGTTCGCCGAATTTGGCGAGTTCTTGCGGGTCGAAATTGGCTGTGCTGCTCATAACACACTCTCCTGAAACGCAAAAGCCCTGCACAGCAGGGCTTTTGCTGAAAAGCCTGTTTAGGCTTTTCCATGATGTGAAGATTAATCGTGCTTAGTTCTGAGTGCCGATCACTTCGATGTCAACACGACGGTCAGGCTGCAGGCAGTCGACGAGTTGCTTGGTACGTTTCTCGCTGTTACCGCACTTGCCGCCGGTGACGGGCTGCTTCTCGCCCTTGCCTTCGGAGTAGACGCGGTTGGCTTCGACGCCCTTGCTTACCAGATAGTCCTTGACGGCGGCGGCGCGACGCTCGGACAGCTTCTGGTTGTAAGCATCCTTGCCCAGACGGTCAGCGTGACCCACAGCGATGATGACTTCCAGTTTGATGCCCTTGATATCGGCAACCAGTTTGTCCAGATTGACCTTGCCTTCGTTGCGCAGGGTGGCCTTGTCGAAGTCGAACAGTGCGTCGGCGGCCAGGGTTACTTTCTTGGCGGCCGGTTTCGGTGCGGGAGCGGCGGGAGCGGCGGGAGCGGCGGGCGCAGCAGCCGGTGCGGGTGCGGCGGCCTTCGGGGCGAGATCGGGGTCGCATTCGGCGATCGCCATGGCGGGCGTCCAGTAGCCGGTGCGCCAGCACAGGCCGGTACCGCTCTTGGCAACGAAGCCGCGCTGGTCGATGACGTAGCCGACAGTACCCGTCAGGTCAACGCCGGGGGTTTGAGCGTGGGCTGCGCCGGTTGCGGCGATCATGGCGGCCAGCAGGAGGCTCTTTTTGGTAACGAGTTTGATCATGTGTAGTCTTTCCTTGGGTAAAGAGGGTTATCGAACCTGGGAGCGGAATTTCGACAGCGAATTTTGCCATGAAACGGTATTGTCAGGCAACGTCGAGAGCGCTGAATCAAGGGGTTGTGTGTCTGTTATGCGCAACGCACCATTCACCCATACATGGCTGACCTGGTCGCGACCGGCCGTGTAAATCATGTGGGACACCGGGTCGTAGCAGGGTTGCATGTCCCATGCGTCAAGCCGCATGGCAAACATGTCAGCCGCCTTGCCCGGCTGCAGCGAGCCGATGTCCTTAGACAGTCCCAATGCCTCGGCACCTGTCAGGGTTGCCATGCGCAAGGCCTGATGGGCGGGAAGGCAGGAGGCATCGCTGGCGCCCAGTTTCGCCAATAGGGCGCCGTGACGCATTTCCTGCAGTAGATCGAGACGGTTGTTGCTGGCCGCGCCATCGCTGCCGAATCCGACGCTAATGCCGGCATCGAGGAGTTTGCCAATCGGCGCGAGTCCGCTGGCAAGTTTCATGTTGGACGTGGGGCAATAGGCGATTCGACAGCCCTTCTCGGCCAGCAGGTCAATCTCCGCTTCGTTGAGATGAATGGCGTGCACTGCGATCAGTTGCGGACCGAGCAAGTCAAGTCGGTGCAAACGTTCCAGGGGGCGAACTCCAAATTCATTTAGGCTGCCCGCTATCTCGTCAGCGCTCTCATGAACATGGATGTGGATGGGCAGGTTGTGTGCGGCGGAAAGTTCGGCCACGCGTGTGAAGCTTCGGTCGGCGACGGTATAGGGGGCGTGCGGAGCGAGGCAGAAGGAGATCAGCGACTCGCCTTTCAGTTTTTCCCGGGTTGCCATTCCCTTGTCGAGATAATCGTCGGCATTGCTGCCGTAGGCGCTGGGAAATTCGAAGACGGTAATGCCCAATGCGGCGCGCATGCCGGCTTGCAGGGCGGCCTCGGCCGCTGCCTCCGGGAAAAAGTACATGTCGTTAAAGCAGGTGATGCCCCCCCGCAACATTTCCCAGCAAGCCAGCAGGGTGCCGTCCCTGACGAATTCGGGCGAGACATACCGGCTTTCGGCGGGCCAGATGCGTTCCTGCAACCAGCGCATCAGTGGCATGTCGTCAGCGTAGCCGCGCAACAGCGTCATGGCGGCGTGGGTGTGGAGGTTCACCAGCCCGGGTGCGAGGATATGGTGGGGGAGCGTGTAACGCTGGCGGGGTGCAAAGCGCTTGTCGGCTTCCGGCGTCGGCAGGATGGCGAGAATGCGGCCGTTCTGTATGGCCAGGCTGTGATTGTCGAGAACGGTAGCGGCGGGTTCGACCGGAACGATCCAGCGCGCATCGACGAGTTGGTCGATCGGCTGGGGAAGGGATGGGGAATCAGTGACCATGGATGATAGAATTCCCGGCTTTGAAAAGCGCCCATTTTAGCGGGCCGGCACGCCAATCCGGTCAGCTTGTCGTTACCTTGTGACTACCGCCGCATGACTACTGCCGCAACATCCGCCTTCGCCAAGGAAACCCTGCCGATCAGCCTCGAAGAGGAGATGCGTCACTCCTACCTCGATTACGCCATGAGCGTGATTGTCGGGCGAGCGCTACCGGATGCCCGCGATGGCCTCAAGCCGGTCCATCGCCGCGTGCTGTTCGCCATGCACGAACTCAACAACGACTGGAATCGGGCCTACAAGAAATCAGCGCGTATCGTCGGTGATGTGATCGGTAAATACCACCCGCACGGCGACACGGCGGTGTACGACACTATCGTGCGCATGGCGCAGGACTTTTCGCTGCGCTACATGCTGGTCGATGGCCAGGGTAACTTCGGTTCGGTCGACGGCGACAACGCGGCGGCGATGCGTTACACCGAAGTACGCATGGCGCGCATCGGTC
>CAZAWN010000007.1:26379-34899 GCA_964488825.1 uncultured Methyloversatilis sp. | reverse complement strand
GCCTACCTCGGCGCGACGACCGAATTCACCAAGGGCGAGGGCGTGGCGCTCAACCATGTCGACAAGAAGCTCTACTACGCCATGAGCTACATTCAGGGTTCGATGCTGGCCAAGGATGGCGGCCCGGCGGACGACATCCGCCTCAAGGAAAACAATGCCGGCGCGACCTACACCTTCGATCTGGCCGGCGGGCGGCAGGATGCACAGGGGGCGGCGATCGATTCGGAGTTCGTGCCGCTGCGCGCCTATGTCGAGCCGGCGCTGCTCGGCCGGCCAATCCCGGCCGACGCGCTGGGCAACACCGCCGACCCGGAATTCGTCGCCAACACCGACAACCTGTTCTTCTCGGAAAAGATGCGCACCCTGTTCATCGGTGAAGACTCGGGGTCGCACCAGAACAACTCTGTCTGGGCCTACCACGTCGATACGAAGAAACTGACGCGCATCCTGTCGCTCGCCGCCGGCGCAGAGGCGACCGGCTTGCAAGTCGTCGAGAATCTCAATGGTCACGCCTACATTATGAGCAACAACCAGCACCAGGGCGACTGGATCAAGAGCACACCGCCGGCCCTGCGCGCGCAGATGGAGAAGCGCGCCGGCGAACTGTGGGGCAAGAATCGCCACGGGGTGAACAACTTCCGTCTTGAGGCGCATGTCGGCTATATCGGCGGCCTGCCGGCGTTCAGATAAGGCGCTGCTTGTATTGCTCTAGGCGAATCACGGCAACGGTAGTGTTCCAACCTTGATCGATACCGACGGCAGAACGCGGTGCGCGATTACTTGCCGCTGCGCCCCAAGCGATGCCGCTACCTCCTCCGCAGATCCAGCGTGCAGGGAAACTCCGGATTGACCTCCTCGACCGGCGGCGCCAGCGGCCCGAGCGTGGAGCCTGCGGGGAGAAACTCCCGCAGCGCGCCCACCCAGGGCGGCGGGGTATAGCTGCCGATGGTCTGTCCTTCGTTGCGAAAACGGATGTGGCGGCGCGCTTCGGCGGCATAGGCGTTGACCGGGAAATGCTCGTAGCTGCGTCCGCCTGGATGCATGACCTGATAGGTGCAGCCGGCGACCGCCTTGGCGTTCCATAAATCGACGATGTCGAAGACCAGCGGTGCATGCACGCCGATGGTCGGATGCAGGGCCGAGGGCGGTTGCCAGGCGCGGTAGCGCACGCCGGTGACGTATTCGCCCTGTGTGCCGGTTGACTGCAGGGCGATGCGGCGGCCGTTGCAGACGACCGCATAGCGACTGTCGGTCGCGCCGGTCAGTTTGAGTTGAATGCGTTCCATGGAGGAATCGACGAAACGCGCCGTACCCACGCCGGTGGCCTCTTCGCCGAGAACGTGCCAAGGTTCGATGGCGGCGCGAATTTCGAGTTCCAGCCCGCCCATGCGCACGCCACCGTAGCGCGGGAAACGGAATTCGAGGAAGGGAGCGAACCAGTCGAGTTGGAAGGGGAACCCCGCCTCGTTGAGTTCGCCGATGACTTGGCCGAGATCGGCCCACAGGTGGTGCGGCAGCATCCAGCGGTCATGCAGGGACGTGCCCCAGCGGACCAGGGGCTTGGCATAGGGCTGCGTCCAGAAGCGCGCCACCAAGGCGCGCAACAGCAGCATCTGCGCCAGGCTCATGCGTGCATGCGGCGGCATTTCGAAGCCGCGAAACTCCACCAGTCCCTGACGGCCGGCGGCGGAATCCGGCGAGTAGAGTTTGTCGATGCAGAATTCGGCGCGATGGGTGTTACCGGTAATGTCGGTGAGCAGATGGCGCAACAGGCGATCCACCAGCCAGGGTTGCGGAATCTCGCCGTGCGGCATTTGTTGGAAGGCGATTTCCAGTTCGTAAAGCGTCTCGGCACGGCCTTCATCGACACGCGGGGCCTGGCTGGTGGGGCCGATGAACAGGCCGCTGAACAGATAGGACAGGCTGGGATGGTGTTGCCAATAGGTAATCAGGCTGCGCAGCAGGTCCGGGCGGCGCAGGAAGGGACTGTCGGCGGGGGTCGCTCCGCCCAGAGTGACGTGGTTACCGCCGCCGGTGCCGCTGTGGCGTCCGTCGAGCATGAATTTTTCCGCGCCGAGGCGCGACTGGCGCGCTTCTTCATAGAGCATCAGCGTGGTGGATTCGAGCTCTTCCCAGTTGTTCGCCGGATGGATGTTGACTTCGATGACCCCGGGGTCGGGCGTGACGAGCAATTTTTCCAGGCGACCGTCGGAGGGCGGGGCATAGCCTTCCAGCACGACCGGCAGTTGCAGGGTAGTGCAGGTGTGTTCGACGGCGGCGATGAAGTCGAGGCCATGTTCGACCCGCTGCAGCGGCGGCAGGAAGACATGCAGCACGCCGTTGCGGACTTCGACGCAGAAGGCGGTGTGCGGCACCTGCACAGCAAGCTTCGGCGGGTCGGCGGAGGCTTGCCGGTCGGTTTCGGGGTGCTCGGCCGCTTCCTGTGCCGTCGCGCCAGCGCCGACTTTGCTGTAGCGTGCGGCGACTTCGCCATGGAAGTCGGGCAGGGGAACCTGCGGAGCGAACGGGTCGACCGGGCCAACCAACTCGACTTCGTCCTCGGCCACCCAGGGCAGTGAGCCAAGCGGCAGGCGCAGGCCGATGGGCGAGTCGCCGGGGGCGAGATAGAGCCGGTCGCGCCGGGTTGCCCAGGGCGCCGAATACCAGCAGTGGGCGTTCCAGTTCCAGCCGAGGGGAACGACATAGCCGGTGGGGTTGGCGAAACCGCGCGACAGGGCGTTGGCCAGATCGCGGCGGGCCAGCGGGTCGTCGAGAGGGGGCTTGGCGGGATCGAGATTGGGCGGTACTTCGGCTTCGCGGAGCAGCAGCGCCAGTGCGTCTTCATAGACCGGCAGCACGTAGCGTGCCGCCAGTCCCAGGTACCGGGCCAGCAGCGTGGCAAAGCGTTCCGCCGTTGCCAGGTCATGGCCGTAGTCTTTGTCCTGCTCGGCCAGCCACGCGGGATTCTTCCAGATCGGCGCGCCGTCCTTGCGCCAGAAGATGCCCAGCGCCCAGCGTGGCAGCGGTTCGCCGGGATACCACTTGCCTTGCGCCGTGTGCAGCAGGGCGCCCGGCGCGAGTTGCTTCATCAACCGGCGTGCCAGCACTTCGGCGCGTTCGCGCTTGTGATCCCCCAGCGCCGCGGTATTCCATTCCGGTGCGTTCATGTCGTCGATGGACACGAAGGTCGGCTCGCCGCCCTGGGTGAGTCGTACATCCTGGGCGCGCAGTTTTTCATCCACCTGACGGCCGAGGGCGCGAATCGCCGTCCATTGGTCCTCGGTATAAGGCTTGGTGACGCGCGGGTCTTCCTTGAAGCGCGTGACGGTATTGGAAAATTCGAGCGTCGCCTCGCACTGGTCCGTGAAGCCTTCGATCGGCGCGGCGCTCGAAGGGTGCGGCGTGCAGGCGAGCGGAATATGGCCTTCGCCGGCGAACAGGCCGGAGGTCGGGTCGAGGCCGATCCAGCCGGCCCCGGGGATATAGACTTCGCACCAGGCGTGCAGGTCGGTGAAATCGGCGCTTGGCCCCGAGGGGCCGTCGAGGGATTTTTCGTCGGCGGTCAGTTGCACCAGATAGCCGGAGACGAAGCGCGCCGCCAGACCGAGATGGCGCAGGATCTGCACCAGCAGCCAGCCGGTATCGCGGCAGGAGCCGAGTCGCTTCTCCAGGGTTTCTTCGCAGCTTTGCACGCCGGGTTCGAGACGGATGGTGTAAGCGATATGCTGTTGCAGCACCCGGTTGATCTCGACGAGAAAGTCCACAATGGTGCATGCGGAGCGGTCGATGGCTTTCAGGTAACGCGCCAGCAAGGGGCCGGGGGTTTCTGTTTCAAGGTAAGGCGCAAGCTCCTTGACCAAGCCTTCCGGATAGGCGAAGGGCCATTTCTGGGCGTATTCCTCGACGAAAAAATCAAACGGATTGATCACCGTGAGGTCCGCGATCACTTCCACGTCGATCAGCAGTTCAGTCGCGCGCTCGGGAAAAACCAGTCGGGCCAGATAGTTGCCGAAGGGGTCCTGCTGCCAGTTGATGAAGTGCTTTTCCGGCTTGATCTTGAGGCTGTAACTTTCGATCGGCGTGCGACTGTGGGCGGCCGGCTTGAGCCGCACCACATGCGGGCTCAGGGAAACGGGGCGATCAAACGTGTAATGGGTGGTATGGCGCAGGGCGACGTGAATGGACATGCCGGTCTCGGGAGTGGAGGAAGTTCACGATCAATGCAAGCATCGTGCCGTGTATCGGTTCGAGCACAGCGAGCCAATGAGAACCCCCGCGAGGGGGCGAAGGGGGCGGGGCTATGTCACTCCCAGTCGAAATGGGGCAGCGATTCGAGCGCCTGAAACAGGCCGTCGCTCCAGCGTTCCGAGAGTTCCCGGGCGAAGGGGTCGTCCTCGCGGTAGAACAGCCGTTTGCCTTCGTCAAAGGCGTCGCGCCGGTAAATCAGCAACTCCACCGGTGGGCCGACCGTGAGGTTGGAGCGGATGGTCGAGTTCATCGATACCAGCGCGCAACGCGCCGCCGGTTCAATCGGCACTTCGGGCTTGATGACGCGATCAAGAATCGGCTTGCCGTACTTGATTTCGCCGATCTGCAGGAAAGGATGTTCGGCCGATTCGTGAATGTAGTTACCCTGCGGGTAGATCATGAAGATCTCGGGCGCCTGGCCCTGGAGCTGGCCGGCGAGGATGAAACTGGCCTCGAAATTGGTATTGCCGGTATCGCGGCTGCTGTGTAGCTTCTGCACCTGAGTGCTGACCAGGCCGAGGTAATCGGCGGCCTCGTGCATGGTGCTGACCGTAGTCAGGTTAGGCGTCAGACCGGCCGGGATATCGCTCTTGAGTTTTTTGACCACCGCCTGTGTGGTGGCGAGGTTGCCGGCGGACAGCAGCGTGAAGAAACGCACACCGGGCCAGGCGAAGGTGAACATCTTCGAGTAGGTGCTGACATTGTCGGTCCCTGCATTCGTGCGTGAATCGGAGCAGAGGACAAGGCCTTCATTGACATTGATGGCTAGGCAGTAAGTCATGGCGTGTTGGGTTTTGTCGAGCGATGCCGGATTGTATGCGCTAGCCATCCGGGTGCCGCGCAAAAAAGCTGGCCTGTTTGTTGCAAGGAAAGAAGGATCATGAGCATTGAACTTTCCCGTTACCCGCAAGCCGACAGTTTCGACGAACTGCTCGACGCCCAATTGCGCCCGCGTCCGGCGGCGCGCGCCCTGTTCCAGTATCTCGACCGCCTTGGCGCCCATGAGCTGACCGGCCGGCGCGAGAGCGTGGATGCAGCGATCATGGCGATGGGCATCACGTTTACTGTGTATAGCGACGCCGGCAATATTGATCGCGCCTGGCCCTTCGACATCATTCCGCGCACCATGTCGAGCACGGAATGGGCTGTCATCGATGCGGGCCTGAAACAACGCCTGACCGCCCTCAACCTGTTTATCGACGATCTCTACAACGCTCAGAAAATCGTCAAGGATGGCGTTTTTCCCCTCGAGGTGTTGGAGGGATCGAAGAACTTCCGTACGCAATGCCAAGGCATGACGCCTCGTTTTGGGGTGTGGGCGCATGTCTGCGGCACCGATTTGGTGCGCGATCATCACGGCACGATGTATGTGCTGGAGGACAATCTGCGCGTACCCTCGGGGGTCTCCTACATGCTGGAGAACCGCCAATTGATGAAGCGGCTGTTCCCCGAGCTCTTCAAGTCCAGCGACATCCTGCCCATCGACGACTACCCGACGCGGCTTTACGACACGCTCGCCTCGCTGTCGCCACGTCAGGGCGAGCGGCCGGTGGTGGCGGTGCTGACGCCTGGCATCTACAACTCGGCCTATTTCGAGCACAGCTACCTGGCCCAGAAGATGGGCGCGATTCTCGTCGAGGGCTCCGACCTGGTCGTGCAGGCCGACGACTGCGTCTATATGAAGACCATTTCCGGCCTGCGCCGCGTCGATGTCATCTACCGGCGCATTGACGACGACTTCCTCGATCCGGACGCCTTCCGGCCGGATTCGGCGCTCGGCGTCAAGGGCTTGATGAGGGCATGGCGGGCGGGCAAGGTGGGCATCGCCAATGCGCCCGGCGCCGGCGTGGCGGACGACAAGGTGGTGTATACCTTCGTGCCGCAGATCATCAAGTATTACCTCGACCAGGACGCGATTCTTCCGAACGTCCCTTCCTGGCTGTGCATGTATCCCGACCAGCGTGACTATGTGCTGGCAAACCTCGACCAACTGGTTGTCAAGCCGGCCAACGAGTCGGGTGGCTACGGCATGTTGATCGGCCCGCGCGCCAGCGCGGAGGAACGTGCGCAGTTTGCCGACCTGATCCGTGCCAACCCGCGCAACTACATGGCGCAGCCGACGCTGTCGATTTCCACCGCGCCGACGCTGATCGGCGACAAGCTGGCGCCGCGCCATCTTGATCTGCGCCCCTTCGTGCTGCAGTCGGACAAGCTTTATGCCACTACGGGTGGCCTGACGCGCGTCGCCCTGCGTGAAGGTTCGCTGGTCGTCAATTCTTCCCAGGGCGGCGGCAGCAAGGACACCTGGATTGTGAATACTCACGAGGAGGGCCACTGATGCTTTCCCGCGTCGCCGAGAATCTTTACTGGTTGGGGCGCTATCTTGAGCGCGCCGAGAACACCGCCCGCTTCATCAACAGCACCACGCAGGTGCTGCTCGATCTGCCACGCGATGCCGCTTTTGGCTGGGACGTGCTGCTCAAGGTGGCCGGTCTCGACCAGATTTATGCCGAGCACTATCCGCAGGTCGACGAAGACAGCATTGTGCGTTTCCTCGTCGAGGACGAGCGCAATCCGAGTTCGATCCTCTCGGGTATCCACAACGCCCGAGAGAACGCGCGCACGGTGCGCGAGGTACTGCCGATGGAGTTGTGGGAGCGCATCAACAGCCTCTACCTCTACATTCGCGACCAGGCCGAACGCGTCAAGCTCGGGCGCGGTCCGCGCAACGAGGTACTGGCCGGGGTGATCGGCCGGCGCGAATCGATCATCGGCCTGCTCACCGGGTCGATGAGCCGCGATGTCGCCTACCAGTGCATCAAGCTGGGTCGTAACCTCGAGCGCGCCGACATGACGACGCGCATCATCGATGTCAATTCGGCCGTGCGCCTGCCGCGCGATGCCGCGCTGGCGGCCGTGGCGACCGAACGCATGTGGATGAGTACGCTCAACGCCCTTTCCGCCTATCAGATGTACCGCAACCATGTTGGCGTGCATGTGCATGCCAACGACGTCGTCAACTACCTGCTGAAGAATGCCCACTTCCCGCGCACGGTGCTGCACTGTCTTGGCGAGATTGAAGGTTCGCTATCGGTGCTGCCCAACCAAAGCGAGGCGATGAGGAGAGTGCGCCAGGCCTGGCGGCGTGTCGAGTCCATGCAACTTGACGATCTGAAACCGACTGTACTGCACGAATACCTCGACCAGATCCAATCCGATCTGGGTGCGGTGCACTGCGCCGTGGCGAAGCAGTATTTCCATTTGCACCAGCAGTCGATGGAACAGTAGAAGGAACACTAGAAGTCGGCGCTGGCGGGACGGCACGCGCCCATAGCGCGTATGATCTGCATGATGTTCCTACATCAAAGGAGAACAAGATGCATGCAGTCAATATACGTCAGCTCAAGTCCAACCCATCCGTCGCCCTGCGCGAGGCGAAGGACGATCTGGTCGTGGTGATGAATCGGGACCGGCCGGATGCCGTGCTGGTCAGCATCGAGCAGTTGGGCGTGGCCGACTTGCCGCACGTGCGTACCGCATTCGCCATATCGATGTTTCGCACCGGCGACATCTCCGCAGGCGTCGCAGCGAAAGTCGCGGACAAGCCCCTGGCGGAAATGCTGGCCTTGCTGTCGTCGATGAATATTCCTCTCTACGGAGGCTCCGCCAAAGAGGCGGTGGACGAAATGGCGGTCGGTGAAGCATGGCTCAACCGCGCGTCGTAATTGCCGATGCGGGGCCGTTGATCGCCTTTTCCCGGATCGGTGCGGTGCACCTGTTGCCATCGCTGTTTGGCGAAGTGTGGATCACCGACGCGGTACGCAGAGAAGTATGCGACGGCGGGGTGTTTCCGGGCCAGGACTTGATTCTTGCTGCCCTGGCGAGCGGGGGATTGCGGAGTGTGGCGGTCGATATGGCGCATTGGCAACCGCGTTTTGCCGGAATTGACCCAGGCGAAGCAAGCGCCATCGCCCTGGCCGAATCGATCATCGCGACCCCAGGCGGGCGCGCGCTCTTGATCGTCGATGACCGCCTCGGGCGGCTCGAAGCGCAGGCACGGGGGCTCCCGATCATCGGCACTGCCGCTGTGGTCGGCCTGGCCAAAACCCATGGCCTGATTCCGCGCGCCGAGGAGGTGTTGCGTGCCATGCAGGCCACGGGTTATTTTCTTGGAAAGTCCGTGGTGCAGGCCATTCTCGATCGCGTCGGAGAATAGGCAAAACGAAAGTCCGTTTTACCCATCGACCTGCGTAAATTCAGGCTGCCATGAGC
>CAZAWN010000007.1:0-26279 GCA_964488825.1 uncultured Methyloversatilis sp. | reverse complement strand
CGCTGGCGGGACGGCATGGCGGCCTGCCCCGGCACCTGGGAAAGGACTTATGCGCCGTTCAGCATGCGCTCGACGTACCGGGCGATCAGGTCGACTTCCAGATTGACCGTGGCGCCCGGATGCAGGCGCTTGAGCGTCGTCACCTCGACAGTGTGCGGGATCAGGTTGATCGAGAAGGTCCGTCCCTTCACCTTGTTCGTCGTGAGCGAAACGCCATCGACGGTGACCGAGCCCTTGCGCGCGAGGTACTTGGCGAGCTTCTTTGGTGCCTTGATAACCAGTTCGTGCGATTCACCCACCGGTTCGAACTTGACGACTTCGCCAACCCCGTCGACATGACCGGAAACCAGATGGCCGCCGATGAAGTCGGTCAGGCGCATCGCTTTCTCGAGATTGACTTCGCCATCGGGTCGATCGAGGCCGACCGTACAGTTCAGCGTTTCCTTCGAGACATCGACCTGATAGGCGTTCTTCTTCTTGGCGATCACGGTGAGGCAGACCCCGGAGTGCGCGATCGAATCGCCCAGCGCAACATCCTTGAGATTGAGGCCAGGTGCCGCGACGGTGAGGCGCAGGCCCTCTTCCAGCGGTTGCAGGTGGGTGATCTTGCCGGTGGTGGCGACAATGCCGGTGAACATGAGCAGGTATCCTTGACGGGTTAGTGGGGGGGGAAGTATCCGGTTCAACATCGAGGCGTCAGGGGGCGACCGGCTGGCTGGCGCGTTGAACTATGCCGAGAAAACGCTCGGCTGGCTGAAAACCGACCACACGCAGCCCCTCGATTTCCTTGCCGCCGTTGAAAAAGATGATGCCCGGCGGGCCAAACAGGGAAAAGCGCTTGAGCAGGGCCTTGTCGTCGGCATTATTGGCGGTGACATCGGCCTTGAGCAGGAGAAATTCCTTCATCTTCGCGGCGACCTGCGGATCGGAGAAGGTGAACTTTTCCATTTCCTTGCAGCTCACGCACCAGTCGGCGTAGAAGTCGAGCATCACCGGCCGGGTAGAAGAGGCAAGGCGGGCATCGAGTTCGGCAACGGTCTTGACCTTCTCGAAAGTCGGCGCTGGCGTGACGGCAGCTGGCGCGCCGCCGCGCAGAAAGTCAAGGGGTTGCAGCGGGTCGCGGCTGCCGCCGAGCAGGCCGAGCAACAGCGCGGCGCCATAGAGCAGCAAGGCGACGCCCATTCCTTTCCAGAAGCGCTGCCAGCCGCCGGCATGGGGCGGCAGCGGATCGAGCGCATGCAGATAGACGGCCGGGATGATCAGCAGCGCTGCCCAGCCGAGCATCACCAGCCAGGCCGGCAGCACGGGCGAGACCAGCCACAGCGCGGTGGCGAGCAATGTCACGCCGAAGAACTTCTTCACCGCCTCCATCCACGGCCCGCTCTTGGGCAGGAAGGAACGCGAGAATACGCCGACGGCCAGCAGCGGGGCGCCCATGCCGAGACCCATGGCGAACAGCGCCGTGCCGCCCAGCACGGCATCCTTGGTCTGGGCGATGTAGAGCAGCGCCCCGGCCAGCGGCGCCGCGACGCAAGGTCCGACGATCAGGGCCGAGAGTGCGCCCATCAGCGCAATCGCTGCCAGCGAGCCGCCTTGCCGGTTGGCGGTGTCGGACAGGCGCGCCTGCAGCCCGGCCGGCAGTTGCAGTTCGTAAAAGCCAAACATCGAGAACGCCAGCGCGACGAAAACCAGGGCGAAGCCGCCCAGCACCCAAACGTTCTGCAAGGCGGCCGACAGCAGTGTGCCGCTGAACCCGGCCGCCACGCCGATGATCGCGTAGGTGACGGCCATGCCCAGCACGTAGGCCAACGAGAGCGTGAAAGCGCGCGTATGCGTGACGGCGTGACCGTGATTGACGATGATGCCGGAGAGGATCGGAATCATCGGGAAGACACAGGGCGTCAGGGACAGCAGCAGGCCGAAGCCGAAGAAACTGGCCACCGCTACCCAGAATCCGGCGCCCTTGAGCAATTGGGCGATGCGCCCGCTTTCGTCGCCGGCGTCCGGTGAGCCATTCCCCGCGGTTACAGAACTCGGCGCTGGCGTGACGGCAGGGGAGGCCGGCCCCGCGCTGCTCATGGCCGCCAGCGTGAGCTTGGCTTCCTGTGTTATCGGCGGATAACAGATACCCTGATCCCAACAGCCTTGCGAATCGGCCTGCAGGACGATGCTGCCGCTGCCTTCGAGCACCGGAATGCGGATCGACAGTTGACCGCGATAGGTTTCGACGCGACCGAAGAACTCGTCGTCCTTCTCCTCGCCCTTGGGCAGAACGGGAGCGCCAAGTGTGACGCCCTGCGCGCGGAAGGCGATCTTCTGGCGGTACAGGTAGTAGTCGGGCTGGATGTCCCAGCGCGCTTCGATGGTTTTTTCGTCGAGTGCGCGGGCCGAGAACCGGTAGGCTTTTTCCGGATCGAGCGGTTCGGCGGCCTGAACGAGACTGGCGAAGAGCAGCCAGCACAGTGCTAACAAGCGTATCAACATGGCGTGGTTTCCCTGGTTTCGTTGGCGACCCAGGCGAGGTATTCCGGCAGGCCGCGGACAACAGGAATAGCGACGATCTCCGGAAGCTCGTAGGGGTGGTGGGCACGGATCGCGGCTTCGAGCGCCGCGTATCGGTCCGTCGTGGTCTTGATCAGCATCGGCGTTTCCGCGGCCGCTTCGACCTTGCCTTGCCAGCGATACACCGAGCGACAGGGCGCGAGGATATTCACGCACGCGGCGACGCGCGCTTCGACCAAGGCTGCGGCAAGCGCCTCGGCGCTGTCGGCATCGGGGAGGTTGGTCATCACCAGTAACGTGTCCATGCTGCTATTCTAACGGGCATGAAGCTAACTCCCAGTCAAATTGTCAAGTTCCTCGACCAGCACGTGGTCGGCCAGGAAGACGCCAAGAAGCAATTGGCGGTGGCGGTGTACACCCATTACCAGAAGGTGAACATCGCGCAGACCGATCGGATCGAGATGATCAAAAGCAACGTCCTGCTGGTCGGGCCGACCGGCACCGGCAAGACCTTGCTGTGCGAGACCCTCGCCAAGGCCCTGGACGTCCCCTTCGTCACCGCCAACGCCACTTCGCTGGCGCAAAGCGAGTACGTCAATGACGAGATCGAAGCCGTATTGCTGCGTTTGCTGGAAAAAGCCGGCGGCGACTTCCCGGCCGCCCAGCGCGGCATCGTCTTTATCGACGAGATCGACAAGCTCAAAGCACCCCAAGAAGCGGGCGGCGGGGCCAGAACTCCGGCAGGTGAACGAGTCCAGCACGCACTGCTGAAAATCATGGAAGGCGCGCCGCTATTGTTGAAGGGGCTGAAGGCAGGTACCTACTTCGATACCACCGAAACCCTGTTTGTCTGCGGTGGCGCATTCGTCGGCATCGACGAGATACTGGCGCAAACGCATACCTTCGGTTTCATTGCCACCGGCGAAGACGACAATCAGAAGGTGCTGGATCGCCTCAATGCCCGCATCAAGCCCACCGACCTGTTCCGCTTCGGCCTGATCCCCGAATTTGCCGGTCGCCTGCCCATCGTCGCACGCCTCAAGCCGTTAACCCGCGAAATGATGGTGCGCATCATGACCGAGCCCCGCAACGCGCTGTATCGCCAGTTTCGCGAAATCCTGCAGCGTCAGGGCGTGGAGCTGAAGATCATGCCTGCGGTATTCGAGCAGGTCGCCGATCTGGCGATGGAATACAAAGCCGGCGCACGTTCTCTGCGCGGCATTTTCGAAGAAATGCTGATGCCCGCGCTTTACCTCGTCCCCGATCATCCGGAAGTGAAGCAAGTCGTCTTCGAAACGCTCTACGACGAACCGCGCTATCTAGGTACCCGCTGAATCCGTCCTGAAGCGCCTTATAATCCGCAGCCATTTCGGCCCTCTAGCTCATGCTTGGTTAGAGCAGCGGACTCATAATCCGTTGGTGCTCGGTTCGACTCCGAGGGGGGCCACCAATTCTGAGTATCGCACCATCGCAGAAAGACTCACAAACCCCTGTAGGCGCAAGCTTCAGGGGTTTTTCTTTGGTGCGTAGCCGTGCAATGCAAAGCATTGAATTACACCCTGCTTCGGGGTATTTTTGGGGGTACTTTTCAAAGCTTGGGGGTATTTCGTGGATAAGCCCAATGATTTGGCGATACGCAAGGCAAAGTTGGCTAGCCGTTACAGTAATACCCGCTCGATACCGCCGTCGTTAGCGGCATTGACATAGCGATCCAGCCAGTCTTCGCCAAGGATATGGCGTGCCAGTTCGACGACGATGTAGTCGGCTTCGATCGGGGCGTCTTCGCGGTAGCGCGAGAGGCCCTGGAGACAACTTGGGCAACTGGTGAGCAGCTTTGCCGTCTGGCCAGCGCCGAGTTTCAGTTTCTCGACCCCCAGTTCGATCTCCTGCTGTTTGCGGAACCGTACCTGCGTCGACACGTCGGGCCGTGTCACCGCCAGCGTGCCGGATTCGCCGCAGCAACGGTCGGAAAGGAGGACTGGCTTGCCCATCAGCGTGCTCGCCACCTTGGTGGGGTTGTGCTGCTTCATCGGCGTGTGGCAGGGATCGTGGTAGAGGTACTGTACCCCCTGCACGCCGTCGAGCTTCACTCCCTTCTCCATCAGGTATTCATGGATGTCGAGCAGCCGGCAGCCGGGGAAGATGCGCCCGAATTCGTACTTGAGCAACTGGTCCATGCAGGTGCCGCAGCTGACGATGACGGTCTTGATGTCGAGGTAGTTGAGCGTATTGGCGACGCGGTGGAACAGCACGCGGTTCTGCGTGGTGATTGCCGTGCCCTTTGCTTCGTCGCCGGAGGATGTTTGCGGATAGCCGCAGCACAAGTAGCCGGGCGGCAGCACGGTGGTCGTGCCGACGTGCCAGAGCATCGCCTGGGTAGCGAGGCCAACCTGAGAGAACAAACGTTCAGAACCGCAGCCGGGGAAATAGAAGACGGCTTCGCCCTCGTTGCCATCTTCGCTTGACCCACTGGCACGACGGGGATCGCGGATCACCGGAATCATCGTTGCGTCCTCGATATCGAGCAGGGCGCGTGCGGTGCGGCGAGGCACGTTGGCCGGCATCGGCTTGTTGAGGAAGTGAATGACTTGCGCCTTGAGGGCCGGCCGACCCAGCGTGGCCGGCGGGTGGCGCACGGTGTCTTGCGTCAGACCGATCGCTTTCGCCAGCATATGGCCGAGACGCTGGGCCCGGTAGCCCAGGTCGATCATGCCGGTCTTGAGCGCTTTGATGCGCGCCGGGTCGGTGGCGCTGAGGAAGGCCATGGCCAGCGCTGTGGCGGGCACGGTTTTCTTCTTGCCGGTCTTGCGCAGGAAGTCGCGCATGGCGATCGACACGTCGCCGAAGTCGATGTCTACCGGGCACGGTTTCACGCACTTGTGGCAGACCGTGCAGTGGTCGGCCACATCGGAAAATTCCTCGAAATGTTTGAGCGAGATGCCGCGCCGCGTCTGCTCCTCGTAGAGGAAGGCCTCGACCAGCAGGCCGACGCCGAGAATCTTGTTGCGCGGCGAGTAGAGCAGGTTGGCGCGCGGCACATGGGTCGAACAGACCGGCTTGCATTTGCCGCAGCGCAGACAATCCTTGACCATGGCGGAGATGTTGCCGATCTCGGATTGTTCCATGATCAGCGATTCGACGCCCAGCAACGCGAACGAGGGCGTATAGGCATTGTCGAGGTTGGCTCCGGCCATGAGCTTGCCTCTGTTGAAACGACCCTGCGGATCGATGCGCTGCTTGTACTCGCGGAAGGGCCGAATCTCGTCGTCGCTGACGTAGTCGAGTTTGGTGATGCCGATGCCGTGCTCGCCGGAGATCACGCCGCCGAGCGAACGGGCGAGCGCCATGATGCGGTCGACGGTACGGTAGGCCGTCTGCAGCATGGCGTAGTTGTCGGAGTTGACGGGAATGTTGGTATGCACGTTGCCGTCGCCGGCATGCATGTGCAGCGCGACAAAGACGCGCCCCTTGAGTACTTGCTGGTGAATCGCCTCGATACGTTCGCGCGTCGGCCCGTAGGCATCGCCGGCGAAAATCTCTTCCAGCACCGGCTTGAGTTCGGACTTCCATGAGACACGTTGCGAATAGTCTTGCAAGGCCGGGAAGTGGGTATCGAGATGATCGAGCAGCCCCTGCCAGCGCGCACGCACCTCGGCGACGGCCGCCAGCGCCAGCTCGCGACGTTCGCCGATCAGGGCGCGCCCGGATAGCCCGGCATCGCCGATGTGCAGGGGCAGTTCGCCGCCCAGGAATTCGGTCAGCGCATCGCACAGTTGCAGCTTGTTGCCGATCGACAGTTCGATGTTGAAGCGGTCGATGCCGTCGCAGTAGTCGCCCATGCGCGGCAAGGGGATGACCACGTCTTCATTCACCTTGAACGCGTTGGTGTGGCGTGAAATCGCCGCAGTGCGCGAGCGGTCGAGCCAGAATTGCTTGCGCGCTTCGGGCGAAACGGCAATGAAGCCCTCGCCGCCCCGTGCGTTGGCCATGCGTACCACGGTCGAGGTGGCGCGCATCACGGCATCCTCGTCGCTGCCGACGATATCGCCAATCAGCACCATCTTTGGCCGGCCGTGCCGTTTGGCCTTGGTGGCGTAGCCGACAGCCTTTACATAGCGCTCGTCAAGGTGTTCCAGGCCCGCCAGTTGCACGCCAGCGGCCAAGCCGGCGCCCCCCGGCTTGAACAGGTCGGTAATCTCGACGATGCTGGGCACGGCTTCGCGCACCTGGCCGAAGAATTCGAGGCAGACGGTGCGCTGCACGGGCGGCATTTTGTGCAGTATCCACACCGCCGAGGTAATCAGGCCGTCGCAGCCCTCTTTTTGCACGCCGGGCAGGCCGGAGAGAAATTTATCGGTGACATCTTTACCCAGCCCGGTCTTGCGGAAGCTGCGGCCGGGGATCGGCAGGGCTTCCTCATGCTCGATGCCGCCGCTGTCGTTCAGATGCTTGACGCGGAAGAGAGCGGTTTCCTGATCGTGAATTTTGCCGAGATTGTGATTGACGCGTTCTACTTCGAGCCAACGGCCCTCGGTATCGACCATCTTCCACGAAGCCAGATTGTCGAGCGCCGTCCCCCACAACACGGCCTTCTTGCCGCCGGCGTTCATGGCGATGTTGCCGCCGATGCAGGAGGCATCGGCCGAAGTCGGGTCGCAGGCGAATACCAGACCGGCCGCTTCGGCGCGCTCCATGACGCGACGCGTGACCACGCCAGCCCCGGTACGAATCGTCGCGTAGGGCTTGTCCAAGCCGGGTAGCACAGCATCGGCCACCTCGCCCATATCGATCAGCTTCTCGGTGTTGATGACTACCGAACGCGGATCGAGCGGCACGGCGCCGCCGGTGTAGCCGGTGCCGCCGCCACGCGGAATGATGGTCAAACCGAGTTCGATGCAATCGCGCACTAGCGGAGCGATTTCCTCCTCGGTATCGGGCGTCAGCACCACGAAGGGGTACTCGACGCGCCAGTCGGTCGCATCGGTGACGTGAGAGACGCGCGCCAGGCCGTCGAAGCAGATATTGTCCTTGCGCGTATGGCGCGCAAGGCGTTGCATGACTTTCTTGCGCAGCACAGCGGTGTCGTCAAACCACTGGCGGAAGTCGGCGACGGCTTGTTCGGCGGCGGCCAGCAATTGGGCAACCGCGGCATTGCCGGCACGGCGTTTCTCGATTTCGGCGAGTCGATGTTCGAGTGCGCTGACCAGCGCACCGCGCCGCTCGCGGCTGGCGAGCAGATCATCTTCGAGATAGGGGTTGCGGCGTACTACCCAGATGTCGCCAAGCACCTCGTAGAGCATGCGCGCCGAACGTCCGGTAACGCGCTGGCTGCGCAATTCGTCGAGCACGGCCCACATGGCGGGGCCAAGCAAACGGATAACGATCTCGCGGTCGGAGAACGAAGTGGTGTTGTACGGTATTTCGCGTAGGCGCGCAGTCATGGACGTCCGCTTTGCTGCAAAGCGGAAGATTCTAGCGGTTTACTTCGCTTGCAAGGCTGTCGCCAACTCGCTGGCCAGCCCGCAGACCTGGGGTGTCAGTTCACCGCACGCGGCCAGATCGCCGGCGCGCGCCGTGTGTTCGAGCTGGCGCGCCAGGGTTTCGCCTGGCGTCGAAGCGAAGGTGGCGAACAGCCCCTTGAGCGTATGCGCCGCGCGCGTGAGACGCGGCGCATCTGCGGCCGCGAACGCCGCTTCAAGTTCTCCGACCAGGTTCGGCACATCGGCGACGAACATGCCGGCCAATTCTTCGAAGAGGTCGGCATCCCCCATGTTGTCTATGGCCGCAACGCGGTCGAAGAGTGGCGCAGCAGGAATGTCGATGGGCATCGTTTCGCCGGTGGGTGCTTCATCTGCACCATTGGCGACGCCTAACAGACGGCGCAACTCGTTCTGCAACGCGGCAAGGTTGATGGGTTTGGCGATATAGCCATCCATGCCCGCGGCGAAACAGCGGTCGCGATCCTCCGTCAGGGCATTGGCGGTCATGGCGATGACTGGCACGCGAGGCGCGCCCAGTTCAGCCTCGCGGGTACGAAGTTGTTGCGTGGCTGTGATGCCGTCCATGACAGGCATTTCCATGTCCATCAGCACCAGCGCAAACTCGGCGCTGGCGAGACGGCTCAAAGCTTCGATGCCGTCCAGCGCCGTGTCATGCCTTATCCCCAGGCGATCCAGCATGGCGCAGGCCAGTTGCAGATTGACGCGGTTGTCGTCCACCACCAGTACTTTGCCGGGCACCAGCGCCGCAACGTTGCCTGCCTGGGAAATCGCCCCAGCCATGTCGCCTGCCGCCCCACTCTCGGCCTCCCGCAAGGGCAACGAGAACCAGAATACGGTACCGACACCCGGTGCGCTTTCCACTTCGATACTGCCGCCCATGGCCTCGATCAGCTCTTTCGAGATGATCAGCCCGAGTCCGGTGCCGCCATATTTGCGTGTCACCGTGTCGTCGGCCTGACTGAACGGTTTGAACAGACGGCCGAGCGCCTGGCCGTCCATACCGATGCCGGTATCGCGCACGCTGAAATGAATACGCCCGTCGTCTGTCGCGATACGCAGTTCCACCGAGCCCTGCTCGGTGAATTTCACCGCATTGACCAGCAGATTGATGAGCACCTGGCGCAGTCGGGTGGGATCGCCGACGATGTAGCGCGGCATGTCCGGCGCAATGCGGGCATCGAACTCCAGTCCCTTGCTGCTGGCGCGGTCGCCGACAATGGCCCGTACTGCGTCGATGGCGGCATGAAAGTCGAAGGGAATCCGCTCCAGCGTCAGCCCGCCGGCCTCGATCTTGGCATGGTCGAGCACCGCATTGATGAGTTCGAGCAGATGCTTCCCGGAACCATTGATGAGGGTGACGTAGTTCTTGTGCGAGGGCGACAGCGGTTCGGCTTCGAGCAAATCGGCAAAACCGATAATGGCGTTGAGCGGCGTGCGCAACTCGTGGCTCATGCGCGAGACAAACTCGGATTTTGCACGGCTGGCGCGATCTGCCGCATCTTTAGCGGCGCGCATTTCTTCGAGCGCATCTTCCAGCTTGCGATTGGCGATATTGATGCGGCGCAGGAAGAACATGCCAGCCAGACCAGCCAGCAGCATCGCCAGGGCCATCACCCCCATTTCGGCCTGCTTCAGCCGCACGCGTTGTTTTTCGAGCGCTGTCTCGATCTCTTCCAGGCGCGCACTGCTGTCGAAGAACAAGCGGTTGGCGTTCTCGGTGAGTCGAGCAAAATGGGGCGGGATATGCTTCAGGAAGGCATCGATTTCGTCGTGAAACTCGAAAAAACCGCGATGATCCCCGCGTTCTTGCAGCTCCCAGCTTTTATTCAGGATTTGCGAGAGCTCGCTGGTTTCGGTCCGGATCTGGTCGAGCAAGGGACTGATTTCGATGATCTCCATGACCAGCTTGTCGTCGCCGCCGGCGGGCTGGTAGTTTGCCTCCCGCAGCATGGCGTCGCGGCCTTCAAGATTAAGCTGCACTTCGCGCCGGGTGCTGCCGCCTTCCTTGAGAACGAGTAAATCGTGGCGCAATTTGATCAGTTGCTTCTCGATGTTGGCATCGATACGACCTATCGCAGCCGGGTTGCTGGCTGCCGCCATCAGATAAAGGTCGCGTTCAACTCCCTGGATGCCGCGCACGATCTCCTCGCCGACGAAGAGGCGCGCGCGTTCGTTGGCGCTCTTGGCATTCAGCTCGTCCTGCAGGTTGTCGAAGAAGACCTTGAATCCAAGCACCACCGCAAGGCAGGTGACGGCAATCCCCATCAGCCAGCGGATCGATGGATCGAGCAGGGTGAGGGACCTGCGTGCCGGTCTCATAGCCTGCGCATTCGGTTATTTAGCGGGCGCCGCCTTATTGTCGAGGAAGCCGTGCTTGCGGAAAATGGCTTGTCCTTCCTCGCTCGCCGCATAAGCAACGAAACGCTTGGCCAGATCAGGGTTTTTCGCGCTCTTGAGCTGTACCAGCAGCAGGGCCTGCGGTTTCGCCAACTTCGGGTCGAGGTCGATCACATCCACTTTGGCGGCATTGTCGGCAAAGAATCCTGTTGCGCGCCAACTCATGGTGATGTCCCCTTCGCCTTTCCGCATCGAGTTCATCAAGCTGCGCGAGTCCGGTGCAAGAAAAGCCGCCTGTTTGATCACCTTGGGATAGATGCCCAGATTGTCGAGAATGTCTTTGGCTTCTTTGCCAACACTGCCCGACTCGGCATTACCGATGATGGCGACGAGATCTTTGCGCAACATTTCCTTCGGATCGGGCTTCACGCCTTTCGGGTTGCCTTTCTGCACCATCAAGGCCATCTGGTTGTAACCGACAATCTTGTACTCGCCAAACAGCCCTTCCTTGAGGTGAAGATCGTAATAACTGGGTTCGCCGGGTAAGTACCAGTCGCCGACGCCGCTCTTCTTGGCCGACTGGAACAGATCTTCGGAACCGCCCTGGGCAATCACGATTTTGACGTTTTCGCGCTTCTCGAAATTCTGTGCGATTTCCGTCATCGGCCGCACCATGGTGATGCCGCAGTAGAGTAATGTTTCGGTTTTTGTCGCCTGAGCGAAGACGGGAGCGGCAAACAACAACGCTCCGGTTAGCAGGACGCGACGGCGCATGGCAAGCAATGTCGACATGGGTAACCCCTAACTGAGTTATGGTCGAAAGATTCTACTCTCTGCTACTCTTGCGGCCGGATTCGTTTCCCTGCATTCTCTTTTAACCAAGCCTTCTCTCGACTCATGGACTATCTGGAAAGAATTCTGAATGCCCGCGTCTACGATGTCGCCGTCGAAACGCCGCTGGAACTCGCCCCCAACCTGAGCGCGCGCAGCGGCAACCGCATCTTCCTCAAGCGCGAGGACATGCAGCCGGTTTTCAGCTTCAAACTGCGCGGCGCCTACAACAAGATCGTCCATCTGTCCCAGCCGCAACGCAACCGCGGCGTGATCTGCGCCTCGGCTGGCAATCACGCGCAAGGCGTGGCGCTGTCCGCCCAGAAGCTCGGCATCCGCGCGGTTATCGTGATGCCGACGACGACGCCGCAGATCAAGATTGATGCGGTGAAAAAGCGCGGCGGCGAGGTTGTCCTGCATGGCGACAGCTACGACGCCGCCTATGCCCACGCGCTCGAACTGGAAAAGCTGGAAAAGCTGACTTTTGTACATCCTTTCGACGACCCCGAGGTCATCGCCGGCCAGGGCACCATCGGCATGGAAATCCTGCGCCAGCACCCTGACCCCATCGATGCGGTGTTCTGCTGCGTCGGTGGCGGCGGATTGATCGCCGGCGTCGCCGCCTACATCAAGCGTCTGCGCCCGCAGACGAAGATCATCGGCGTCGAAGCCGTCGATGCCGATGCAATGGATCGTTCGCTCAAGGCTGGCAAGCGCGTGCGTCTTGAACAGGTCGGACTGTTCGCCGACGGCGCTGCGGTCAAAACGGTGGGCGAAGAAACCTTCCGTCTCTGCAAGCAATACGTGGATGAGATGGTGCTGGTCGGTACCGATGCCATCTGCGCTGCGATCAAGGATGTCTTCGAGGACACGCGCTCGATTCTGGAACCCGCTGGCGCGCTGGCCGTCGCGGGCGCCAAGGCCTGGGCCGCACACCACAAAGTGCACAGCAAGACGCTCGTCGCCGTCGCCTCGGGCGCCAACATGAACTTCGACCGGCTCCGCTTTGTCGCCGAACGTGCCGAAGTCGGCGAGCAGCGCGAGGCGGTGTTCGCCGTCACCCTGCCGGAAAAACCGGGCAGCTACAAAAAATTCGTCGGCCTGATCGGCAACCGAAATATCACCGAATTCAATTACCGCTTCCACACTGCCGGCGAGGCGCATGTCTTCGTCGGCCTCCAGGTTCATCATCGCGCCGAAGCGACCAAACTGGTCGAGCAACTGCGCAAGCACGGCTACATGACGCTGGACCTGACCGACGACGAAATGGCCAAGCTGCACATCCGCCACCTGGTCGGCGGTCATGCCCCCCAAGTCAAGGACGAACTGATCTACCGTTTCGAGTTTCCCGAGCGGCCCGGCGCGCTGATGCACTTTCTCGGCAAGATGAGCGCCGGATGGAACATCAGCCTGTTCCACTACCGCAATCACGGCGCCGATACCGGCCGCGTACTGGTCGGCATGCAGGTGCCACTGCGGGAGATGAAGGATTTCCGCGCTTTCCTCAAGAACCTCGGCTATCGCTACTGGGACGAATCGGAGAATCCGGCGTACCGACTCTTTCTCGGCTGAACTCAACTCGGGAGCCACGCATGCGCATCGAAGCCGACCTGAAACTGGATTTTTCGGATGTCCTGATCCGCCCCAAGCGGTCGACACTCACCTCGCGTTCGGACGTTGACCTCGCACGCGAGTTCGCCTTCCTGCATAGCGGTGCAAACTACCGCGGCGTTCCGGTGATTGCCGCAAACATGGATACCATCGGCACCCTCGAGATGGCGACCGCCCTGGGCAAGCGCCAGCTTTCCGTCGCCCTGCACAAGCATTATGCGGAGACCGAACTGGTCAGTTTCTTTTCCGCCCTCGGCCCGGAAGCCACCGTGTTCTACTCGATGGGCATTACCCGGGCGGATTACGACAAGTTCCGCCGCGTCAAGGCCGCGGCCGGAACAGCCATTCGCCATGTATGCGTGGATGTCGCCAACGGCTATACCAAGTCGTTTGTCGACTTCATCCGCAAGCTGCGGCAAGCCTTTCCCGACATCACCATCATGGCCGGCAATGTGGTCACCGGCGAGATGACGGAAGAACTGATCCTCGATGGCGTCGACATCGTCAAAGTTGGCATCGGTCCCGGGTCGGTCTGCACCACGCGCAAGATGGCCGGGGTCGGTTACCCGCAACTCTCGGCCGTCATCGAATGCGCCGATGCCGCCCACGGCCTGGGTGGGCTGATCTGCGCCGACGGCGGCTGTACCTCGCCCGGCGACATCGCCAAGGCCTTCGGCGGCGGCGCTGATTTCGTCATGCTCGGCGGCATGTTCGCCGGCCACGACGAATGCGCCGACGAGATCGTCGAAAGCGACGGCATATCGATGCGCCGCTTCTACGGCATGAGCTCGCGCGCTGCCATGGACAAATACTCTGGCGGAGTCGCCGCCTACCGCGCTGCCGAGGGCAAGGAAGTGCTCATCGCACCGCGCGGCCCGGTCGACCTCGCGGTGCAGGAAATCCTTGGTGGCCTGCGCTCCGCCTGCACCTACGTCGGCGCACGCAAACTCAAGGAACTGTCAAAGCGCACCACCTTCGTGCGCGTCGCCCGTCAGCTTAACGAGGTGTTCGGGAAATCGTGACGGGTGAAATCAGACGGTCTGAAGCGGTGGGACCTCGGATCGGGTTCCGTCGCCGTGCAGTGCCTGAACGTCGTGTCGGTCAACTGCCTGTTCCATTCCGGCCAGTGGAATGTCTTCAATCAAGCCGCGTCCGATGAGCAAAATCCGTGTTACTGGCGGCGCGTGGCGTAGCCGGCTAATACAGGTTATGGATCTGCAGGGCTTGCGACCCACACCGGATCGCGTGCGCGAAACCCTGTTCAACTGGCTGGGGCAGGATCTGTCCGGCTGGCATTGCCTCGACCTGTTCGCCGGTAGCGGCATTCTCGGTATCGAATGTGCTTCGCGCGGCGCAGCAGCGGTGATGATGATTGAGCGTGATCAAGGCGCCTTCACCCGACTCAAGCAGAATGTCACCCTGTTCGACTGCGACCGGCTGCAGGTGCGCAAGGCGGATGCGCTAGAATTTGCCGCGAAGTCGGGCCTGACGTTCGATCTGGTGCTGCTCGATCCGCCCTACCGGCAAGCTTGGCTGGACAAAGTGGCGCCGCATCTGGCGACGCTGGCACGACCGGGAATGCGGGTTTACGCCGAAGCCGAGCACCGTATTGACGCGCTGGGCGCATGGCAGACGGTGAAACGCGGCCAGGCCGGACAGGTTTTCTATCACTTGCTGGAAAAAAATGAATAACGGAATCGCCGTCTATCCGGGCACTTTCGACCCCTTCACCCGGGGCCACGAGGATTTGGTGCGCCGTGCCGCGCGCCTGTTCGCCCATGTTGTGGTCGGCATCGCCGAGAGTCACAGCAAGCGCCCGATCTTCCCGCTCGCCGAACGCGTCGAGATGGCGCAGACCCTGTGCAAGGATATGCCCAACGTCAAGATCGTCGGCTTTGATGGCTTGCTGATGGACTTCCTGCGCGAGCGCAACGCGCGCGTGATCGTGCGCGGCCTGCGCGCCGTATCCGATTTTGAATACGAATTCCAGATGGCGGGCATGAACCGCAGCCTGCATCCGGATATCGAAACGCTGTTTTTGACGCCGGGCGAACAGTACATGTTCATTTCGGCGACAATGGTTAGGGAGATCGCAAGCCTGGGGGGCGATGTCTCTAAATTCGTGCATCCGCTGGTGGTCGAAAGGCTGGCGGAGAGATTTCAGAAACGTTCTTGAAGCGAGAGGAAAACCGCAATGGCCCTGATCATCACCGATGAATGCATCAACTGCGACGTGTGCGAGCCCGAGTGCCCGAACAGCGCGATTACGCAGGGTGACGAGATCTACATCATCGACCCCGACAAATGCACCGAATGCGTCGGTCACTTCGACACCCCCCAGTGTCGCGAAGTCTGCCCGGTCGACTGCATCCCGGCAGACCCGAACCATGTCGAAACGCAGGATCAGTTGATGACCAAGTTCAAGCGCCTGACCGGCGGCTGATCACTTCTGACAGCGGGGGCAGAAATAAGTTGAACGCTGCCCCTGCCGAATCGCTCGAATCGGCGTCTCGCAACTCAGGCAGGGTTCGCCTGCACGGTCATAGACCTGGTGGGACGTCTGGAAATCTCCCATTCCCCCGTCCGTATTGCAAAAATCGCGCAGCGTGCTGCCCCCCGCGGCAATCGCGGCTTGCAGGGTCGCCCGGATAGCCTTGACCAGTCCTTCCAATCGCGCCAGGGCGATGCGTCCGGCGGCGCGGCGCGGGTCGATGCCTGCCTTGAAGAGGCTTTCTGCCGCGTAGATATTTCCCACGCCGACGATAAGGCTGTTGTCCATCAGCGCCGGCTTGATGGCGAGTGACCTCCCCTGTAATGCCGCATGCAACCAGCTTGCACTGAAGTCGGCCGTCAGGGGTTCGATGCCCAGCTTCGCCAGCAAGGGATGCGTGAGCGGATCACCCGTCAGCCAGAGCAGCGCGCCAAAGCGACGCGGGTCGGTCAGTCGCAACACGACAGTTTCGTCTGTTGAGCCGAAAACGAAATCCGCATGATCGTGTCGGCCCGGCGGCGTACCGGGCGATACATAGCGCAGGCTGCCCGACATGCCCAGGTGAATCAGCACGTGCCCGTCGCCAAAATCGAGCAGCAGATACTTGCCGCGGCGACGGGTTGCAAGCAAAGTTCGTCCGGAGAGCAAGCGCCCCAGCCCGGCCGGAACCGGGTAACGCAAACTCGGCGCGCGCAGGACGGCATGGTCCAGACGTGCGCCGCCGACGCGCGCCTCGATGCCGCGGCGGGTTACCTCAACTTCGGGCAGTTCGGGCATGACGGCGATGGGAAACTGCTAACATGACACCATTGTAAACGGGCCAAATCACAATCCCCATGAAACCACTTTCCGCCCTGTTTCTTGTTGCGGCTTTGATAACCGGAGGCGCCGCTATGGCGCAGACCGGGCAGCCCCTGTCTGACAAGGAAGCGGTACGCAACAGCGAGTCTGACGATCTCCAAAACCGCTTTCCCAATGTCGAGCTGACGCCTCGCCTGTTATTCGGTTTCCTGCTGGCCGAAATCGCCGGACAGCGCGGTCAGTTCGCCGATGCTGCCGCACTTTACCTCGATCTTGCCAAGGAAACGCGCGACCCGCGCGTCGCCCGCCGCGCCGCCGAGATCGCCATGCACAGTCGCCGCCACGATGCAGCACTCCAGGCGGCGCATCTTTGGCTGGAGACCGATCCGGAATCGATGCTGGCGCGCCAGGCGGTCATCGGCCTGCTCTCTGCCGTCGGCCGTTACGACGAGCTCAAGGCCATGTTGCCGACCATTCTCGCCAGCGAACCTCAATCTTTACCGCGTAACCTGATGCATGTGAATCGCCTGTTTTCGCGCGGCGGAGACCGGCAGAAGGTGCGCGAAATTGTCGATGCGGTGACCGAGCCCTATGTCAATCTGCCCGAGACCCATTACGCTCGCGCGCAGGCTGCCGCCGAGGCGAGCGATTTGCCCGGGGCGCTCACGGCCATCAACCGGGCCTTGGCGCTCAAGCCGGATTGGGAGGGCGCTGCCCTGTTTCGTGCTCAGTTCACCGAGGATCGCAACGAAGCCGCGGTAGCGTTAAGCGTTTTCGTGAGCGCCAATCCGCAAGCGCATGATGCGCGTCTCGCCTACGCGCGTTTGCTGGCAGGCGCCAAGCAATACGCCGACGCGCGCCGCGAATTTCGCCACCTGCTCGATATCAGCGCCGCCGATCCGGCAAAGAGCGGCGACATTGTTTTTGCCGTTGCTGTCCTGTCGATGCAATTGGGCGACACGCAGGATGCGGAAAAGCACTTGAAGCGATTGATCGAGATTGGCCATGGCGAAGCCGACAAGGCGCGCTATTTTCTCGGCCAGATTGCCGAAGAAGGCAAACGCTGGGACGAGGCGCTCAACTGGTTCAATGCCGTTGGTCGCGGCGCGCAGTATCTGACCGCCCGCATGCATGCCGCCGCGATGCTGGCCAAGCGCGGACAACTCGATGCCGCGCGTGCCCATCTGCGCGCCACCGAGTCGAAAGGAGCAAGCGAACAAGTGCAGTTGCTGGTCGGCGAGGCGCAACTTCTACGCGATGCGGGTCGGCCCGCCGATGCGCACGCCGTGCTCACCGATGCGCTGACGCAACAGCCCGACCAACCCGAGCTGCTTTACGATCTTGCCCTGCTGGCCGAAAAGCTTGGGCGCATTGACGAGCTGGAAACGCATCTGCGTCGTTTGCTCGAAATCAAGCCCGATCATGCGCACGCCTTGAACGCCCTTGGCTATTCACTGGCCGAACGCAATATCCGTCTCGACGAAGCGCGAACGCTGATCGAGCGCGCCCTGGAACTGGCGCCCAACGACCCTTTCATTCTCGACAGCAAGGGCTGGGTGCTGTTCCGGCAAGGCAACTTGCAGGGCGCGCTCGATTACCTCAAGCGCGCGTTCGGTGTTCGTGCTGATCCGGAAATCGCCGCGCACATCGGCGAAGTGCTCTGGTCGCTTGGACGACAGGACGAAGCGCGGCAGACCCTGGATAAGGCGCGCCAGGATTTCCCGGAAAACGAGACGCTGGCCGAAACCATCAAGCGCCTCACCCGTTAGGCCCGCTTGCTTGTCTGCCTAACCGCCGCTCTGTCCGATGCGCGTGTTTTTGCTTGGTCTGCTGACCTCCCTGTGGCTGATGGGGTGCGCATCGGTTCCTTCAGCGATTGTTCGTCCGCCCGCGAGCGAAATCACCCAGTTTGCGCTGCTGGGTCGGCTCGCTGTCCGGCAGGGCGAAGCGCGTTACCACGTCAATATCGATTGGCGTCACACCCCGGCTAGCGATGAAATCCTGCTCGCCACCCCGCTCGGGCAGGGGGTCGCCGAAATTCTCCGTTCCCCGGCCGGCGCGCAACTGACGCTGGCGGACAAGCGCAGCTATGCCGCCGCCGACATGGCTGCGCTGGCCGAGCAAGTGTTCGGATTTCCCCTGCCACTGACGAGCGTAGTGCGCTGGCTGCTTGGCGCCAATGATGTCGAGCGCTTGCCCGATGGCTGGGCGATGCGGGTTGTCGAGCGCGAAAGCGCCGCTGAGCATGCCCTGCCGACGCTCATCGAACTGGAACGCGACGATGTCGCGGTGCGTCTGAAAATCACCGAATGGACCGAGGTCGAATGAACTGGGAAAGCCATTGGCCCGCACCGGCGAAACTGAACCTGTTCCTGCACATCGTCGGTCGGCGTAGCGACGGTTATCACCGTTTGCAGACGGTGTTCCGCTTCATCGATCTGGCCGATACGCTGCGCTTCGAACCGCGTAGCGATGGACGCATCATCCTCGCAACACCGACGCCCGGCGTACCCCCCGAGCAGGATCTGGTGGTTCGGGCCGCCGAGGCATTGAAAATCGGCGCTGGCGCTACGGCAGCGGGCGCTTCCATCCATCTGGACAAACGCATCCCGATGGGCGGCGGACTGGGCGGTGGCAGTTCCGATGCCGCAACCACTCTCATCGCCCTCAACCATCTCTGGGGATGCGGCCTGTCGCGCGAACGCCTGCAGGAAATCGGGCTCGGGCTGGGCGCGGACGTGCCGATCTTCATTCATGGCCGCAACTGTTTCGCCGAGGGGATTGGCGAGCGCTTCGCCGATGTCGCCGTACCGGATGAATGCTACCTGCTTGCCATGCCGCCGGTGCATGTACCGACGGCGGACATCTTTCGTTCCCCGCATCTCAAACGCGACACGGCGGAAATTCATCCGACCGATTGGCGTCCCGGTTTCGGGCGCAACGACATGGAACCGGTCGCCGCCGTCCTGCATCCGATAATTGGATGTTATCTCGCCGAACTACGCCGCTTTGGCGATGCCCGCATGACCGGGTCGGGGGCTTGCTGCTTTGCCGGCTTCACCAGCCGAGAGGCAGCCGAGGCGGCCCGCCGGAAATTGCCGGAAGACTTCCATGTCCGGGTCGTGACGGGAGTGCCGGTTCATCCCTTGCTAAAAACCCAGTAAAATAGTCTGGAACTTTTTTGATTGTTAGCACTCCAATGAGAAGAGTGCTAATATTTCCACAAAGGAGACCCGACATGAGCCACGCATTGACCCTTGCCCAGTTTCCAGTGCCGTCCGCAACCGGCAGCATTGAAGCTTATATTTCTACCGCAAACCGTGTGCCACTGCTGACGGAAGAGGAAGAGAAAAACCTCGCCCGCCGTTTTCGCGACGACGGCGATCTCAGCGCCGCACGCGGGCTTGTCATGTCCCATCTGCGCCTCGTTATCGCTGTTGCGCGCGGCTATCTCGGTTACGGGCTGCCGCACGCCGACCTGATCCAGGAAGGCAACATCGGCCTGATGAAGGCCGTCAAACGCTTTGATCCGGAACGTGGCGTGCGCCTGGTTTCTTTCGCTCTGCACTGGATCAAGGCCGAGATTCACGAATACATCCTGAAGAACTGGCGCCTGGTGAAGGTGGCGACGACCAAGGCACAGCGCAAGTTGTTCTTCAACCTGCGCAGCATGAAGTCTGCCATTGCGCACGAGGCGAATGCGGAAAGCGGCTTTGCCGGTCTCAGCCCGGCGGAAGTCCGCTCGGTGGCCAGCCAACTGGGCGTCAAGCCCGAAGAAGTGGTCGAAATGGAAACCCGCATGAGCGGCGCCGATGTTTCGCTCGAACCGCTCTCTGACGACGATGACGAACATTACGCCCCGATCGCCTATCTTGCGGCGGACATCAGCGTCGAACCTTCGATGCAGATGGAACGCAAGGAACGCGACCGCCTGCACGACAGCGGTTTACGTGACGCTCTGGCCAGCCTCGACGAGCGCAGCCGCACTATCGTTCAGCGCCGCTGGCTGGTCGAAGAGGGTGAGGAAGCCGCCACGCTGCACGAGTTAGCTGCCGAGTACGGTGTTTCGGCCGAGCGCATTCGTCAGATCGAAGCGAAGGCGATGCAGAAGATGAAGGGCGTGCTCGCGCCGCGAATGTAAATTCACCGCAGCAACGCTTGGTCGCTCCCGGACGCAAGGGGGGTGGCCCGTTTACTTTCAGGCGCTGACTGGCCGTACTACGGGCGCTTCGCGGATCGGCAGATTGACGAGCGCGGCGAAGGCGGCCAGCGCCATATCGGCGTACCACATCCAGCCAAAATCGCCGAACGACGTAATCGCCAGTCCGCCCAGATACGCGCCGAAGAAACCGCCAATCTGGTGGGACAGCAGCGTCAGGCCGAACAGTGTGGCGAGATAACGCACACCGAACAGCTTCCCGACAATGGCGGCGGTGGGAGGTACGGTGGCGAGCCAGGTAAATCCCAGTCCGGCCGCGAAGATATAGAAGGTCATCTCGGTGCGCGGCATCATCAGATACCAGGCGATCAGCAGGGCGCGCGAACCATACATGGCTGCAAGCACGTACTTGCTACGATACTTTGCCACGCAAGCGCCGGCATAGAGACTGCCAAAGATGTTCGCCAAGCCGATGATCGCCAATGACCAACTGGCCACGCTGGGCGGCAGGCCGCACAGATCGACCTCGCCCGGCAGATGGGTGACGAGGAAGGCGATATGGAATCCGCAGGTGAAGAAACCCGCGTGCAACAACAGATAGCTGCGATCCTGCATGGCGGAAGCGATGGTGCGCAGTAGTCCCTGATCGGGTTCGGGATGCTGGGTGCTTTGCGTCGATGACCGGGTGAGCTTGCCGACCAAGGGCAAGGCGGCCAGCGTGACCAGAGCAAGCGCCCACATCGCATTCATCCAGCCGATTCCCTGGATCAGCTTCTGGAGGATAGGGGCGAACACGAACTGGCCGAAGGAACCGCCTGCGTTGATGACGCCGGAAGCCGAACCACGGGCTTCGAGCGGCAGACGCTGCGCTGCGGCGCCCATCAGCACGGAGAAACTGCTCGCCCCGGAACCCGCGGCGGTGAGCAGGCCGATGGCGAATATCAGGCCAAGGCCGGAGCTCATGAAGGGCGTCAGCGCGCTGCCCAGCGCGGCAATCAACAGACCGCCGATCAGCACCGGGCGTGGACCATAGCGATCGGCGATGGCGCCCGCGACAGGTTGAGCCGCCCCCCAGACGAATTGCGCCACGGCCAGCGCCAGACTGATCGTCGCGATGCCCAGCCCGGTTGATGTGTTGAGCGGACTGACGAACAAGCCCATCGACTGCCGTGCGCCCATGGTGATCATCAGGATGCCCGCCGCGGCAAGCGTGGTGGCGAGAACGCCGGGCTGGTTCAAAAGGGCGCGGAACATGGGCGGAAGGATGGCTATTGATGGGCCAATAGCTTACCAAGGTCCTCAGCTATTTGCTGGCTGGTTGCGGCGTGGTGAATCCTGAGACGCAGTCGTCCCTGTGTGTCGTAGGCGTAGCTTTCCGCCGTGTGGTCAATGCTGTAGGTCTGTGCATTGGCGTCCCGTCCGGATTTCGCTTGGGCGTAGAACACCCGAAAGGCCTGTGCAGCGACGCGCGTCTCGTCGGGTTCGGCGCGCAGGCCGATGAAACGTGAATCGAACCAGGGCACATAGTCGGCCAGGACAGCCTGCGTGTCGCGCTCGGGATCGACAGTTACGAACAGAATTTGCACGCGTTCCGCGGCAGAACCCAGCTGTTGCAGCGCATCCCGCAGGGTCGCCAGGGTGGTTGGGCAAATATCAGGGCATTGCGTGTAACCGAAGACGACCAACACGAGCTTGCCCTGAAAGTCGGCGCTGGCGTGACGGCTCCCCCGGTGGTTGATGAAGCCGTCGAGGCGTTCGAGCTCGGCGTAGTCCGCCCCGGTAATGTCCTGGGCGTGAAAGCTTTTTCCTTGCGGAGCGCATCCAGAGAGGAAATGCACGACGGCCACCGCAGCGGCGACCGCCAGCAAAACCAAGGCCATGCGCATGAACAGGGTACGGACAGCCGGACTGGCCGGTTTCCCTTGCGCTTTTGTCCCGCCGGTGCGCTGAACGAATAAGCTGGCCACCACGATCAGCAGCAACAGGAGAATGACGATCTTGACGAACATTCAGGCCTGTAGTGCGTCGAGCAGCTTCTGATGGATGCCGCCAAACCCGCCGTTGCTCATCACCAGAATGTGGTCGCCCGGACGGGCGGCCGAAACAATATCGCGCACCAAGTCGGCAAGATCGTTGCTGACCTGCGCTTTTTCCCCCAGTGGGGCAAGCGCGGCGGCGGCATCCCAGCCCAATTGGGCGGCGTAGCAGAAAACCCGGTCGGCATCCCTCAGGCTGCCGGGTAGCGCATCCTTCATGGCGCCGAGCTTCATGGTGTTCGAGCGGGGTTCCAGCACGGCAAGGATGCGCACGGCGCCAACACGACCACGCAGACCGGCGAGCGTGGTTTCAATGGCGGTCGGATGATGGGCGAAGTCGTCGTAAACAGACACGCCATTGACTGTGCCGCGCAACTCGAGACGGCGCTTGACATTGAGAAAGCGCGTCAGGGCAGCCAGTCCATGACTCAAGGGTACACCAGCGTGCCGCGCCGCCAGCAGCGCGGCCAGAGCGTTGTTGCGATTGTGTGTTCCGGAAAGTTGCCAGGAAATGTTGCCAACTTCATCGCCATTACAAGAGATTGACAGCAGACCGCTTACATCGTCGCCGCTGGCATGCCAGTCATCGGGTGCATTGAAGCGTTCGAGCGGCGTCCAGCAGCCGCGTGCCAGCACCCGCTCCAGCGCCGTTTCGGCAGCATTGGTGACAATCAGGCCGTTGCCCGGAACGGTCCGCACCAAATGATGAAATTGCGTTTCGATAGCAGCAAGATCGGGAAAGATGTCCGCGTGATCGTATTCGAGGTTATTCAGAATGAGCGTGCGCGGGCGGTAATGAACGAACTTCGACCGTTTATCGCAAAAAGCGGTGTCGTACTCGTCGGCTTCAACGACGAAAAAAGCGGAATCGCTGAAGTTGGCCGACTTGCCGAAATTCTGCGGCACGCCGCCGATCAGGTAACCGGGCTCCATCCCAGCATCGGCAAGTATCCAGGCCAGCATCGCGGAGGTGGTGGTTTTGCCGTGCGTACCGGCGACGGCGAGTACCCACTTGTCGCGCAAGATAGAGTCGGCCAACCATTGCGGGCCGGAAACATAGGGCTGGTTGTGCGCGAGAATCGCTTCAAGTAACGGATTGCCGCGCGAAATGGCATTGCCAACCACCCAAAGGTCGGCATTCAGTGCAATTTGGTCGGCGCCATAGCCTTCGACCAGGTCGATCCCCGCGGCGGCGAGCTGGGTGCTCATCGGCGGATAAACGTTGGCATCGCAACCCGTCACCTTGTGACCGGCGGCACGGGCGATGAGGGCGATGCCACCCATGAAGGTGCCGCAAATGCCGAGAATATGAATGTGCATGGCGGAGACAGGGCCAAAGGCTAGAATGCGATCATTCTACGGTAGCCAGGAGTTGTCCATGCCGCGTCGCAGTCGCCCCGCCCGCGTCCAGAATCATCACTCCACGGCTTTGCGCTCCGAATTGGCGCAAACAGCGGCTCGGTTGATCGCCGAAGACGGTATGGAGTACGGCGCCGCCAAGAAGAAGGCGGTGCGCCAACTCGGCCTGCCGGAAAACTTCCCGCTCCCCGGTAACGAGGAAGTACAGGATGCGGTACGCGATTACCACGCCATCTATCAGGAAGAAGAGCAGGCCGAACTGCTCGTCTGGTTGCGCACGGTTGCCGTCGATCTGATGCGCCTGCTGGAGCGTTTCAGCCCCTACCTGACCGGATCGGTACTCGACGGGACGGCAACCCGCCACTCCCGCATCGACCTCCTGCTCTTCCCGGATAGCGCGAAGGAAGTCGAAATATTCCTGCTCAACGAAGGGATTCATTTTCGTCACGGGACGCCCCGTTCGGATCGCGTTGAAGCCGTGCTGATGCTGGAAGACGAGGACTTGCCAGTCAATCTGATCGTTCTTCAGCCGCGCGAAGAACGCATCCATTTCAAGGGCGCCGACGGTCGTAGCCGAGCCCGTGCAAAGCTGGACGCGGTGATTGCCTTGCTCCGCGACGGCAAAGCGTGAACTGGACAAGATGTATCGATTTGCGGCAAACTTGCAGCTATGTCGAATTCAACGCAGCAAAAATCATCTGCCAAAAGGCGTAGCGGCAAGGCGCGCGCCGAAGCCTTGAGCGCCAGGATTCTGGTTCTGCACGGCCCCAATCTCAACCTGCTTGGCACGCGCGAGCCGGAGATCTATGGCCGTACCACGCTCGCTGACATCCACAACGAAATGGAAGCGCGCGCCCGTCGCGACGGTGTCCAGATAGAGAGCTTCCAAAGCAACAGCGAAGGCGGCTTGATTGATCGGGTTCAGGCAGCCCGCGCCGAGGGAGTCGAATTCATCATCGTCAATCCGGGCGGCTATACGCATACCAGCGTGGCATTGCGTGACGCACTGGCGGCTGTTTCCATCCCGTTCATCGAAGTGCATCTCTCGAACATTTTTGCGCGTGAGTCCTTCCGTCACCATTCCTACTTCTCGGATATCGCCGTCGGCACGATCTGCGGTCTTGGCGCACACGGTTACGGCCTGGCACTGGAAGCCGCCTTAGCCCGCATTCTCAAGTAAATAGCCTTTATCCTGGCTCATCTTCATCGATTTTTGCGCCTCATCGAGGCGGATAGGAGAAACGCATGGACCTCAGAAAGCTCAAGACCCTGATCGACCTGGTACAAAACTCGGGTATCTCCGAACTTGAAATCAGCGAAGGCGAGGAAAAGATCCGCATCGCCAAGCACCTCACCGCCGTACCCGCTACCACCATGGTCAGCATGCCGATGGCGCAGCAGGCTGCACCGGCCGTTACTGCCGTCACGCCAGCGCCGGGTTTCGCGACCGAAGTGGCCGTACCTGCAGCGCCGTCGGGCCAGCAAGTCAAATCGCCCATGGTTGGCACCTTCTACCGCTCCGGCAGCCCCGGCTCTCCCTCGTTTGTCGAAATCGGACAAACCGTCAAGAAGGGCGATACCTTGTGCATTATCGAGGCGATGAAATTGATGAATGAGATCGAATCGGAAGTCGATGGCGTCGTGAAAGCGATTCTGGTCGATAACGGCCAGCCGGTCGAATACGACCAACCGATCTTCCTGGTTGAATGATTCGTGCAAGTTAAGCCAAGGTAGCGTCATGTTCGAGAAAATACTTATTGCAAATCGCGGCGAAATTGCCTTGCGTGTGTTGCGCGCCTGTCGCGAGCTGGGCATCCGTACCGTCGCCGTCCATTCCACAGCCGATGCCGAGGCCAAGTACGTCAAGCTGGCCGACGAATCGGTTTGCATCGGCCCGCCTCCTTCCGGCCAAAGCTACCTGAATATTCCGGCAATCATCTCTGCGGCCGAGGTTACCGACGCCGAAGCAATTCATCCCGGTTACGGATTCCTCTCCGAAAACGCCGATTTCGCCGAGCGGGTGGAAAAATCCGGCTTCGTCTTCATCGGCCCGCGTGCCGAAACCATCCGTCTGATGGGCGACAAGGTTTCAGCCAAAAACGCGATGAAGGAAGCGGATGTGCCTTGTGTTCCGGGTTCCGAGGGAGCGTTGCCCGAAGATCCCAAAGAAATCGTCAAGATTGCGCGCAGCATCGGCTATCCGGTGATCATCAAGGCGGCGGGCGGCGGCGGCGGACGCGGTATGCGCGTCGTGCATACCGAGGCGGCGCTGATCAATGCTGTCAACATGACGCGCAGCGAAGCGCAGGCCGCTTTCGGCAATCCCATGGTTTACATGGAAAAGTTCCTGGAGAATCCGCGTCATATCGAAATCCAGGTGATGGCTGACAACCACCGCAACGCGATCTGGCTGTCGGAGCGCGACTGCTCGATGCAGCGTCGCCACCAGAAGGTGATCGAGGAAGCGCCAGCGCCGGAAGTGAATCGCCGCGCGATTACCCGCATCGGCGAACGGTGCGCCGAGGCCTGCCGTCGCATTGGCTACCGAGGTGCGGGCACTTTCGAATTCCTCTTCGAGAATGGCGAGTTTTACTTTATCGAGATGAACACGCGCGTGCAGGTCGAACACCCGGTGACGGAACTGGTCACCG